>CAJNCB010000001.1:611667-917501 GCA_905221155.1 bacterium | reverse complement strand
GTTAATACAGAAACAGGTGACGTCTTCGTTAAGAATAACGGCAATTGGGAAAAAGAAGGCAACATCAAGGGACCTAAGGGTGACAAAGGTGAACGTGGAGAAGATGGTAAGACTCCAGAAGTAACTGTAACTCCAGGTAAAGATGGTCATAGTACCGACATTACATTCACTGTTCCAGGTAAAGATCCAGTTACAGTAAATGTTAAGAACGGTGAAAATGGTCTGAACGGTAAAACTCCAAAAGTTGATTTGCTTCGTGTTGAAGGACAAAACGGAAATCCATCTCATACAATTGTGACATTCTATACTGATGAAAACAATGATGGTAAGTACACTCCAGGAACTGATGAACTTCTAGGTTCTGAAATGATTAAAGATGGTGCTAAAGGTGCGGACGGACGTGATGGTAAATCATTGCTTACTGTCAAAGATGGTAAAGAAACTAAAGTTTACCAAGAAGATCCAGCACATCCAGGTCAACCATTGAACCCTGAAAAACCTCTTGCAGTTATTAAAGATGGAGTGGACGGTGTCTCTCCAACAGTAACAGCTGTTCGTAAGGATGAAGAAGGTCATAAAGGTGTAGAAATCACAGTTGATAA
The DNA here is from genome assembly GCA_905221155.1 of bacterium. Lineage (GTDB taxonomy): Bacteria > Bacillota > Bacilli > Lactobacillales > Streptococcaceae > Streptococcus. The sequence continues at coordinate 916,899 of CAJNCB010000001.1, read as the reverse complement.
CCATGATGGTTCACAACCAACTACAGTCTTTGTTCAAGATGGTGCTAAGGGAGAAACTGGTGCAACCGGTCAGGATGGACAAACTCCTACAATCACTACTCAACGTGGACAAGATGGCCAAAGCACTGTTGTAACTATCACAACACCAGGTAAAGATCCAGTAACCTTTACAGTGAAAGATGGTAAGAATGGTAAAGATGGACGTACACCAACTATTGACTTAAATGCATTGGTGGAAGCAGTTAGAAGAGGTGCTGGATCAACTTCTAATTCACAACCTTCTGGAACATCAAGAAGTGCAAGAAATAGAAGAGCATTACCAGATGAAGATAGAAGTACAACTGAGTCATCAGAAACAGTACAACCAACAACTACAGATGCAACAGATTCACAACCAGTAAATGGTACTCGTATTACAGCATACTATGATAATAATGGTAACGGTAAATACGATCCAGGTGTGGATGAATTAATTGGTACAAGTGATATCTTGAATGGTACAAATGGACGTAATGGTACAGATGGAGCTTCTGGTACAAATGGACGTAACGGTGCTGAATTACTAAGTGGAGTTACTGCCCCAACTGCTAATGATGGTAAAGACGGTGATACTTATATCGACGCCAATACAGGTGATGTTTACAAGAAAGAAAATGGTTCTTGGAACAAGATTGGTAATATCCGTGGACCTCAAGGAGTAGCCGGTGAAAAAGGCGACAAAGGTGAAAAAGGTGAAAACGGAGCAGACGGTAAATCACCAGTTGTAAATGTAACGGACAATGGAGATGGAACACACTCTATTACTGTTAGAAACCCTGATGGTTCTGAATCAACAACTAAAGTTAAAGATGGTAAAGACGGTAAAACTGCCAATATCACTACAACAGAAAATCCAGATGGAAGTCACACAATTACTGTAACAAATCCAGATGGAACAACTAAAGAAACAGTTGTTAAAAACGGTAAAGACGGTAAGACTCCAAAAGTTGAAGTAACGGATAACGGAGACGGAACTCATACTGTTAAAGTTACAGATGGAGATGGCAATGTCACCAACGCTATCATCAAAGATGGTAAAGATGGTAAAGCTGCAACAGCAACAACTACTGAAAACCCAGATGGAAGCCACACTGTAACAATCACTAACCCAGACGGAACTAAGAATGAGTTTGTTGTTAAGAATGGACGTGACGGTGTTGACGGACGTACTCCAACCGCATCTGTTCGTGATAATGGAGACGGAAGTCATACAATCGTTATTACAAATCCAGAAGGTGTGACAACTGAAACCACAGTTCGTGATGGTAAATCACCAAAAGTTACTATAACTGATGAACAAAATGGAACTCATAAGATCTCAGTTCTAAATGGTGACGGCACAACTACTGAAACAATCATTAAAGATGGTAAGTCACCAGTAGCGACTGTTACTGACAACCATGATGGTACTTACACAATTCGTGTAGAAAACGGTAATGGTACTGTTTCTGAAACCACAGTTCGTGACGGTAAATCACCAACTGCTAAGGTTGTAGATAACGGAGATGGAACTCACACTATCACAGTTGTGAACTCAGACGGTACAACTACTACAACCACAGTTCGTGATGGTAAAGAACCAAAACTTGAAGTTATTGATAACAACAATGGTTCACACACTATTAAAGTGACAGGAGCTGATGGTAAAGAAACTACAACTACAATCTTTGATGGTAAATCACCAAAAGCGAACATCGTTGATAACGGAGACGGAACTCACACATTAACAATCGTAGATTCTGATGGTCGTGAATACAAATCTATTATCAAAGATGGTAAAGACGGTAAAGATGGCGTTTCACCAACTGTAACTGTTAAAAATAATAACGACGGAACTCACGTTGTTACAATTACTAATCCAGATGGAAGTAAGACAGAAATGGTGATTAAAGACGGCAAAGACGGTAAATCACCAAAAGTTTCTGTTGAAGATAATGGTGATGGTAGTCATACAATCACAATCATCAATTCTGACGGAACTGTGACAAAAACAGTTATTAAAGATGGCAAAGATGGACGTGATGGTCGCGACGGTAAAGACGGTAAAGATGGTAAATGTGGATGCCAAGACAAACCAGTAACACCATCAAATGACAAACCAGTTCCTCCAACACCAAATGTGCCAGAAGGACCAACATTTGCAATGCCAGAACCACCAGTTCATGAATTGCCAGAATTCAACGGTGGTGTGCCAGGAATGCCAGAAGTTCACGAATTACCAGAATTCAATGGTGGAGTACCAGGAATGCCTGAAGTACAAGAGGTACCAAAATCAGATATTCCAACAGTACCAGCGCAACCAACACCAAATGTACCGGTTAAACCTGTGCCAGCGCAACCAACACCAGTTGTTCCAACACCAGAAGTGCCAGTACAACCAACACCAGTTGTTCCAACACCAGAAGTACCGGTTAAACCAGTACCAGCGGTTCCAGAACAACCAGTAGTACCAACACCGGCTCAACCAGCAACTCCAGTAAATGCTAACCCAGTAGTACCAACTACAGTTAAAGAAAACCATGGGGACAAATTACCTGAAACTGGAAGCCAATCTGATTATATCTCTGTTCTTCTAGGTAGCGGTATTCTATTGAGCCTATATGTAGGACGAAGAAAAGAAGATTAATCAGACAAAAGCAGTCACTAATTTCTCGAAAGATGATGATAAGTGATAGATCTCGAATGAAAGAATATTCTTAGAATGATTTTCCTATGATGGAAAAGACTGCAAAAAACCTTGAGTGGAAACGCTCAAGGTTTTTTTGGATGAGCCATGTTTGTCTGAAAATCTTGATTGAGTCTAAAAATGCCACTCTATTAGGTTAGGTGGCGATAATTGATTTAGACTTTTAAAAATTCTTTATTTTTTATTGAATTGCTGCGACCAAGTCTTGAGCTTGTTTTTCAAGTGAATTTAGGACTGTTTCTTCTAGAACTAATTTTCCATCTGCCCAAGCAGAGTCATTGACACGTGCAGCAGTGAAATCACCAACTACTTGTGTACGGATAAATGGCAAAAGGTCCTTGTAGATAGCGAAAAGTTGATCGTGACCTGCATTGGCTACAGATGATACTGTGACAAACTTGTCTTGAAGGGCAGAAGCGCCACGTGTCTCAGACAAGTCAAGGGCACGAGATAGCCAGTCAAGCAAGTTTTTCACTGTACCAGGGATAGAGAAGTTGTAGACTGGAGAGAAAATCCAGATAGCATCCGCAGAGAGAACCGCTTCACGAGCAGCAGCCACAGCTGGGTGAGTTGGAACTTCCAAATCTTGGCTAAAGAGAGGAAGGGCTGAGTAATCAAGATAGCTAACTTCCGCTTTACCAGCAAGTGCTTTCTCAGCTTCGAGGGCCATTTGGTGGTTGAAAGAACCTTGACGTAGTGAACCGACGATAAATAATACTTTTTTAGACATGATGTGTCTCCTTTTTCTTAAATTTCCGAGAGCTCTCTCGTTGTTATAAAATATATTACAACAAAACAAAAGGACTTGCAAGAAATTTGCTCAGAGTTTATTTGAGAATTATAAAATTGCTGAAATTCTAGTCAGTTGTGACTTGAAATACATTTGATTTTCGAAGAGTATTCTAACATTCTCTTGTAATATGATGACATAAGTGCTAAAATAAACATGAAAACTAGCAATAGAAACCGCAGAACAGCTATTTTCCGGTATCATTTCATAAACAATTAAACGAAAATAATGGCATTTTAAGAATGCTTTTAAAAGGGGTGGAGATCATGTAAGGCACAGATTAACAAGTGACAGACAAAAGAAATACGAATACACTTGTTAAGGAGAAAATATGTTAATAAGAAATTATCGGAAAAATATTGGCCTGATGGCCGAAGTTGAGTTTTTTGCATTTCTAGGGATTACCAGTTTTTGGATTCTCTTTCTCAGTCAAAACGGAATGTCTCTTTGGCAGATTGGACTTCTGGAGAGTATTTTTCATACGACCAGTCTTCTCTGTGAAATTCCATCTGGTATGTTAGCTGACCGCTATTCCTATAAGACCAACCTTTATTTAAGTCGTATAGCAGGGATTGTGTCTTCTATTCTTATGTTGGCTGGGCAGGGAAATTTTTGGATTTATGCACTAGCAATGGCGATAAGTGCCTTGTCTTATAATTTTGATTCAGGAACAAGCGCAGCAATGGTCTATGACTCGGCTGTAGAGGCTGGACTAAAAGAACGCTATCTATCCATTTCAAGTTTCATGTCAGGAGTAGCAGAAGGAACTCGGTCTTTGGGGACAGTGTTAGCGGGATTTTTTGTCCATGGTCAATTGCACCTGACCTACTATATCATGATTGCCACTTCTATCATAGTTCTTGTCTTGATTTGGATGCTGAAAGAACCCAGTGTCAAGCTAGAAAAAACTGATAATGTGACCATGAAACAGATTATGTGGACTGTTAAGGAAGAGTTGGAGCGAAATCCCATGCTCTTCAACTGGATGATTTTGTCTCAGATTATTGGTACACTCATGTGCATGTTTTATTTTTACTATCAAAATCAGTTACCAGATTTAAGTAGTTGGCAAATTTCAGCAGTTATGCTACTTGGTAGTCTCCTGAATATCCTTGCAGTCTATCTAGCGAGTAAGATTGGAAAGAAATATGCCGCCTTGAAGATTTTCCCTATTCTCGTCCTGCTGACTGGAGTTACCTACCTGCTGTCCTACTTTGGAACACCTCTAATCTATATTTTGATTTATTTGATGAGTAATGCTCTATATGCTCTTTTTCAGCCGATTTTTGACAATGATTTGCAAGAGCGGCTCCCAAGTGAAGTAAGGGCAACCATGCTAAGTGTCTACTCTATGATGTTTAGCCTAAGTATGATTGTTTTCTTCCCGTTGACAGGCTGGTTGATTGACAATTTAGGCTTTGTGATAACATTTCTTTATCTAGGATTCTTTTTAGTCATGATTGGCCTTCTACTGCCTATCTTTTTAGGAAAAATGGCTAAAAGAATGGATGATAAAGTGATTCCATAAATCAAAAAAATTACGAAAACTTGAGTGCCAAGCTCAGGTTTTTTAATACGTTGATTTCGCTTGTATCTTTACTTTTCTTGCTCAGTTTTAAACAAGAAAAAGCGGTTTACTTTGAAGGAAGAAATAAAATGCGATTGTTCTTATATTCACTTGTAATAAAGCCTAATAGATGGTAAAATAGACGAGTGAAAAAAAGACAAAAAAAAGCAAAAAATAATCTACTGTGGCAGTATGGTCTAGGGATGACGATTTTGTTTGTGGTTATCAGTGCTTCCTTTCTGTATCTGGTGTTTCTAGGTATGCAACCCTATCAAACAGCTAAAAGTGAAGGAGAAAAATTAGCTCAGCAGTATGCAGGATTAGAGCGGGCTGATCAGGTTGATTTATACAATGGCTTGGAATCTTACTACAGTGTTCTTGGTCGTAATAAAAAAGAAGAAGCACTTGCTGTCCTGATTGGTAAAGATGACCATAAGATTTACGTTTATCAGCTAAATCAGGGTGTTTCACAAGAAAAAGCAGAAGCTGTTTCTAAGGAAAAAGGAGCTGGCGAGATTGACAAGATTACCTTTGGCCGTTATCAAGACAAGCCAATCTGGGAAGTCAAGTCAGGAACTAATTTTTATCTAGTAGATTTTGAAACAGGAGCATTGGTCAATAAGGAGGGCCTATGAAACTATCCAACCGTGTTTTAGAAATGGAAGAAAGTGTGACCTTGGCTGCCGGAGCTCGTGCCAAAGCACTCAAGGCTGAGGGCAGAGATATTTTGTCTCTAACCTTAGGCGAGCCAGATTTCACTACTCCAAAAGATATCCAAGATGCCGCCATTGCATCGATTCAAGATGGGCGCGCTTCTTTTTATACAGTAACCTCAGGTCTGCCAGAACTCAAGGCGGCGGTCAATACCTATTTTGAGCGCTTTTACGGCTATTCTGTAGCGCCAAATCAAGTGACAGTCGCTGCAGGAGCTAAATATTCTCTCTATACCTTCTTTATGGCCGTGGTCAATCCAGGTGATGAAGTTATCATCCCAACCCCATACTGGGTCAGCTATGGAGATCAGGTTAAGATGGCAGAGGGTGTGCCAGTCTTTGTTCCTGCTAAGGAAGACAATCACTTTAAGGTGACCGTAGAGCAGTTAGAAGCAGCTCGCACAGACAAGACCAAGGTTTTGGTGCTGAATTCGCCATCCAATCCGACAGGTATGATTTATAGTCGTGAAGAACTTTTGGCAATCGGAAACTGGGCTGTAGAAAATGATATTCTCATCCTAGCAGATGATATCTATGGGCGCTTGGTTTATAATGGTCATGAGTTCACACCGATTTCTAGTCTATCTGAAGCGATTCGCAAGCAAACAGTGGTCATCAATGGTGTGTCTAAAACCTATGCTATGACTGGTTGGAGGATTGGCTATGCGGTTGGAGAAGCAGACGTTATCGCTGCCATGTCTAAGATTGCAGGTCAAACAACCTCTAACCCTTCAGCAGTAGCCCAGTATGCAGCAGTTGAGGCTCTATCAGGCGAGCAAGATACTGTAGAAAGCATGCGTAAAGCTTTTGAAGAACGTCTCAATACCATCTATCCCCTTCTTGCTGAGGTGCCAGGATTTGAAGTGGTCAAACCGCAAGGAGCCTTCTACCTCTTCCCAAATGTCAAAAAGGCAATGGAGATGAAAGGCTATACGGATGTGACAGACTTTACAACCGCTATCTTAGAAGAAGCTGAAGTAGCCTTGGTAACAGGAGCTGGCTTTGGAGCGCCAGAAAATGTGCGTCTCAGCTATGCGACAGACCTAGACACGCTTAAAGAAGCAGTTAACCGCTTGAAAGCATTTATGGAAAAATAAAAGAAAAAGAAAAGGAAAAATAATGACAAAACGTGTAACGATTATTGATGTAAAAGACTATGTTGGTCAAGAAGTGACGATTGGTGCTTGGGTTGCCAACAAATCAGGAAAAGGGAAAATCGCCTTCTTGCAATTGCGTGACGGGACAGCCTTCTTCCAAGGTGTAGCTTTTAAACCAAACTTTTTAGAAAAATTTGGTGAAGAAGTGGGACTTGAGAAGTTTGATGTCATCAAACGCTTGAGCCAAGAAACGTCTGTTTATGTGACAGGTATTGTCAAAGAAGACGAACGTTCTAAGTTTGGATATGAGTTGGACATTACAGACATCGAAGTAATCGGTGAATCTCAAGACTACCCAATCACACCAAAAGAACACGGAACAGATTTCTTGATGGATAACCGTCACTTGTGGCTCCGTTCTCGTAAGCAAGTAGCGGTGATGCAAATTCGTAACGCTATCATCTACGCAACTTATGAGTTCTTCGACAAGAACGGCTTCATGAAATTTGATAGTCCAATCCTTTCAGGAAATGCGGCAGAAGATTCAACAGAACTCTTTGAAACTGACTACTTCGGAACTCCAGCCTACTTGAGCCAATCAGGTCAGCTTTACTTGGAAGCAGGTGCTATGGCCCTTGGTCGTGTATTTGACTTTGGTCCCGTATTCCGTGCTGAAAAATCAAAAACGCGCCGTCACTTGACTGAGTTCTGGATGATGGACGCAGAGTACTCATACTTGACACACGACGAGTCACTTGACTTGCAAGAAGCTTATGTAAAAGCTCTTCTTCAAGGTGTTCTTGACCGCGCGCCTCAAGCCTTGGAAACCTTAGAACGTGATACAGAACTCTTGAAACGCTACATTGCAGAGCCATTCAAACGCATCACATATGATCAAGCCATTGACCTCTTGCAAGAACATGAAAATGATGAAGATGCTGACTACGAACATCTTGAGCATGGAGATGACTTTGGTTCACCACATGAAACTTGGATTTCAAACCACTTTGGTGTGCCAACATTTGTCATGAACTATCCAGCAGCCATCAAGGCATTTTACATGAAACCAGTTCCTGAAAATCCAGAGCGCGTGCTTTGTGCAGACTTGCTTGCACCAGAAGGTTATGGAGAAATTATCGGTGGATCTATGCGTGAGGAAGATTACGATGCCCTTGTCGCTAAGATGGATGAACTTGGCATGGATCGCACAGAGTACGAATTCTACCTTGACCTTCGTAAATACGGTACAGTTCCACATGGAGGATTTGGTATCGGTATCGAGCGTATGGTAACCTTCGCAGCAGGAACAAAACACATCCGTGAAGCTATCCCATTCCCACGTATGTTGCACCGTATCAAACCGTAAATAAAAAAGTTATTATAATAAAAAGAAGGGTAATTCCTTCTTTTTGTATTTTGGGTACAAAAATATTATACAAAAAGCGAGAATATATAGATCTTTTTGGTTGACTAATGTTAAAAATATATGGTAAAATCGGATAGTGAGTATTGTGTTGTAGTTTCGTTAAAGAAGGCTTTCTTTAGCAGGAGAGGCAGGGAACATGAAGGACTTCAACCTTATTCTAAATTAACATATATATAAATAAGGAGAAAACATGTATTCAAGAATGGAAAAATACCATGGTAGAAGAGCCCAGCGCTTTTCTATTCGTAAGTATAGTTTTGGTGCAGCTAGTGTTCTTTTGGGAACTGCTCTTCTTTTAGGAGCAAATGCTGTTAAAGCTGATGAGACAAACACTGGTTCTGCAAAGGCTACAGAAGTTACAAATTCTGATAAACAGAAATCTGATTCTGGTTCAACAACACCCGTTGTTGAAGAACTTCCTGAATTAAAGATTGATGCTGTAAAAGCAGATGAAAAATCTGAAGTAAAAGCAGATGAAAAACCTGAAGTAAAAGAAGATGCTAAAACTGAAGCTAAACCTGTAGCAGAAAAAGAAGTTACCGATAAAGCTGCAACAGAAAAATCTGATAAAGAGCAAGCTGATAAAAAAGAAGCAGACAAAGAAAAAACTAACAAAGAAACATCTGATAAAGCTGCAACAGAAAAAGCACAAGACGATGTTAAAACAGTTCTTACTCAATTGACTTCAGAAGCTGATGTTATGGCAACAGTAGCCTCAAACTTCTCAGATAAAGAAGTGAAAGATGAAGCATCTAAACAAAAGTTATCGGCTGCAATTGCTACAGTGAAGCTTGAAGCAGTAGCGTCTAAAGGATTGCTTTCATCTGATGCTTCTAAAGACCAAATGGTAGCTCAAGTGAACCGTCTTTCTGCCGCAATTGAAGCAGTTTATGCTGAAATGAAACGTGCGGGTCATGCAGGTAAAGTTGAAGCTGTATTAGATGGTGCAGCAACTCAAGACCAAAAAATCGTAGGTAAAGATGTTGTTAAAGATGGAGAAAAAGTTAAATCTTTAACAAATGGTTATATTACGATGAATGCTGATAATACAGCTCCTAAAGCATGGGGATTTGATTCAACAATTGATACTACAGATTTACAAGCAGGTTCAATTACAAAAATCGAAGTTACAAACTTAGCTGAGTTTGGTGCTGCCTTCCCTGCAGGAAAAGAAATTACTGCAGCAGATGGTACTGTAATCGGTAAAGTTAAATCTATCGACTATAGAACTTCAACAGGAAACAACAATAACAAATCTACACCATATTGGGCGCAACGTACTCAACGTGGAATGACTTATGACCAACGTGTTGCTGAACAACCAGCTATTGCTAACGAAACTGGTACATATACTTACAACATTGAGTGGAACGCGAAAGTAAAAGATTATCCTATTGTTTCATTTGGTGCTGAAAACCTATCAGGTGGTGGATACTTAGCTCCACAAATTTCAAAAGACACTCCGTATACAGCAACTATTAAAATTGATGGAAGAACAGTTGTTGAACATACCTATACACGTAAAGGTCAGAAAGCAAGTTTCTCAAAACAAGGAACATCAGCTTCATTAAGATCAAATAATGGTTTAACATATGTTTCTAATGAATTGAAAGGTAAGAGTGATACTCTAGAGATTAATACAGATTCAGATATCCGTTATGGAGTAGGTTCTAAATTTACTATTAAATTACCTAATTCTGAATTTACAGAATTTAAAGAACTTGAAGGAAGTACTAACTTTGTAAATGGATTAAATACAGCGTCTACTATTAATCCTAACAAAGGAGATAGTATTACTTACCGTCTTGCTAACCGTTGGGCTAATGTTAAAGCTAACGAAAACAACGTTTGGATTCTTCAAGATGGTCGTGAAGGTGGATTTACATTAACTCCAAAATTAATCTCTCCAACAGAATTAGAGGTAACTGTAACAGAAGGATACATCCAAGAAGGTTCTAATATCTCGCTATCTCTTCAATCTTTAGGTGTAGAGAAAGTAATTAAAAATAAAACTTTAACAAATGAATTCTCTAATGTTACGTATAATGAATTTGGGCTTATTACAGGAGGAACAGCAGGAAACGATAAGACTGCAGCTACTCTTACAGTATCAGGTGGAACATCTATTAACGGTGAAAAAGAAGAAGTTACTACAACAGTTGCAAATGGTTGGGAAATCAATGCATCTGGAACACCTCTAGGAGAACCACCAACAGGAGCAGTAGTAATAGATCTTAAAGATCTTGAGACTGGAAAAACTATTGGACATGCAACTACTAAATACGATGGTAATCGTCCTTTAAATGAAGATGGTACAAAGGATAATACTAATGTCCTAGGTAAAAAATACGATGTATCTGAATATATTCCTCCATTAATAAAAGAAGTGGATGGAGAAGAGTACATCCTTGCAAACATCCCTACAACAGGAATTGAAGGTACATTAAGTGTAACGAACACTAGAGTTCGTGATTTATATTCTACTGAAGAATTGAAAAAGAATGGACTTAATGCATCAGCTTATGTTACGCCTGTAGATTACAATTATGTTAAGAAAACAAAAGTAGAAGAAGTAAACCGTACAATTAAGTATGTGTATGCTGATGATGCACCAGGTCTTGCAGGACAACAAGTATTTGATCCAACGACTCAGACTGTAAGCTATAAAGGAACTGTTAAGACAAATGCTGAGGGTAAAGCAGAAATTGGTTCAAATGATAAACCAATCTACATTAACTGGACAGGTATTGGAGATACAAATCTTCCAGAAGTGACAGTACCTCAAAAAGAAGGTTACATTGCAAGTGTAGAAAAAGTTCCGGTACAGCCAACAACTGCAACAGATGAAGATTACGAATATGTAGTAACTTACTCACCAATCCAAAAAGCTAAAACAACATTTGTCTACCAAGACAAAGATGGTAATGTTAAGCAAGTGGAAGGTAACACGCCAATCTCTGAAACAGGTAAAGGTGGAGACAAACTTACAAAAGCAGATGAAATCGCTGCGAAAATCAAAGAAGCTCAAAACAAAGGATATGAATTAGTATCTAATACATACCCAACAGACGGAGTATTCGATAAAGATGTTAACGTTGACCAAGAATTCACAGTAACACTTAAAGAACGTGTAGTGCCAGTAACACCAGATCAACCAAAAACACCAGGAACTCCAGTAGATCCAAATAATCCAGACGGACCTAAATACCCAGCTGGTTTGGAAGAAAAAGATCTAAATAAAACAGTAACACGTACAATCACATACGTATACGCAGATGGCACTCCAGTATTAAACGAAGACGGCACTCCAAAAACAGTAACACAAGAAGCTAAATTCACTCGTGAAGCTAAGATCAACTTGGTATCAGGTGAGGTTACATACGGAGATTGGTCAGAAGCACAAGATTTAGCTGAAGTGAAGTCATCAGTAGTACCGGGATACTTAGCTGACAAAGCAAGTGTACCAGTAGTAAACGTAACAGGTAATTCTGAAGATATCAAGGAAGTAGTAACCTATACTCCACTTGGATCATGGGTACCAAACATCCCAGGTCAACCAACAAACCCAATTAAGTATCCAAATGATCCAACAGATCCAACAAAACCAGGACAACCAACAGAAGTAGTACCATATGTACCAGGATACACTCCAAAAGATGGCAATGGTCAACCACTTAAACCAGTAGATCCAAACGATCCAACAAAAGGTTATGAAGTACCAAGTGTACCAACTAACCCAGGTGTGGATACACCAATCAACTACGTGAAGGATACGCAAAAAGCTAAGACTACTTTCGTAGATGAAAAAGGAAATCCAATTCCAGGTGTTGACGCTATTACTGAAGAAGGTGACTCAGATACACCACTTACAAAAGAAGCTGATGTAAAAGCGAAAATCAAAGAACTTGAAAACAAAGGATATGAATTAGTATCTAATACATACCCAGAAGGTGGTAAGTTCGATAAAGATAAAGATACAGATCAAGAGTTCAAAGTAACACTTAAAGCTAAAGAAGTTACAGTCACTCCAAATAATCCAAAAACACCAGGAACTCCAGTAGATCCAAACAACCCAGACGGACCTAAATACCCAGCTGGCTTGGAAGAAAAAGATCTAAACAAAACAGTAACACGTACAATCACATACGTATACGAAGATGGAACTCCAGTATTGAACGAAGACGGCACTCCAAAAGTTGTTACCCAAGAGGCTAAATTCACACGTGAAGCTAAGGTTAACTTGGTTACAGGAGAAGTTACATACGGGGATTGGACACCAGCTCAAGACTTGGCTGAAGTGAAATCACCAGTAGTTAAAGGATACTTAGCTGATAAAGCAACAGTACCAACTACAAAAGTAACTGCAGACTCAGAAAATACAACAGAAGTAGTAACTTACAAACCACTAGGTTCATGGATTCCAAACATTCCAGGACAACCAACAAACCCAATCAAGTATCCAAATGATCCAACAGATCCAACAAAACCAGGACAACCAACAGAAGTAGTACCATATGTACCAGGATATACTCCAAAAGATGGCAATGGTCAACCACTTAAACCAGTAGATCCGAACGATCCAACTAAAGGATATGAAGTACCAAATGTTCCAACTAACCCAGGTGAAGATACACCAATCAACTACGTAGCAAACAAAGCTAACCTAGTAGTTAAGTATGTAGATGAAAAAGGCAAAGATCTTCTTCCTACAGAAACTACAGAAGGTAAAGTAGGCGATGAGTACTCTACAAGTGGAAAAGTTATTACTGGATACGTATTGGAACGTGTAGAAGGTGAAGCTAAAGGTAAGATTGGAGAAAACGGTACAACAGTAACTTATGTATACAAACCACTAGGTTCATGGGTACCAAACATCCCAGGTAAACCAACAGACCCAATCAAATATCCAAATGATCCAACAGATCCAACAAAACCAGGAAGTGATAAACCAGTTCTTCCATACGTACCAGGTCACACACCTGTTGATGGAAATGGTCAACCACTTAAACCAGTAGATCCAAACGATCCAACTAAAGGATATGAAGTACCAAATGTTCCAACTAACCCAGGTGAAGATACACCAATCAACTACGTAGCAAACAAAGCTAACCTAGTAGTTAAGTATGTAGATGAAAATGGTAAAGAACTTCTACCTACAGAAACTACAGAAGGTAAAGTAGGCGATGAGTACTCTACAAGTGGAAAAGTTATTACTGGATACGTATTGGAACGTGTAGAAGGTGAAGCTGAAGGCAAGATTGGAGAAAACGGTACAACAGTAACTTATGTATACAAACCACTAGGTTCATGGGTACCAAACATCCCAGGTAAACCAACAGACCCAATCAAATATCCAAATGATCCAGCAGATCCAACAAAACCAGGAAGTGATAAACCAGTTCTTCCATATGTCCCAGGATACACACCTAAGGACAAAGACGGTAATCCGTTGAAACCAGTAGATCCAAACGATCCAACAAAAGGATATGAAGTACCAGATATCCCAACTAATCCAGGTGAGGATACACCAATTAATTACATTCCAAACAGTCCTAAGCCAAACCCAACTCCTTACCCAGGATCAACTCCAGCTCCGACTCCTAAACCAGAGCCTAAGCCGGAACCAGCACCAGTTGTTCCATCAACACCAGAGACTCCTGAACAACCAGTAGCTCCAGTGCAACCGGAACAACCAACAAATCCAAACCAACCAGCAATTCCTGCTCAGCCAACAAGTCCAGCTAATGAAACAGTAGCGACTGATGTTGCTGATAAACCAGCAACTCCTAAATATGTTGATGGTCAGAAAGAATTGCCTAACACAGGTACAGAAGCTAACGCTAGCCTAGCAGCACTTGGACTTCTTGGGGCCCTAAGTGGATTTGGACTTCTTGCTCGCAAGAAAAAAGAGGACTAAAAACTCATAGTTTTTGAGAAGATGATTCGTCATCTTCTTTTTTATTTCATAGTTTTTACTTGCGTAAAAAAATATTTTCTAGTATAATAGTTTATTGTGAGCGAACCTCACTTACCCCTTGCAAAGTCTTGGGGTCATTAGACCAAAAGGAGGAACATATCAATGGCTAAATACGAAATTCTTTATATCATTCGTCCAAACATTGAAGAAGAAGCTAAAAACGCTTTGGTAGCACGTTTTGACTCTATTTTGACTGACAACGGTGCAACTGTTGTTGAATCAAAATCTTGGGAAAAACGTCGTCTTGCATACGAAATCAAAGATTTCCGTGAAGGACTTTACCACATCGTTAACGTTGAAGCAAATGATGATGCAGCTCTTAAAGAGTTTGACCGTCTTTCAAAAATCAACGCTGACATTCTTCGTCACATGATCGTCAAAACTGACGCTTAAGAAGGTAAACTATGATTAACAATGTTGTACTTGTAGGGCGTATGACACGTGACGCTGAGTTGCGTTATACCCCATCAAATGTAGCAGTTGCGACTTTTACTCTTGCAGTAAACCGTACATTTAAGAGTCAAAATGGCGAACGTGAGGCTGATTTTATCAATGTCGTTATGTGGCGTCAACAGGCTGAAAACCTTGCTAACTGGGCTAAAAAAGGCTCACTTATCGGGGTGACAGGTCGTATCCAGACTCGTAGTTACGATAACCAGCAAGGACAACGTGTCTACGTGACAGAGGTCGTGGCTGAGAATTTCCAAATGTTGGAAAGCCGTAGTGTGCGTGAGGGTCATACAGGTGGAGCTTACTCTGTACCAACTGCAAACTATTCAGCGCCTACAAATTCAGTACCAGACTTTTCACGTGATGAAAATCCATTTGGAGCAACAAATCCATTGGATATTTCAGATGATGATTTACCATTCTAATGGACAACTAAAATTATAAAGGAGAAAAAACATGGCTCAACAACGTCGTGGCGGATTCAAACGCCGTAAAAAAGTTGATTACATCGCAGCAAACAAAATTGAATATGTTGATTACAAAGATACTGAGCTTCTTAGCCGTTTCGTTTCAGAACGTGGGAAAATCCTTCCTCGTCGTGTAACAGGAACTTCAGCTAAAAACCAACGTAAAGTAACAACAGCTATCAAACGTGCTCGCGTAATGGCTTTGATGCCTTTCGTAAACGAAGATTAAAAAAGAGATCCGGGTGGATCTCTTTTTTACGAGCCTTGAAATGAGAATGCGAGTTGGGTCCAGTGGACCTCTTTTTCATGAGATAGTTTTTTCTGACCTTGGCGTGCTATAATGGTAATAGAAAGAGTAAAGGTGGGTAAGTCAAAGATGAATTGTACGATTAGAAATATGATTAAGTCTGATATTGAATCCTTATCTCATGGATTTATGAATCAAGGTTGGCATGGTAGAGAGGAAATTTTGGCTAGATATTTTCTGGAACAGGAAAGTGGGGAGAGAGAAGTCTTAGTTGCAGAGATTGATGGTGCTGTAGCGGGCTACGTTACCATTTTGCCCTCTGCTAAACATGGTCCTTTTGCAGAAGTCTATCCAGAATTATCAGATTTTAATGTGTTTGAGCCTTTTCGAAATCAAGGGATTGGGAATCAACTGCTAGAAGAAGCAGAAAAACGAGTCAAGTTTGTTTCGAGTAAGGTCACTCTTGGTGTAGGTGTGCACTTAGGCTATGGCCCTGCCCAGAGATTGTATATCAAACGAGGCTATATTCCAGATGGGACAGGTGTGTGGTATAGAAATAAACCGCTAGAAATGGGTGCAAGTTGTCAAAATGATAATGATTTAGTTTTATACTTATCCAAGGACTTACAATAAAACTGGAAACTTTTTGAAAATAGGGGATTT
Source organism: bacterium (assembly GCA_905221155.1). Classification (GTDB taxonomy): domain Bacteria; phylum Bacillota; class Bacilli; order Lactobacillales; family Streptococcaceae; genus Streptococcus. Next base: position 900,777 of record CAJNCB010000001.1, on the reverse strand, counting down.
AGCTACTTTATGGTATAATGGAAAGAGCTAGATTGAAAGAGGTAGTGAGATGGATGCCAAATTAAAATACAAGGCAAAGAAGATCAAGATTGTCTTTTTTGATATTGATGATACCTTGCGAAATTCCAAGACTGGTTTTATTCCAGCTTCAATCCCAACTGTTTTTAAGCAATTACGTGAGAAAGGAATTTTGACAGGTATTGCTTCTGGACGAGGGATTTTTGGTGTCGTGCCAGAAATTCGTGAACTCAAGCCTGACTTTTTTGTGACCTTAAATGGTGCCTACATCGAAGATAAAAAAGGTCAGATCATTTATCAACATCAGATTGAGAAGTCAGATGTTGAGGAGTATATCTCTTGGGCCAAGCAAGAGGGAATTGAGTATGGTTTGGTTGGGAGTCATGATGCCAAGTTGTCGACTCGCACCGATATGATTAGTGAGGCTATCAATCCAATTTACCCCGACTTAGATGTAGATCCTAATTTCCATGAAAAAGAAGATATCTATCAAATGTGGACTTTTGAAGATAAAGGAGATGACTTGCACTTGCCTGACAGTCTCTCTGACAAACTTCGCATGGTTCGTTGGCATCAACATTCGTCTGATATTGTGCCGATTTCAGGTTCCAAAGCGACGGGTGTGGAAAAGGTTGTGGAACACCTTGGCTTTAAACCAGAGAACGTTATGGTCTTTGGAGATGGGCTGAATGACTTGGAACTCTTTGATTATGCTGGAATCAGCGTTGCAATGGGAATTTCTCATGATAACATCAAAGAAAAAGCAGATTATATTACAAAAACATTAGAAGAAAATGGCATTTTTGATGCCTTAGAAGGGTTTGGTATGGTAGAAAAAGAATTGCATTTCCCACAAGTAGAAATTGAAACAGTAGAAGGTCCTATCGCGACTATTAAGACCAATCATGGAGACTTGCGTATTAAGCTTTTCCCTGAACATGCTCCTAAAACAGTGGCTAACTTTGTAGCTCTTTCAAAAGATGGTTACTATGATGGTGTCATTTTCCATCGTATTATCAAGGACTTTATGATTCAAGGTGGAGACCCAACTGGAACTGGTATGGGTGGCGAGTCAATCTACGGTGAATCATTTGAGGATGAATTCTCTGAAGAACTTTACAATATCCGTGGTGCCCTTTCTATGGCCAATGCTGGTCCAAATACCAACGGTAGCCAGTTCTTTATCGTGCAAAATCAACACCTGCCTTATTCTAAGAAAGAAATTGCTCGTGGTGGTTGGCCAGAACCGATTGCGGAAATCTATGCCAACCAAGGTGGAACTCCTCACTTAGACCGCCGTCACACTGTATTTGGTCAGCTAGCTGATGAAGCTTCTTATGCTGTCTTGGATGCCATTGCTGCTGTTGAGACAGGGGCTATGGACAAGCCAGTTGAAGATGTCGTGATTGAAACAATTGAAATCGAGGACTAAGATGAAAATCGGTGATAAGCTAAAGGGGCGTATTACAGGGATTCAGCCCTACGGTGCCTTTGTTGAGCTAGAAACGGGTGATACGGGGCTGATTCACATTTCAGAGATTCGGACAGGCTTTATTGAAAATATCCAAGAAGCCTTGAAAGTCGATGAAGAGGTTCAGGTTCAGGTGGTGGATTTAGATGAATTTACAGGGAAAGCTAGTCTTTCTATCCGTACTTTGGAGGAAGAAAAGCACCAGTTTCCTAGACGGAGACGCTTTTCAAGCGATCGTTTTAACTACGGCTTTGCTCCTCTCAAACGAATGATGCCAATTTGGACCAAGGAAGCCCTTCAACATTTGAAGAATCAGAAGCACTAGTTAGAAATCTCTATCTTTTGTAATGTTAATATAAATTTGCTATAATAGGACCATGGAAGAAGAACAATTATTAAAATCAGGAGAGCGTATTAACCAGCTCTTTTCGACAGATATTAAAATCATTCAAAATAGAGAGGTTTTTAGCTATTCGGTGGATAGTGTTCTCTTGTCACGTTTTCCACGTTTTCCTAAAAAGGGCTTGATAGTGGATTTTTGCGCTGGAAATGGAGCAGTGGGGCTTTTTGCTAGCACTCGGACTCAGGCACAGATTTTGGCTGTTGAGATTCAGGAGCGTTTGGCGGATATGGCTGAACGCTCTGTCCGTTTGAATGGATTAGAGGAGCAGATGGAGGTCATCTGTGATGATTTGAAAAATATGCCTGCTTACATCCAGGGAAGTAAGGTGGATATGATTTTGTGTAATCCACCCTATTTCAAGGTGGATCCTCATTCCAACTTGAACGAGAGTGAACATTATCTCTTGGCGCGCCACGAAATCACGACCAATTTGCAGGAAATCTGTCGTAGTGCCCAGAGTATTCTCAAGTCTAATGGGCGTTTGGCCATGGTTCATCGTCCTGATCGCCTCTTGGATATCCTGGACATGTTGCAACGGCACAATCTAGCACCTAAGCGCCTGCAGTTTGTTTATCCAAAGAGGGAAAAAGAAGCCAATATGCTCTTGATTGAAGCTATCAAGGATGGTTCAACAAGCGGTTTTAAGGTCTTGCCACCTCTCATTGTACACAATGATGATGGCTCTTATACGCCGGAACTCGAAGAGATTTATTATGGATCATAAGGCTTATATGTATGTGCTGGAGTGCCGTGACGGATCCTACTATACAGGCTATACGACTGATGTGAGAAGACGCCTGGTTGTCCACAATAGTGGGAAGGGAGCCAAATATACGCGAGCTCGCTTGCCGGTTAAACTCATCTATGCTCAAGGTTTTGCCAGTAAGGAAGAAGCCATGTCGGCAGAAGCCCTTCTCAAGCGTAAGAAGAGGCCACAGAAGGAAAGATTTTTATCTGAAAATCAAGATAGAAATTTGCTCAGTTATTTTGAAGAATCGTGAGGAGTCCTTTGACTCCTCTTACCTTTTGTCAAAAAGCGAAAAAAATGCTACAATAAAGAGAATAAACAAAATGAGGTATTATCATGTCTAAGATTCTAGTATTTGGTCACCAAAATCCAGACTCAGATGCCATCGGGTCATCTGTAGCCTTTGCCTACCTTGCAAAAGAAGCTTACGGTTTGGATACGGAAGCTGTTGCCCTTGGAACTCCAAATGAAGAAACAGCCTTTGTCTTGAACTATTTTGGTGTAGAAGCACCGCGTGTTATCACTTCTGCTAAAGCAGAAGGAGCAGAGCAAGTTATCCTGACTGACCACAATGAATTCCAACAATCTGTATCAGATATCGCTGAAGTAGAAGTTTATGGTGTTGTAGACCACCACCGTGTGGCTAATTTTGAAACTGCAAGCCCACTCTACATGCGTTTGGAGCCAGTTGGTTCAGCGTCTTCAATCGTTTACCGTATGTTCAAAGAACATGGTGTAGCTGTGCCTAAAGAGATTGCTGGTTTGATGCTTTCAGGTTTAATTTCAGATACCCTTCTTTTGAAATCACCAACAACACACCCAACAGATAAAGTTATTGCTCCTGAATTGGCTGAATTGGCTGGTGTCAACTTGGAAGAATATGGTTTAGCTATGTTGAAAGCTGGTACAAACTTGGCTAGCAAATCTGCTGAAGAATTGATTGACATTGATGCTAAAACTTTTGAATTGAACGGAAATAATGTCCGTGTTGCTCAAGTAAACACAGTTGACATCGCTGAAGTATTGGAACGCCAAGCAGAAATTGAAGCTGCAATGCAAGCCGCTAACGCAGCAAACGGCTACTCTGACTTTGTCTTGATGATTACAGATATCGTCAACTCAAACTCAGAAATCTTGGCTCTTGGTGCTAATATGGGCAAGGTCGAAGCGGCTTTCAACTTCAAACTTGAAAACAACCATGCTTTCCTTGCTGGTGCTGTTTCACGTAAGAAACAAGTGGTACCTCAATTGACTGAAAGCTTTAATGCTTAAGATTTTGGTCATCAATTCAAATTAGGAAAGGCTAGTTTGCCTTATATCGAAAGGAGTTTTGGCTCCTTTTTTTCTAGGAGTGAAGCATGTTAGAAAATGGCGATTTGATTTTTGTGAGAGAAGAGTCAGATATGGGGCAGGCCATCCAGACTTCCACAGGCAACTATAATCATGTTGCCATTTATTTGGATGGGATGATTTACCACGCTAGTGGACAGGCTGGTGTGGTTTGTCAAGAACCAGCAGACTTCTTTGAGTCCAATCATTTGTACGACCTCTATGTTTACCCAGAAATGGATATCCAGTCTGTGAAGGAAAAAGCTTGCAAACATCTAGGAGCACCCTACAATGCTTCTTTCTATCCAGATGGAGAAGGTTTTTACTGTTCCCAGTATATGGCAGAAATCCTACCGATTTTTGAAACCATTCCCATGAAATTTGGGGATGGGGAGCAGGAGATTAGTGACTTTTGGAGAGAGTATTACAGAGAACTAGGTTTGCCCGTTCCTCTGAACCAAGCTGGGACCAATCCCAGTCAGTTGGCAGCATCGCCTCTGTTAGAATGTAAAGAAAGGAATCTTCATGATTCAGATTTTTAATCCATCTCGTTTGACGAGACAGCCATTTTTTGGAGAATTAATCCGCTATCTGGACCAGCATGAGGATGTTATTTTGAGAGAAATTAAGGCTCAATTTCCAGATGTAGCAGTTGATAAACTCATGGAAGAGTATATAAAGGCTGGTTTGATTCGTCGGGAAAATAAGCGTTATTACCTTAATCTTCCTATGCTTGAATCACTCGATAGTCTCGAACTGGATCAAGAGATTTTTGTCAGCGAAGATAGTCCGGTCTATCAAGCCTTGTTAGAGCAGAGTTTTGAGACGGAATTACGAAATCAAACCAATGCAGCTATTTTAGTTGAAAAGACGGACTTTGCGAGAACAAAAATGACCTTGTCTAATTATTTCTACAAGGTCAAACATCAGTATCCTTTGACAGAAAAACAGCAGGAACTCTATGCCATTTTGGGAGATGTTAATCCTGAGTATGCTCTCAAATACATGACAACTTTTTTGCTAAAATTTCTCAAAAAAGATCAGCTTATGCAGAAACGCCGTGATATCTTTGTGGACAGTTTGGTTGTCCTAGGTTATATTGTCCAAAATGAAGATGGAAAGTATGAGTTGGCCGTCGATTTTGATAAGGAAAGATTAACTTTCTACTTGGCCTGATTTCTTATCTCTGAGCACATTGTTTGACTTTCCTTAGCATTCCGTATAAACTATATGTAACCGGTAACATATATCGGAATAAAATTAAAGGAGACAATCATATGTCACTTGAAAACAAATTGGAACAAGCAACAGGCGCTATCAAAGAAGGATTTGGTAAAGTTACTGGAGATAGCAAGACTGAAGCAGAAGGCGCTGTAGAAAAGACAGTTGCTAAGGCAAAAGAAGTAGTTGAAGATGCTAAAGGCGCTGTAGAAGGTGCCGTTGAAGGTTTGAAAAACGCTTTTAAATAAAAATAGAAAAAATCAAGGGTTTCGTTTCCCTTGATTTTTTTACGATCCTTATAAATAATTTTCTGCTACGGCTGCATCTCCTGGATAGGCTTCTTTTTTGCCTTGAACGATTTGGTAGCAATCGGCTCCCTTACCGGCGATAATAACTGCATCTAATTCGTGATTTGTGATAGCCATAGCTGCCTTGATGGCTTCTTGGCGATCCGCAATTTTTTTAACAGGATGATTGATGTAGCCACTAATTTCATCTGCAATGGCCATTGGGTCTTCATAGTTAGGGTCATCAGCAGTCAGAAAGACTTGAATCTCAGGATGTTGATTGAGAAGAAGTCCAAAGTCTTTGCGACGACTTTCTCCTTTATTTCCTGTCGAACCTAAGACCAGAGCAATCCTTCCTGTTTGATGAGTCTCTACAACCTTGATTAGTTTTTTTAGACTGTCCCCATTGTGGGCGTAGTCGATGAAAACCTTGGCTCCATTTTTCTGAGTGAGGACTTCCATACGACCAGGAACGCGGGTTGCAGCAATTCCTTTTTTGATGTCCTCAAGACTAGCTCCGAGACGGAGACAAGCAAGTCCAGCAGCAACGGCATTTTCTTGGTTGAAGTGTCCAATGAGTTGGATATCATAATCTCCAGCGAGTTTACCTCTAGCTGAAAAACTAAAGGCTTTGGAATTCTCGATTTGGTTATCAGACTGGCTACCGTAGAAATCATGGTCTTGATCTGCCACTTGTTCTTTCAAGACAGAAAAGTGGTCCATGTCACTGTTAATGATGACTGCTCGGCTATTTTCCATCAAGAGACGTTTGTGGTAGAAGTAGTCTTCAAAGCTAGGGTGTTCAATCGGGCCGATATGGTCGGGGCTGATATTGAGGAAAACTCCCACATCAAAGGTTAGACCATAGACACGTTTGACTAGATAGGCTTGACTGGAGACTTCCATGATGAGGTGGGTACGGTCATTTTGCACAGCCTGATTCATCATATCAAAGAGGTCAATACTCTCAGGGGTTGTCAATGCAGACTTAAAGAAAGTCTTGCCATCTAAAGTTGTATTCATAGTCGAGAGCATAGCCGGTCGATGCCCTTGAGATAAGATGTTATAAGCGAAATAGGCTGCTGTAGTTTTACCCTTAGTACCAGTAAAGGCAAGGAGTTTGAGTTTTTCCTGTGGATTTCCATAAAATTCCATAGCTACCAAACTCATGGCTTTCTTGATATCGCTGACGATAATAGCAGGAATACCAACCTCATAGTCTTTTTCAGCCACATACCAACTGAGGCCTTGTGAGATAGCTGAAATCAGAAATTCCTTCTTAAAGGCAGCACCCTTGACGAAAAAGAGGCTCTTATCTTTGGCCTTGCGGCTGTCATAACAGATGGTGTCAAATACGACATGGCTGTAGTTGTAGTGATAATGTCCTTGGTCGATAATCTCACGGAAGAGACCATCTTTCTTTAAAATATCTAATACGGTTTCAATCTTAATCATACTTTCTATTGTAAACCGAAAGTCGTAAATTTACAAGTGACAAGGAAAAGTTTATAATGGAAGATGAGGAATTTTTCCTAGTTATTAAAATTAAATGAGGAATCTATGTCTAACGAAAACAATCACCAGCAGGCCCAGATGTTACGGGGGACTGCTTGGTTAACGGCTAGTAACTTTATCAGTCGTCTACTCGGTGCCATTTATATTATCCCCTGGTATATCTGGATGGGGTCTTATGCGGCTACAGCAAATGGTCTCTTTACCATGGGCTACAATATCTATGCTTGGTTCTTGCTGGTTTCAACAGCAGGTATCCCAGTTGCGGTTGCTAAGCAAGTGGCTAAGTACAATACCATGCGCGAAGAAGAGCACAGCTTCGCCTTGATTCGAAGTTTTTTAGGCTTTATGACAGGACTTGGTCTGGTCTTTGCACTAGTCTTGTATGTCTTTGCCCCTTGGCTAGCAGATTTGTCGGGTGTAGGGAAAGACCTGATCCCAATCATGCAGAGCTTGGCTTGGGCGGTCTTGATTTTCCCTTCTATGAGTGTTATCCGAGGTTTCTTCCAAGGGATGAATAACCTGAAACCTTATGCCATGAGCCAAATCGCTGAGCAGGTCATTCGTGTTATCTGGATGCTCTTAGCTACCTTTATGATTATGAAAATGGGCTCAGGAGATTATCTAGCAGCGGTTACTCAATCCACCTTTGCTGCCTTTGTCGGCATGGTAGCTAGTTTTGCAGTTTTGATCTATTTCCTTGCCAAAGAAGGATTACTTAAAAGAGTCCTTGAAACAGGAGATAAGATAAACAGCAAGCGTCTTTTGGTCGACACCATTAAGGAAGCCATTCCTTTTATCCTGACAGGGTCTGCTATCCAGCTTTTCCAGATTTTGGACCAGATGACCTTTATCAATAGTATGAGTTGGTTTACCAACTATAGTAATGAAGACTTGGTTGTCATGTTTTCTTATTTCTCAGCCAATCCTAATAAAATCACTATGATTTTGATTTCTGTTGGGGTTTCGATTGGGAGTGTCGGTTTGCCGCTTTTGACTGAAAACTATGTTAAAGGAGACTTGAAGGCAGCTTCTCGTCTAGTTCAGGACAGCATTACCATGCTTTTCCTATTCTTGCTACCAGCAACGGTTGGAGTGGTCATGGTAGGAGAACCTCTTTATACAGTCTTCTATGGCAAGCCAGATAGTTTGGCCATGGGCTTATTTGTCTTTGCAGTTTTGCAGTCTACTATTTTAGGTTTGTACATGGTCTTGTCTCCAATGCTTCAGGCCATGTTCCGCAACCGCAAGGCAGTTCTCTATTTTATCTATGGTTCCATTGCCAAGCTGGTCTTGCAACTGCCAACCATTGCTCTCTTTCACAGTTACGGGCCTTTGATTTCTACAACCATCGGTCTTATTATTCCTAATGTTTTGATGTATCGGGACATTTGCAAGGTAACTGGTGTTAATCGCAAGGTGATTTTGAAGCGAACCATTTTAATCAGTTTGTTAACTCTTTTCATGTTTCTAGTAGTTGGGACATTGCAGTGGATTTTAGGATTTGTTTTCCAACCAAGTGGACGTTTGTGGAGTTTCCTATATGTAGCCCTTGTCGGTGCCATGGGGGGAGGAGTTTATGGATTCTTGAGTCTTCGTACCCGTTTGTTGGATAAGGTGATTGGAAAAGCCCAAGCAAATCGTCTACGAGCAAAATTAAGAATTTCTCAATAATTTTTTTATAAATAAAAGGGATAATTTGAACATTTCTATCATGAAATGCTTAAATTATTCTCTTTTTTATTATTTTGTAGAATAATTTCTATAGTTTGTAGATAGATATTTTATTTTTCTTAAATTTTACTTAAAAAACTATTGACTAAATAAAACTCAAGTTGTATAATAAGACAAATATTTAAATCAGGAGGTTCTGGAGATGAAAAAGTCTAAGGCCAAGTATGCAGCACTTGCAGGTGTCGTATTAAGTGCAGGTATTTTATTGAGTGCGTGTGGAAATTCTAGTACAGCGTCAAAAACATACAACTATGTTTATACTAGTGATCCGTCTAGTTTGAATTATCTAGCAGAAAACCGTGCAACAACTAATGATATTGTGGTTAATTTGATAGATGGACTCATGGAAAATGACCAGTATGGGAACTATATCCCATCCTTGGCAGAGGATTGGAGTGTTTCTCAAGACGGTTTGACCTATACCTACAAATTGCGTAAAGATGCTAAATGGTATACTGCAGATGGAGATGAATATGCTCCTGTAACTGCCCAAGATTTTGTAACTGGTTTGAAATATGCGGCTGATAAAAAATCAGAAGCCTTGTACTTAGTGCAAGAATCTGTTGCTGGTTTAGATGACTATATCACGGGTAAAACAACAGACTTTTCAACTGTAGGTGTTAAGGCGATTGATGACCAGACAGTTCAGTACACTTTGACACGACCAGAATCTTACTGGAACTCAAAAACAACTTCAACCATTCTCTTCCCAGTTAACGCTGATTTCTTGAAATCAAAAGGGGATGATTTTGGGAAGGTAGACCCATCTAGCATTTTGTACAATGGACCTTTCTTGATGAAATCCTTTGTTTCAAAATCTGTCATCGAATTCAAGAAAAATCCGAACTACTGGGATGCTAAAAATGTCTTTGTAGATGATGTGAAATTGGCTTATTATGATGGTAGTGACCAAGACGCACTAGCTCGTAACTTTGTTGAGGGAGCTTATAGTTATGCTCGCCTTTATCCAAATAGTGCAAGCTTTGAAGGTATTAAAGAAAAGAATAAGGACAATATCATCTATAGCTTGCAAGATGCCACTTCTTATTTCTTAAACTTTAACCTAGATAGAAAATCTTATAAATTCACTTCCAAGACAAGTGATGCTGAAAAGAAATCGACTCAGGAAGCGGTTCTTAATAAAAACTTCCGTCAAGCCATTAATTTTGCCTATGACCGGACAGCTTACGGGGCTCAATCTCAAGGAGAGGATGGTGCAACCAAGATTTTGCGTAACCTAGTCGTTCCACCAAACTTCGTAAGTATCAATGGCAAAGACTTTGGTGAAGTAGTGGCGTCTAAAATGGTTAACTACGGTAAGGAATGGCAAGGAATCAACTTTGCGGATGCCCAAGATCCATACTACAATGCTGAAAAAGCCAAGGCTAAATTTGCAGAGGCTAAGAAAGAACTCCAAGCTAAAGGAGTTCAATTCCCTATCCACTTGGACATGACAGTTGACCAAGCTGCTAAACAGGGTGTTCAAGAGGCAAATTCTATGAAGCAATCTATTGAAGCAGCTTTAGGTGCAGAGAACGTTGTAATTGATATTCAACAACTCACTACTGAAGACTATGATAATACAAGCTATTTGGCTCAGACAGCAGCTCAGAAGGATTATGATCTTTACAATGGTGGTTGGGGTCCCGATTACCAAGATCCTTCAACCTATCTTGATGTCTTCAACCTTAATTCTGGAGGTTTGTTGCAAAATCTAGGTTTAGAGCCAGGTGAAGCCAATGACAAGGCCAAGGCTGTTGGACTGGATGTCTACACTCAAATGTTGGAAGAAGCCAATAAGGAACAAGATCTTGCAAAACGCTATGAAAAGTATGCTGATATCCAAGCGTGGTTGGTAGATAGCGCTTTAGCGATTCCAAATGTTTCTAAGGGTGGAACACCAACATTGAGAAAAGTCGTTCCTTTCTCAACACCATATTCATTAGCTGGTAATAAAGGTATCGAATCATATAAATATCTCAAAGTACAAGATAAAACAGTCACAAAAGATGAATATGAAAAAGCCAAAGAAAAATGGCTGAAAGAAAAAGAAGAATCCAATAAAAAAGCCCAAGAAGAATTGGCAAAACATGTCAAATAAGGATTCTTCATGAAAAACGATGGTTTCGAAAGAAGCTGTCGTTTTTTAATAGAATGATAGCGAAGTTGGAAGAAAAGTGCTTACATTTTTTAAATTGTTTATCAGATTTATGATATAATGAATATAATAAAAGTTGTGAGAAGCTATTTTTTAAATCTTCTTCCAGTGTTAACTGAAGTATACACATGCTAGGATGATTTTATAGGAGGTATGTTATTTACTGAAAAAGTAAGATAAAATGCAACAAATGGTAAGTTCTTCTTTTATGTGAAGAGTGCTTATCTGCCTATTTACTAATCGTTATGGAGGTATCATTATGGGCGCTATTATGGAGTTTGCAACAGAAAAACAGATTGAATCATTTCTTTCAACTTGTCATATCGAGGGACAAAAGAATTTTCTGATGGCTTTTAAGAAAAAGACATGGTTGAAATCCTTTATTGATTTTTTCATTATAGGTGGTTACTACTATGTTCAGTCGAGTGTGAAGCCTAAGATTCTGGCATTCACACCTAAGGGGATTTACTTGATGGACATCAGTGATGTAACTGAAAATCGTTCTAATCAAGTCGTAGAGATGCCTTGGGATCAAGTTCAAGATTTTACTTATAAGCCAGTCTTAAATACAGTTAGACTTAATTGGCATTATCAAAATGAAGACTATATTTTTTCCGTGGATGTCGGTCAGATTGGTCAGCATGTGGGTCAATATCAATTTAACAAAGACCATTATGACTATTTAGCCCAACAGGATTTCTTTCGTTCACAGTAAACCCTAGCAATCATTTTCACAAAAGAAACTGGAAGCTTTTCTGGATTCTTTTTTAGCTTTACTCGATAAGTGTATAGTTTGAAACTATAACTAGCTCTTGAAAAGAAGAAAATGAGTTGATGAAAATAAGTGGTACAATAGTTACTATAGATTTGGAGGTATTGTATGAGCAAGGAATTACACATCAACACAATTTTGGCCCAGGCGGGTATCAAATCAGATGAAGCGACAGGAGCTTTGGTGACACCGCTTCATTTTTCAACGACCTATCAGCATCCAGAGTTTGGTCAATCTACTGGATTTGACTATACACGCACCAAAAACCCAACTCGTAGCAAGGCTGAAGAAGTCTTGGCGGCGATTGAATCAGCAGATTATGCCCTAGCTACTAGCTCAGGGATGTCAGCTATTGTTTTAGCTTTTAGCGTCTTTCCAGTAGGAAGTAAGGTCTTGGCTGTCCGTGACCTTTACGGTGGTTCTTTCCGTTGGTTCAACCAAGTGGAGCAGGAAGGCCGTTTCCATTTTACCTATGCCAATACAGAAGAAGAGTTGATTGCTGAGTTGGAGAAGGATGTGGATGTTCTCTATATCGAAACACCAACCAATCCTTTGATGTTGGAATTTGATATCGAAAAACTAGCAAAATTGGCTCATTCTAAGGGTGCCAAAGTAGTTGTGGACAATACATTCTACAGCCCTATTTACCAACGTCCGATTGAAGATGGGGCAGATATCGTACTTCATTCAGCAACCAAGTATCTGGCAGGCCACAATGATGTCTTGGCTGGAGTGGTTGTGACCAATAGTTTAGAACTATACGAGAAACTCTTTTACAATCTCAATACGACAGGGGCAGTCTTGTCTCCATTTGACAGTTATCAATTGATTCGTGGTCTCAAGACCTTGTCTCTTCGTATGGAGCGCTCAACAGCTAACGCCCAAGAAGTGGTTGCCTTTTTGAAGGATTCTCCAGCAGTTAAGGAAGTTCTCTACACTGGTCGAGGGGGGATGATTTCCTTTAAAGTAGCCGATGAAACACGCATTCCTCATATTTTGAACAGCCTCAAGGTCTTCTCTTTTGCCGAAAGTTTGGGTGGGGTAGAAAGTCTCATTACTTATCCAACGACGCAAACTCACGCTGATATTCCAGCAGAAGTGCGCCATTCTTATGGTTTGACAGATGACCTCTTGCGCTTGTCAATTGGGATTGAGGACGCTAGAGATTTGATTGCAGATTTGCGCCAAGCCTTGGAAGGATAAGATAAAGATGGGAAAATATGATTTTACAAGCCTGCCCAATCGTTTAGGGCACCATACTTATAAATGGAAAGAAGCAGAAACGGATAGTGAAGTCCTACCAGCTTGGATAGCGGATATGGACTTTGTAGTCTTGCCTGAAATCCGCCAAGCCGTGCAAACTTATGCGGATCAACTGGTTTATGGCTATACCTATGCCAGTGAAGAGTTAATTAAGGAAGTTCAAAAGTGGGAAGCCACACAACACGGTTACCACTTTGACAAAGAGGCTCTTGTCTTTATCGAGGGTGTGGTACCAGCCATCTCAACAGCTATTCAAGCCTTTACAAAAGAAGGCGAGGCGGTTTTGATTAACACACCTGTCTATCCACCTTTTGCACGCAGTGTCAGATTGAACAACCGTAGATTGATTACTAATTCTTTGGTGGAAAAGGATGGTCTGTTTGAGATTGACTTTGATCGACTTGAAAAGGATTTGGTGGAAGAGGAGGTCAAACTCTATATTCTTTGTAACCCTCACAATCCTGGTGGACGTGTTTGGGAAAAGGAAGTGTTGGAGAAGATTGGCCAACTCTGCCAAAAACACGGTGTTTTCGTGGTTTCAGATGAGATTCACCAAGATTTGGCCCTCTTTGGTCACAAGCATCGTTCCTTCAATACCATTGATCCTGCCTTCAAAGAATTTGCTATCGTCTTGACTAGTGCCACTAAAACCTTTAACATTGCTGGGACAAAAAATTCCTATGCAGTTATTGAAAATCCTAAGTTGAGACTGACTTACCAGAAACGCCAGTTGGCTAATAATCAACATGAAATTTCAGGTTTGGGTTATTTGGCGACAGAAGCTGCCTATCGCTATGGGAAGGATTGGTTAGAGGAACTCAAGCAAGTCTTTGAAGACCACATCAATTATGTGGTGGATCTATTTGGAAAAGAGACTAAAATCAAGGTCATGAAACCGCAAGGAACCTACTTGATTTGGCTTGATTTTTCAGCCTATGACCTGACTGATGAAAGATTGCAAGAGCTTTTGAGAAATGAAGCCAAGGTTATCCTCAACCGTGGTTTGGATTTTGGGGAGGAAGGAAGTCTCCATGCCCGCCTCAATGTAGCCATGCCTAAATCTTTGCTGCAAGAAGTTTGTCAGCGGATTGTGGCAACTTTTGCCAAACTTTAAAAATCCAGCCTTCTAGGAGAAAAGTATCCTTAGAAGGCTATTTTCATAGGGGAAAATATGGTATAATAAAAAGATAAGGTAAAGGTAGAAATATGGCTAAATTGATTCCGGGGAAAGTCCGTATCGAAGGCGTTGCCCTTTATGAAACTGGTAAAGTTGACATCATCAAGGAAAAGAACAATCGACTCTACGCTCGCGTCGCAGAAGAAGAACTGCGATATAGCTTAGAGGATGATTTGGTTTTTTGTGCCTGCGATTTTTTCCAAAAGAGGGGCTACTGTGTGCATTTGGCAGCTCTGGAGCATTTTCTAAAAAATGATGAGCGTGGTCAGGAAATCTTGCAGGGTTTGGAAGAAGGTCATGAAGAAAAAGAGGCCGTTGAAACCAAGGTGACCTTGGGCGGCAAATTTTTAGACCGAATCATATCTCCAAAATCAGACCGAGCCTATGAGTTGTCCGCTGTGGGACAAGTGGAAGCAGGAAGCAATCGTATCTTGTGGACCCTGAGAATCGGGCAAATCAATAGCCAAAAATACTATGTTATTCGGGATATTCCACTCTTTTTAAGAGTTGTCGAGAAGAGAAAACCTTATATGATTGGTAAGACCTATGAGGAGTCTCTGTCTTGGGAAGCCTTTGATGAAGCTAGCCAAGAACTTCTGACTTTTTTGCGTGGACTGATGGAAGAAGGACTGGCTCCAGACCTCTTTTTCCAAAACCAAGGTCGGCACCTCTTTTTCCCTCTGACCTTTTTTGAGCAGGGTGTGAATTTACTGATGGCCTTGCCCCATTTTCAATTTGACCATCAAGTGGATAGCTATCAAACCCTGCTTTTTCGGGATTTGCATGCGGATGCTAATCTTTTTGCCTTTATAGTAACAGAATACTCGGATTATTTTGAAATGGAAATTAGTGAGAGTCCAAGGGTCAATGTCTTTTATCAGGGAGCTGTGCTTTTCCATAAAGGACAGGTTTATTTTTTAACAGACCAGCAGATACGTCTTCTCAAGGAAATCAAAGCGTTGCCTTTGGATCAACATGGAAAGAAATACCTGCAATTTGATAGCAGTGACCGAGATAAGTTGGCTTCTTGTCTAACGCTCTTTGGCCAGATGGGCACCGTTTCAGCTCCAGAACGTCTACATATCAAAACTTTTGCGCCCTCTTTTTACTTTGACAGGGAAGAAGACAATCGGATTCGTTTAGAAATTCAGTTTGATTATGGAAATAGACAGGTATCTAGCCGACAAGAGTTAGAAGAATTACCTTTTTCGAGTGATGCTGAATTAGAAGAAAGAGTTTTCCAAGTCGGTTTGGTTGCGGGCTTTGAAGCTGATTTTCAATCTTGGCGTCAGGCCCTAAAAGCAGAGTCTGTTTATCATTTCTTCCATGAAATCATTCCAGTCTTTGAAAAACTCGGAAATGTTGATTTATCAGACAAGTTAGAAGAACTCTATAATCTAGCAAGCCCTCAAGTACAGATTGCTTCCAAGGGAGGCCTCTTGGAAATCCAATTTGATTTTCAAGATATTGCCCAGGAGGAAATTGACCAAGCCATGCAGGCCTTGGTTGATAATCGAGATTTTTATATTAATTCATCCAATCAAGTCTACTTTTTCGATGAAGAAACCAAGAAAATTCGCCAAAATCTACAGGAACTGGGGCAGTTTGAATTAAAAGATGGGGCCTTGCAGGCTCGAAAATCTTTGGCTTATAGTTTAGCTCATCTTTTTGAAGGGCGAGACCGTGTTTCTTTTTCACAAGAATTCCAGAATCTGGCCCAGGATTTGACTCATCCAGAGGACTTTCCTTTGCAAGCAACTCAGGTTCAGGCTGATCTGCGAGATTATCAGGAAAAGGGAATCGCATGGCTACAAATGCTCTATCATTATGGTTTTGGTGGGATTTTGGCTGATGATATGGGACTTGGTAAAACTCTGCAGACCATTGCTTTTTTGACTAGTCAAGTGACAAAAGAAAGTCGGGTCTTGATTTTAGCTCCGTCAGGTTTAATATACAACTGGGCAGATGAGTTTCAGAAGTTTGCCCCACAGTTGGATGTGGCTGTTGTTCATGGTTTGAAAGCTAGTCGTGAGGAGATTCTTGCCGAGAGACATCAAATCTATGTGACTAGTTATGCTACCTTCCGTCAGGACAGTGATCTTTATCAGGGGATGGCCTTTGATTTCCTTTTCTTAGATGAAGCTCAGGTCATGAAAAACGCTCAGACCAAGATTGCTCAGACCTTGAGACAATTTGTGGTGCCGTCAGTCTTTGCCTTGTCAGGAACTCCTATTGAAAACCATCTGGGTGAGCTGTGGTCTATTTTCCAAATCGTCATGCCAGGACTTTTGCCAAGCAAGAAAGAATTTATGAAATTACCAGCTGAGCGCGTTGCTCAGTTTATCAAACCTTTCGTGATGCGGCGCAAGAAAGAAGAAGTTCTGACTGAATTGCCAGACTTGATTGAAGTGGTTTATAAAAATGAACTGGAAGACCAGCAAAAGGCTATTTACCTAGCTCAGTTGCAACAGATGCGAGACCGTCTGGCTCAAGTGTCAGATCAGGAATTTCAGCGAAGTCGTGTGGAAATTTTATCTGGTTTGATGCGCTTGCGTCAAATCTGTGACACTCCTGCCCTCTTTATGGAAGATTATCAGGGAGCCAGTGGCAAACTGGATAGTCTTCGAGACCTGCTGGTACAGGTGGCAGACGGCGGACACCGTGTCTTGATTTTCTCGCAGTTCAAGGGAATGTTGGAGAAAATAGAACAAGAATTGCCAGACTTGGGCTTGACTTCCTTTAAAATTACCGGTTCGACCCCAGCCAAGGAAAGACAAGACATGACCAAGGCCTTTAACCAAGGGGAAAGAGATGCCTTTCTGATTTCCCTCAAGGCGGGTGGTGTCGGTCTGAATCTGACAGGTGCTGATACGGTTATTTTGGTTGACCTTTGGTGGAATCCTGCGGTGGAAGCGCAAGCTATTGGCCGTGCCCATCGGATAGGTCAGGAAGAAACGGTTGAGGTTTATCGCTTAGTGACCAGGGGAACCATTGAAGAAAAAATTCAGGAACTCCAAGAACAAAAGAAACATCTAGTGTCACAAGTATTGGATGGAACAGAGTCACGTGGCAGTCTCAGCCTAGCAGAAATTAGAGAAATTTTGGGAATTTCTGAAGCCAGCACTTGAAAAATCAAGACAATACGCTATAATGAAGTGTTGAAAGGAAATAGAAAATGAGAGAAGAACGATTTCCATTGGTGTCAGATGATGAGATCATGTTGACTGAGATGCCGGTTATGGACCTCTATGATGAATCTGACTTTATCAGTAATATCAAGGGAGAATACCGTGATAAGAATTATCTGGAGTGGGCCCCTATTACTGAAGAAAAACCAGTAAAACAGATTGAAAAGCCCGTAGAGAAACCTAAGAAGTCTGGTTTAGGAGTTAAAAAAGAAGGAAAAAGCTATGCGGAGGTGGCGCGTGAAGAAGCGCGTGCGGACTTGAAAAAGAAACGCTCAGCAAGTTATCTGACTAAGGATATTACTCCTACAAGGCGCCCTTCTCAGCAACGTTTGGATAGACAGGGCAATCAACCTACTGCGCCTTTCCAAAAGGAAAATCCTGGCGAATTTGTCAAATACAGTCAAAAATTGACTCAGTCTCATTACATCTTGGCGGAAGAAGTGAACAATATGTCGACTCAAGCTGAGCCAAAAGAAACTTCAGGCCCAAAGAAAAACAATTATGATTTTCTGAAGAAGAGCCAAATCTACAATAAAAAGAATCAAGAAAAAGAACAAGAACGTCAGGTGGCCCAAGAGTTGAATCTGACAAGAATTATGGAATAGGGGAGAAAACATGTCAAAGACATATCATTTTATCGGAATTAAGGGATCAGGTATGAGTGCCTTGGCCTTGATGTTGCACCAAATGGGGCATAAGGTACAGGGATCAGATGTTGAAAAGTACTACTTTACTCAACGTGGTCTTGAGCAGGCAGGGATTACTATTCTTCCTTTTGATGAAAAGAATCTAGACGATGATATGGAAATTATCGCTGGAAATGCCTTTCGTCCAGATAACAACGTCGAAATTGCCTATGCGGACCAAAATGGCATTAGCTACAAACGCTACCATGAGTTCCTAGGTAGCTTTATGCGCGACTTTGTTAGCATGGGAGTAGCAGGAGCGCATGGAAAAACATCAACGACAGGTATGTTGTCTCATGTCTTGTCTCACATTACAGATACTAGCTTCTTGATTGGGGATGGGACAGGTCGTGGTTCAGCCAATGCCAAATATTTTGTCTTCGAATCTGACGAATATGAGCGCCACTTCATGCCTTACCACCCAGAATATTCTATCATCACCAACATTGACTTTGACCATCCAGACTATTTCACAAGCCTAGAGGATGTTTTCAATGCCTTTAACGACTATGCTAAACAAATTACCAAGGGTCTCTTTGTCTATGGTGAAGATGCTGAATTGCGTAAGATTACGTCTGATGCACCAATTTATTATTATGGTTTTGAAGCAGAAGGTAATGACTTTGTCGCTAGTGATCTTCTTCGTTCAACAACTGGTTCAACCTTCACAGTTCATTTCCGTGGTCAAGAATTAGGGCAATTCCACATTCCAACCTTTGGTCGTCACAATATCATGAATGCGACAGCCGTTATTGGTCTTCTTTACACAGCAGGATTTGATTTGAACTTGGTGCGTGAACACCTGAAAACATTTGCCGGTGTTAAGCGTCGTTTCACTGAAAAAATTGTCAATGACACAGTGATTATCGATGACTTTGCCCACCATCCAACAGAAATCATTGCAACCTTGGATGCGGCTCGTCAAAAATATCCAAGCAAAGAAATCGTAGCAATCTTCCAACCGCATACTTTTACAAGAACTATTGCCCTGTTGGACGAATTTGCCCACGCTTTGAACCAGGCTGATGCTGTTTATCTAGCGCAAATTTATGGATCTGCTCGTGAAGTAGACCATGGTGATGTTAAGGTAGAAGACCTAGCCAATAAAATCAATAAGAAACACCAAGTTATCACTGTTGAAAATGTTTCTCCACTCCTAGACCATGATAATGCTGTTTACGTCTTCATGGGAGCAGGAGATATCCAAACATATGAATACTCATTTGAGCGACTCTTGTCTAACTTGACAAGCAATGTTCAATAGGATTTTCCCATGGAAATTCCAATTAAGATCATTCAGGCAAGTAAGTCTGATTTAACTGAGATAGAGGCACTTCAGGCCTCATCTTTTCCAGCTGAAAAGCAGCAACCTTTCCATATTTTAGAAGAAAGTATCCGTAAGTGTGCGGATACCTTTCTTCTAGCTAGGGATGAAAATCAGCTTCTAGGCTATGTTCTAGGTGGTCCTTACCCACACAATCCGCAATGTCTAGAAATACATTCTTTAGTCATTGAGTCTGACTATCAGAGACAGGGCTTGGGCACGCTTCTTCTTGCGGCTTTGAAAGAGGTGACAGTAGAGCTGAATTACAAAGCTATTCGTTTGAAGAGTCCGGATGAGTTGATTTCCTATTTTGAAATGAACGGTTTTATTGATGAGGAAGAAGCAACTTCGCTTTATGTAGCTAGTCAAGGTTTTAGTATGATTTGGTTTAATCCCTTTTATCTGGAGGCAAAATGAAAATCAGACAAGCAAGATTAGAAGATTTAGATCGTATCGTTGAGATCGAACTAGAAAATTTTTCGATCGAAGAAGCCATTCCTCGCTCTGTTTTTGAGGCACATTTGCGAGAAATTCAGACCTCTTTTCTGGTTGCAGAAAAAGAGGGCAGAATCATGGGGTATATAGAAGGGCCAGTTGGACCATACCGCCATCTGCAAGATCAGTCTTTTACAGAAGAGATAGAAGATTATAGTCATGAGCCTGGTGGTTATATCTCTGTGACCTGTCTTTCTATTGCCGAGGAGGCACAGGGCCTTGGACTGGGTCAAAAATTACTAACAGCCATGAAAGAACTGGCTCTTGAACACGAAAGAGAAGGCATTAACCTAACCTGTCATGACTATCTCATCGCCTACTATGAAAAACATGGATTTGTCAATGAAGGCCAGTCCCAGTCAACCTTTGCAGGGGAAACATGGTATGATATGGTCTGGGAAGCTAAAAAATAAGCTAGAAAAGCATGCTAGGTTGCTTTTCTTTCGTTTTTAAGATATAATATTATGGATTGTCAACGAGGAGGATAAACTTTTGAGTGAAAAGCCAAGAGAAGACGAAAAATTAAGCTTTAAAGAGCAGATTTTACGTGATTTAGAAAAAGTAAAACGTTATGAAGGGATTCGTCAAGAGGCCGCTGAACTTGATGAAAAAAAATCAGCTTTGTCTGTCCCTGACACAAAAATTGCTGATGAAGAAGTGATGAATGCATCCCTATCAGCTGTTGAAAAAATTATGGAGAATGCACCACGTGTTCCACAGCATCCTAGTGAAGATGTGCCTGCATCACCAGCAGATGAATTAAGAGAAGAAGCTCCGATTGTTCCTAGTCACCCTAGTCAAGATGTTCCAGCTTCACCAGCTGAAGCAAGTTCATCAAGACCGGTTCCAGGACCAGAGACTAGTCGCCCACAAAAGGTCGAAAGAGATTTGAACACAACTCCAACAAGAGTAGCTGTTTCTTATAAGACGGAAGCTAAAAAAGAGCCTCAGAAAGAAGTAACAAAACCAGAACCAGTTACGGAATCGGAAGCTGTTGAAGCTATTTCTGAAACTCCACGTCGTAGTCGCCGTGAGACAGTTAAACCAGTCAAGAAGAAAAAATCACATCTGAAGGCTTTCTTCATTTCTCTACTGATTTTCCTTGCCTTGATTTCGGCAGGTGGTTACTTCGGTTACCAGTATGTTCAATCATCTTTATTACCAGTTGATGCAAATTCTAAGGAATATGTAACGGTTCAAATCCCAGAAGGATCCAATGTCCAAGAGATTGGATCAGCACTTGAACATTCTGGTGTGATTAAACACGGAGTGATTTTTGCTTTTTATGCTAAATATAAGAATTATTCAGATTTGAAGGCTGGATATTACAATTTGCAAAAGAGCATGAGTACAGAGGATATCATCAAAGAATTGCAAAAAGGTGGTACTCCTGAACCGCAGGCACCATCACTTGCAGATTTGACCATTCCAGAAGGTTATACAATTGAGCAAATTGCCCAAGCTGTAGGCCAATTACAAGGTGAATTTAAAGAACCTTTGACAGCGGAAGCCTTCTTGGCTAAGGTGCAAGATGACAACTTTATCAGTCAAGAAGTTGCTAAATATCCAAACCTACTCGAAAGCTTGCCGACAAAAGAAAGTGGAGCTCGTTACCGTTTGGAGGGTTATCTTTTCCCAGCAACCTACTCTATCAAGGAAAGCACAACTATTGAAAGCTTGATTGATGAGATGTTGGCTGCTATGGATAAGACCTTGACTCCACACTATAGTGCAATTAAGTCTAAAAACTTGACAGTCAATGAATTGCTAACCATTGCTTCTCTTGTTGAAAAAGAAGGTGCTAAGACTGAAGATCGTAAGTTGATTGCAGGTGTTTTCTACAATCGCTTGAACCTTGGTATGCCACTTCAAAGCAATATTGCAATCTTGTATGCTCAAGGCAAACTCGGTCAAAATATTAGCCTAGCAGATGATGCTGGAATTGATACATCAATTAATTCACCATACAATGTTTATACAAAACCTGGTTTGATGCCTGGTCCAGTGGATAGTCCAAGTCAGGACGCGATTGAAGCAAGTATCAACCAAACGAAGAGTGAGAACCTCTACTTTGTAGCCAATGTTACAGATGGAAAAGTCTATTACGCAGTTACTCAGGAAGAACATGATCGTAATGTAGCTGAGCACGTCAATAGCAAACTTACTCAAAATAGTAGTTCAAACTAAGACTACAAACATGAGAATCTCAGATAGAGATTCAATACTATCGAAAGAAAGTTGAGAAAAATGGCAGAAAAAACATATCCTATGACCCTTGCGGAAAAGGAAAAACTTGAAAAAGAATTAGAAGAATTGAAATTGGTCCGCCGACCAGAAGTGGTGGAACGCATTAAGATTGCCCGTTCATACGGTGACCTTTCTGAAAACAGTGAGTACGAAGCAGCTAAGGATGAACAAGCCTTTGTTGAAGGACAAATTTCTAGCTTGGAAACAAAAATCCGTTATGCTGAAATCGTTAATAGCGACTCAGTTGCCCAAGACGAAGTAGCGATTGGTAAAACAGTCACTATCCAAGAAATTGGTGAGGACGAAGAAGAGGTTTATATCATTGTAGGTTCAGCTGGTGCGGATGCCTTTGCAGGTAAGGTTTCAAATGAAAGCCCGATTGGACAAGCCTTGATTGGCAAGAAAACAGGTGACACAGCAACTATTGAAACACCTGTTGGTAGCTACGATGTAAAAATTTTGAAGGTTGAAAAAACAGACTAAAAAGAGAAAAAAGGAGTGGGGAGGCGATGCGCTTCACTCGCTCCTTTTTCCATTTTAAATTGAATTGGAGACTATATGAGTTCAAAGAAGAAAAAAAATAAGATGGAGCGTGGTCTGACCAATCGTCACGTTCAGGTTATGGCCATTGCGGGAACAATCGGAACAGGACTCTTTTTGGGAGCGGGTCGCTCCATTAGCCTAACAGGTCCTTCCATTGTACTGATTTATATGATTACTGGGGCTTTTATGTTCCTTATGATGCGTGCGGTTGGGGAAATGCTCTACCAAGACCCTGAGCAACATACCTTTATCAACTTTATAACGCGCCATTTGGGCAAGGGCTGGGGCTATTTCTCAGTTTGGTCTTACTGGCTTTCCGTTGTCTTTATCGGTATGGCTGAAATTACAGCTATCGCTCACTATGTTCAGTTTTGGTTCCCTAGTTGGCCAAGTTGGATGATTGAGATTGGATTTTTGACTATTCTAGCCTTGGTCAATCTGATTGCTGTGAAGCTCTTTGGAGAAGTTGAGTTTTGGTTTGCTATGGTCAAGATTGTGGCTATTTTGGCCATGATTGCCACAGGGGTCTTTATGGTCTTGACAGGCTTTAAGACACCTCATGGGGTAGCAAGTTTGGCCAATATTGCTGACAATTTCTCCCTCTTCCCAAATGGTGGAGTGAACTTTGTCATGGCCTTCCAGATGGTATTCTTTGCCTACCTCATGATTGAGTTTATCGGGGTCACAACTTCTGAAACCAAAAATCCACGTCAGGTCTTACCAAAAGCCGTTAAGGAAATTCCTTTGCGTATCGCCTTTTTCTACGGTGGTGCCCTCTTAGCAATCATGGCTATCATTCCTTGGCGTGAGCTAGCATCTGCTGATTCTCCTTTTGTTACAGTATTTGAATTGGCCGGTATCAAGTGGGCAGCAGCCTTGATTAACTTTGTTGTCTTGACGTCAGCAGCATCTGCTCTTAACTCAACCCTTTACTCAACAGGGCGTCATTTGTACCAGATTGCCCATGATTCGCCAAATCGCTTCCTCAAAGCAATTAAAGCAGATACTCTTTCTCGCCACAATGTGCCACAAAATGCCATCATTGCTTCAGCAATCTTGATTGCCCTAGCAGCCTTTATCAATGTCTTGCCAGGTGTTTCGGATGCCTTTGCCTTGATTACGGCATCATCATCAGGTGTTTATATCGCCATTTATATCTTGATTATGGTGGCTCACCTTAAGTATCGCAAGTCACCAGACTTTATGGCGGATGGCTATCTCATGCCCCACTATCGTTTCCTAAATCCTTTAACCATGCTCTTCTTTGCCTTTGTCTTTGTAACCCTCTTTTTACAAGAGTCTACATTTGTAGGAGCAATCGGCTCAGCTATCTGGATTATCGGTTTCGGTATTTACAGCCAGTGGAAATTTAGAAAATAGATTTGAAACTCATCAACTCAGGTTGGTGGGTTTTTTCTTTAAAATCAAGTCAAAAAAGCACCAAGGTCTAAAGTGACTTTGGTGCTTTAATACTCTTCGAAAATCAAATTCAAACTACGTCAGCTTCGCCTTGCCGTATATATGTGTTACTGACTTCGTCAGTTCTATCTACAACCTCAAAACAGTGTTTTGAACAACCTGCGGCTAGCTTCCTAGTTTGCTCTTTGATTTTCATTGAGTATAAAGTTATAAACATTTTGTTGCTTACTACTGTTGATAGTTATTCTTCATCTTCCGTAGGGAATGGAATGCCCGTTTTATTTAGTCGTTGAACATTTTGGATAAAGTCATTTTTCCAAGTATACATATGTGATAGTGGGAAAAGGTCGTTCTGGGCATCAATGTAATGAAGAAGACTATGAGCTCGTTCAATAGCCTTAGAGTTGTTTTGTCGAAGTAGATTGTATACTTCATACATGTTCAACAAAAATAGGGCATTTGTTGAAATGCGAGGGTGGTTTCCTTGAGATAGTATTAGTTTCAACTTATAGATGAGTTTTTCAGCTTTATCATAATAACCATACCGAGAGTAAGTCCTAACCAAATTAGCACTACAGTGAGTATATATGTATTCAAAAGTTATAGTCATATATTTACCCTCCTCTAATCCTTTAACGATTAGATTTTCGATGTATTCAAGGAATTGTACTTCAAAAAATTGAGTGTTAATTCTCAATAGAGTATCAATAATAGTAAAATCACGAATATAAAGTGTGTCTATACTTAAGATATAGTCAATCAAGTAATGAATAGCTTCTAGTTCATCAGGAGGGAATTCATCCAAATTCTTTTCAGGATTTCTAATGCATAATTTTAGTGTGTAATACTCTATGACATTTTTCCATTCACTTTTTTTCCCTAATAGTTGTCTGGCTTTGGTCATATCATTTTGACTGACTGCATTATTAAATTGTTTTACTCTTTGAGAAGCCTTATCTTGAATATTTAACACTTCTGCATAGTCTTCTCCATCTAGATTAAATCTGTTCAAAATTTCAAAAAAAGTATCGACTTTAACGGTAGCCAAACCTTTTTCAAAACGACTGAGGTTGTTGGGAGTAATGGCATCTCCAGCAGCCTCTTTAAGGCTCATATTGCGATCTTGACGGATTTTATGAATGATTTCTCCATAGTGATTGAATTCCATAATGTTCTCCTTGAGTTTTATTGGTTTTATTATAACTTAAATTTCTCCATTTTTGAAAAAAACTACTGTTTTTAGTGGATTTTTTAGGAAAATACAGAGGTTGAGATAAAATTCTACTGTTTTTAGTAGAAATATCCAAAAAGAGGATTATTTACTGTATAATCAAGTCAATCAAAAATAAAGGAGATAAGGATGAAAAAGTCCCTGGTTATAACAACTGCTGCAATGGCTGGTTTAGGAGTAGTAGCAACCACTCAAACAGCCTTTGCCACAGAAGCCCCAACTGAAAGCACGGTTAAGGCTACTGTCGATGATAAGGTCACAGACAAAGACCTGTCTGACGCTGAAAAACGTGCTGTAGATGCAGCTAAAGACGCGGACCAAAAAGCAAAAGACGCTGAACAAGCCAAAGATACGCTTGATAAAGCGCAAAAAGACAAAGACTCTAAAAAAGCTGAAAAAGATGCCCTTGAAAAATCCCTTGAAAAGGCCAAAGACGCTACACCAGAAAAAATCCAAAAGGAAACAGAAGATGTAGACGCTAAAGAAAAGGCTAAAACCGACAAAGACGCTGATGCCAAAGATAAGGTTGACCAAGTGACTAAAAAGTCTGACGAAGCCAAACTTGCTAAAGATGAGCTTGACAAGGCCCGTACAGGTGTCGAAAAGGCTGACAAAGAGTTGAAAGATGCAACAGATGACTATGACCCAGCCGCGAAAGACAAGTCTCAAAAAGAGAAAGATGACGCTGATAAAGACGTTCTTGTAAAAGACAAAGCTAAACGTGATGCGGAAACAGAGCTTGAAAAAGCAAAAGAAAACGACAAAACTCGTGAAGCTAAAAAAGTTCAAGAACGCCAAAACAAAGCCGACAAAGAAGCAGATAAAACAGCAAAAGAAGGCGCAGTCAAAGACGCTGAAAAAGCTGTAAAAGATGCTGAAGAAAAACTAAAAACAGCTCAATATCCAACTGACGTAACCGTGACACCAGAATGGCTAGCAAAAGCTAAAGAGCTTATCAAACGTCGTATGGACAAATACCCAGAACCATATCCAAATATGGACGGTATGGATGCAGACCAAATCGACAAAGCGGATGAAGAATGGAACGCTCGCTATACCGTTTGGTTGGAACAATATCGTAAAGATATTCGCCGACTAGAAGAAGAGTTGACTGAACTAGACCGTGAAACAAATGAAAAATGGATGGAAAAAATCGGTAGTATTAGCGAAAATGGAATCAAAGACGGAGAAAATGATGTCAAATATGACCCAAATAACCTTCCTCAAGATATCGTTAATGACTTAAACAACCATTTTGTTACTCTTTTAAACAATCTTCGAAAACAATTAGACTTACCAGAAGCAAAAGTCAACACAAATAATAAAGATTTTGCCAAAGAAGTCGCTAAAGTCTATAAAGACAATGACTACCAAGACCTTAGCCATTTTGGACGTGGGATTAATGACGTTGCACGAAAACGAGGCTTGATTGCATCTGATAATCCAGGTGTTGATACTCATAGTCAATATTATGAAGACCTCATGAATATTCCAATGGGTTCAGATAAAATGACTAGACAAGAACTCATTGCTCGTATGACAGAAACATTCTTATCATTCTTTGCAGAAGGATACTTGACTGGTGGATATGGTCACTTCTATAGTCTTCTACAAGCCGATACTTTAGGCTTGAACACATCAATCATCAAAGGTGGACAGCTTTTAACTGACCTTGGTGACTCTGATTTCACACATGTATTCCGTATTCATGTTTTAAAAGTGAAAGGTGAAAAATACATCGATAACGATGATACCGATATCCAAAAATCTAAATACGACGAACTATACGGACCAAACTCTAAAGCCAACCTTCCAACACCAACTCTACAAAGCAAACAAGAAGTAGAAGCCGAATTGGAAAAAGCTAAAGCAGACAAGAAGACAGCTGAAGATAACTTGGAACAAGTAAAAACAGAGCTTCAAGAAATTGAGAAACGCATTGCTGACTTGGAAAAAGAAGTATCTGAAACGCCAGCTAAAGAAGCAAAACGCGCCGAAGCTGTCAAAGAGTTGGAAAAAGCTAAAGAAAAAGCAGAAGATGCTCAACGTAAGCTAGAACGTGCGACACTGGACGATAATGCCAAATCATTGCGTCTGGAAAAAGCTCGCAATGCAAAAGACGATGCTGATAAAGAATTGGCTAAGAAATTGGCTGAAAGTCAGCAAAAAGACAAAGACTTGGAAACTGCGAAGATTGACCGTTTGAAAGCGGACAAAGAGTTGAAAGACGCGGAAGACGCACTTCAAAAAGCAAAAGACAAGTTGGCAGAAACACTTCGTTTGAGCCAAGAAAAAGGCAAACTTGAAGCAGAATTGAAAGCCAAGTCAAAAGAGTTGGATGAACTCTGCAAACACGTAGACGATTTGAAACGTGACGTGAAGCAAAAAGAAGACGAAGCAGAGAAAGCTCGTAAAGCTAAAGATGATGCAGAACGTGAGTATCAAAAACTACTACTTCGTAAGACAATTGACGACGCTATCATTCCAGAGAAACCAGAATTTAAAGGTGGCGTAAACGGTCCAGGTGCTATTCAACCGGAACTACCAGAATTTCCACTTGATCAATTACCTAAAGGTGACAGACCAATTGACGAACCAAAAGTTGAGCGACCAAAAGTAGAACAGCCTAAGACAGAAGAACCTAAGGGAGAGCAGCCCAAAGTTGAACAACCAAAGACTGAAGAACCCAAAGTTGAACAACCAAAGACTGAAGAACCCAAAGCTGAACAACCGAAAGTAGAGCAACCAAAAGGTGAAGAACCAAATCAAGAGCCTAAAGGTGACAGACCAAGTGACCAACCGAATGCCAACAAACCAGATCAAGATGGTGACCATAACGTGAAACCTGTTGGTCCAGAACCAAGTTACCAAGCGCCTGCAGTTCTATCTCCAGCCCAAGAAGAAGCTGGACAAAAAGCATTGCCAAATACTGGCAGTCAAGTCAGCCTACTAGCTTTATTAGGATATGGCTTCTTGGCAGGATTAGGAATTATTTTAAAGAAAAAAGAGGGATAAAAATTGAAAAAGAAATTTGCATTTGTATTATCGTTAGTAACTAGCTTATTGCTTCTCGCAGCCTGCTCATCAGCAGATGGGACTTATGTCTATCAAGGTAGCATGCCATTTATGGAAGAAGCAACTGTGACTATCCAAATCAAGGGTGACAAGGGACAAGTTCATACCAAAGGAAAAACGATTGGTATTCTGACAGAAGGAAAGCCAACGGAGCAGACAGACGAGATGAAGGTCAATCAGAAAGAAAAGACTCTTGAATTGTCTTCACTGAAACTAGGTTATGAGATTAAAGGTGGAGAGTTGACTATTACTTCAGATCCTTCTGGTGTGCTAGCTGGTAAATCTTTTAAAAAGAAATAAAAGGAGGTATTATGTCCAAGAAAAGTATTTTAAGTGGTTTGTTAGTGGCTAGCTCAGTGCTTTTATTAGCAGCCTGTGGGCAGCAAGCTAGCCAGACGAGTGAAGGTGAGTCGGCTGACGCTACAGTCCAAACCAGTGCTTCAGACGCGAAAAAAGCTGAACAAGCCAAGATTGATTACCAAATCGTCTATCAGAATATCTTAGACTCCTATAGAGAGCGAGTTAAGACAGCACAAAAACAACAAATGCCACAGAATTCGACAGGTGACAAAGAAGAGTCTTATATTGATTCCATTTTGTTTGATTACCAAGGGAAAGACATCAGCTATACTTTCTACGATATTAACAAAGATGGGAAAAAAGAATTGCTAATCAAACAAGATAATGTCCTACTTGGGATCTATTATCTGACAGATCAAGGAGCTCAGCTAGTCAAAGCTGGTGGGGTTGCCGGTAAAGGTGGTTCACGTCAAATCTTGATTCCTTATGAAAATGGTGCCATCTCTTACTTGATTTTTAGTGCTTCTAGACCAGAGGCCATTGCTAAAACTTATCTTTTTGCAGATGGTCGTTATCAGGAAGCGAGCTCAGTTAACTATGATTTGAGAGAAACCAAGGATCCTTCAAGTTTACAGGGTCTAGATGGGATTAAACAGGTTGACTTAGAAGGCTTGAACTGGTTGATCTTTGATGATGCTTCAGCTAGCCGTCCCTTTATTGACCTAGAGGAGCAGGCTAAGGGACTTGGTGCTCATTTGGCTGAGATTCATCAGAAAAACTTTAGCAGTATCAAAGGTACTTGGAAGAATAACAAGGGTGGCGAAGTCACTTTTGATGAGAATGGCTTTACAAATGGTGCAGTCTTGACCCCAGCGGCACCGCAGATTGTAAATAATATGGCTAAATTTGGCATGGGGTCAAGTTCAGGACCTGGAGGTGCATCTGTTACCCTCATTCCGCAAGGAGTTGTGCATCCAGACTTTAATGCAGGCGATGCAACTTATACAGATGCATCTGACAGTAGCAAGGATCGGTTGTTGATTGCCCAATATACAGGTGCATTATCCGACCCAAACGAATTTTATTATAAGGTTAGTGAATAAAAAAGGAGAAAAAGAAGATGAAACTAAAACACGTATTGACAGGATCAGTGATGGGGTTGAGCCTCGTAACAGCAGGAGTGATCACAACAAGTGTACTCCCTACAAGCAGTGTAAAAGCTGCAGAATACCGTAAGGTCTATGCGGATGTAACTGCTCAAAAGGGACTAGATGGAAACTTTTACTTGGAAGTAGTTGGAGATCGTCCAGATGTCTCTGTTTCAAGTAGCTTGTTAAAGTCTTTTGAAGTTTTAGAAGCAGATACAGGACGAGTATTAATTTCAAACGGTACTTTAAGGATTGATCCAGTTACAAATGGGGAAGCTAAGAAAAATGTTGGTAGAGCAAAGTTTAATTTATCTTTGCGAAATGGGAACCCTTATCCGGATGGTACTTATCTGGTTTCGTTTAAGGATTGGACACTTTCTCATGAATCAGGTTACTTCACTTTAGTTGGGGCTATTAAATTGACAATTAAAGATGGAGAATTTGTGAAGTATGAAAAAGTTAACTTAAAACCAACATCAACACCAAAAACTGAGCCAAAAACTCCAGAACAACCAAGTGAAAAGAGTGGTTGGGTAGGTCGTTCTTACTACCAAAATGGTCAAAAAGTTATCAGCCAATGGATCTATGATTCACAGTATAAGTCTTATTTCTATTTGAACGCTTCTGGTGAGTACGTGGAAAATGCTTGGGTAGGGAACTACTATCTCAAGTCAGGTGGTTACATGGCTAAGAGTGAATGGATTTATGATGGCAACTACGGTTCTTACTATTACTTGACATCAGAAGGAAGCTATGCACGTAATGCTTGGTCAGGAAGTTATTACCTCAAATCAAATGGTAAGATGGCTAAGAGTGAGTGGATTTATGACAATAACTACAAATCATATTACTATTTGACATCAGAAGGAAGCTACGCTCGTAACAAATGGGTAGGAGATTATTACCTTAAATCAGATGGTAAAATGGCTGTTAGCGAACGTACACCAGATGGTTACCGTGTAGATGGATCTGGTAAATGGATTAAATAATTCCATTTTGGTTATACAAAGGAGATTTTAAGTGGAAGAGTTGGAAAATAAGGTAAACGAAGAGACTTCAAATAACACAGAAGTTTCGGAGCAAGAGACTATAGTCAAACAAGAAAGTGAAAATGCAAATTCTGTAGCTCCTGTCCCAAGTCAGCTAGGATTTGTGGATAAGGTAAAACACATCATTGAGACACGACGTAAGGAAACTCTTGGTGTGCTGATCGCTCTTGGACTTGCTATTATCGCTTTTGTAGGCTATAACTTTTATCAAGGGCAACCTAAAAGTTTAGCCAAAGAAGTTAGGGTTGAATTTTCAGGTTATTCAGAGTCAGGGACTTTGACCTATAATGAAGAAGTGATTGCGGCTATGGTTAAGGAACTGTCTTACAAAAAAGCTGGGTTTAACAAGGAACAAGCTCAAGCCCTTGCCCAGAATGATCCTGTAGCCTTATCAGCTTTGGCAACCAATCCGCAATTAGCCTCAAAAGCTTCTCTAGCTAAGGCTATGATTAGCAGTGTTCGTTATGAGTTTGATAAGAAAAGTGAGTTAAAAAATGGGGATGAAGTGACCTTCACAGTCACAACGACTTCGCAAAATTCACCTGTTAAAGCTGAAAAGAAAACATTTAAGGTTGAAACACTAAAGGAATATGAAAAAGTTTCAAAAGAAGACCTCTTGAAATTGACACCTGTAAGTTTTGAAGGCTTCAATGGTTATGGTCGAGTATCCATTCCTGAAACAAAAGATGAAGAAGATATCTTCACTATTGATGGTGATTCTAATCCTAAAGATTTGAAAAATGGTGATAGCATCAAACTTGTGGTTCGTGATTACTATTTGAACAAACTGAAGAAGGAAGGGAAAGTACCTGCCGAAAAGAGTTTTGAAGTTCCAGTTTCAGGCCTAAAAGAGGTCAGTGAGATTAAGGAATTAAAGGAGATTCTTAAGAAAATTGATGACTACAGTAAGTCTGAAAATAAGAATAGCTCTTCATCTTCTTATACACTAGAACCTCAAGGAACCTTCTTAGGAGTATTTTCATCAAGTGACAGTGCTTATGAAAATATTATATCTTTAAGCATTCTCTATAAGGTCACTGAGACCAAATCTGATGGATCTAAAGATACTCATTATAAAGATTATAGTTATGCAGCAGGAGTCAAAAAAGATGGCAGTGTAGATATGGATAAACTAGAAAAAGGGCAGTTTAAAACTACGACAGATTTAGAAGAATTGAAATCATATTTTTCTGGTTCTAATTTCAAAGAATATAAGCAGTGATAGTATTAAATTTGAAACTCATCAACTCAGGTTGGTGGGTTTTTGCTAATTTGACAGTCTATTGAAATAAGACTATAATCAAGCTGTAACAGTGTTTGAGGAGGTTTAGATGTACTTTAGATTGGAAAATAAGGAATCTCATAAATCACAAGAAATAGGGAATCTGATTCGTGTTTATAACCGTTCAAAAAGAGAAGAGGCTGAAAGTGTGCCATTGAATCTTTATGTAGAAGATGAAAAGGGACAACTCCTGGCAGGTCTGGTAGCTGAGACTTTCGGAAATTGGTTGGAAATCGAGTATTTGTTTGTAAAAGAGGAACTGCGAGGGAAAGGAATCGGCTCAAAACTATTGCAACAGGTAGAAAGTGAAGCTAAGAATCGAAACTGTCGTTTTGCCTTTGTCAATACTTACCAGTTTCAGGCGCCAGACTTTTATCAGAAACATGGTTACAAGGAAGTCTTTGCTTTGCAAGACTATCCCTACACAGGGAAAAGATATTATTACCAAAAGGATTTGTAAGTAGAAGATGAAAGCATAAGGCAAAGAGGGGAGCTTGACATAAGTCTCGATAAAATACCCCTTAAATACTACAAATTGTGTCTTTCTAGACGATATTGAGGATAATGCAATCGTAGCTGAGAAGTTGGGAATCAAGGTCTATCAGGTTAAGAAAAGAAGCGATGTTGTCGAAATTTTGAAATCATATATTTAAACGTAACACTCTCTATTTTTTATGGTAGAGAGTTTTTGTTAATAAAATTTTGCAAAATGACATTTATATATTGCATTAAGTTAGATATATGATATAATGATGTTGAAAAGAGGCGTAACTTTTTAAAATTATAAGGAGGACGTAGGTGGCTAAAAATTTAAAATTAAAATTAGCTCGTGTAGAGCTTGATTTAACACAAGGTCAACTGGCAGAGGCTGTCGGGGTGACGCGCCAGACTATTGGTTTGATAGAGGCGGGAAAATACAATCCCAGTCTCTCGCTTTGCCAGTCCATTTGCAGATGTTTAGGGAAAACACTAGACCAATTATTTTGGGAGGAAGAAGATGAAAAATAGATTTTTTATTATCAATTACTAGACGAAAGAGAAGAACAACTGATGAATAAAGCGGGGGCTGAAAGTTTCTATATCTCTATAGCTTTCTTGCTTTTATCTTATATGATTACAGTATTAGCACCAAGTTTTTTTAATCCGAGAATGATTCTCATCATTATCATTATTGGAACTTCTTACTTTTTCGGCCGTGCTCGAGATTTGGGTGTGAACTACTATAGTCGTTTTCATTTTACGATTTTGGGTTGTTTTTTTCTAACCTTGGCGATTACAGCTCTTTTGATGTTGCAGAATTATCAATTTAATATCGAAATTTATCAGCATAATCCTTTGAACGTTAAATACCTGTCTGCTTGGGCTATTACTTATGTCATTTATCTTCCCTGGGTCTTTATTGGCAATCTTGGCCTTAAAAGTTATGGCGAATGGGCTCAGAAAAAATTTGAGCAAGACATGGATAAACTGGAGAGTGGAGAATAGCTTGTTACTCTTTTCTCAATCCAGCTAAAATGTGATATAATAGTACTAATTTATTGGAATACATGAAAGTTTTTGAAAATTTTCATATATTTCTAGTTAAGGAAGTAGGAAAAGTATGTATCCAGATGATAGTTTGACATTGCACACGGACTTGTACCAGATTAACATGATGCAGGTTTACTTTGACCAAGGGATTCACAATAAGAAGGCGGTTTTTGAGGTATATTTCCGCCAACAGCCTTTTAAGAACGGCTATGCGGTTTTTGCTGGTTTGGAAAGAATTGTGAACTATCTTGAAGACTTGCGTTTTTCAGATAGTGATATTGCCTATTTGGAGTCACTGGGCTATCATGGGGCATTCTTGGATTACCTCCGCAATTTCAAGTTGGAGTTGACCGTTCGTTCTGCCCAAGAAGGGGATTTGGTCTTTGCTAATGAACCGATTGTGCAGGTGGAAGGCCCTCTAGCCCAATGTCAGTTGGTCGAAACAGCCCTTTTGAACATCGTCAACTACCAGACATTAGTGGCGACTAAGGCAGCTCGTATTCGTTCAGTCATTGAAGATGAGCCTTTGATGGAGTTTGGGACACGTCGGGCGCAAGAGATGGATGCGGCTATCTGGGGAACACGCGCAGCTGTGATTGGTGGCGCCAATGGAACCAGCAACGTGCGTGCGGGTAAGCTCTTTGACATTCCTGTTTTGGGGACACATGCCCATGCCTTGGTACAGGTTTATGGCAATGACTATGAGGCTTTTAAGGCTTATGCTGCGACCCACAAAAATTGCGTCTTTCTTGTGGATACCTATGATACACTTCGTATCGGTGTGCCAGCTGCCATTCAGGTGGCGCGTGAGCTGGGTGACCAGATTAATTTTATGGGTGTTCGGATTGACTCTGGGGATATTGCCTACATTTCTAAGAAAGTACGTCAGCAATTGGACGAGGCTGGTTTTACAGAGGCTAAGATTTATGCTTCAAATGATTTGGACGAAAATACTATCCTCAACCTCAAGATGCAAAAGGCCAAGATTGATGTCTGGGGCGTGGGAACTAAGCTGATTACAGCCTATGACCAGCCAGCTCTTGGGGCAGTTTATAAGATTGTTGCAATCGAAGATGAAAATGGGAACATGCGCAATACGATTAAGCTGTCAAATAATGCTGAAAAAGTGTCTACGCCAGGTAAGAAGCAGGTGTGGCGTATTACCAGTCGTGAAAAAGGCAAGTCAGAAGGAGACTACATCACTTATGACGGTGTGGATGTGAGCGACATGACAGAAATCAAGATGTTCCATCCGACCTATACCTACATCAAGAAGACCGTTCGTAATTTTGATGCCGTTCCTCTCTTGGTGGATATCTTCAAAGACGGAAAATTGATTTACAACCTGCCTAGCCTGACTGAGATTCAGGATTATGCTCGTAAGGAATTTGACAAGCTTTGGGATGAGTACAAGCGTGTGCTCAATCCGCAGCATTATCCAGTGGATTTGGCGCGTGATGTATGGCAAGACAAGATGGACTTGATTGATAAGATGCGCAAGGAAGCCCTTGGTGAAGGAGAAGAAGAATGAGTTTGCAAGAGACTATTATTCAGCAACTGGGTGTCAAACCAGTGATTGATGCCCAGGAAGAAATTCGTCGTTCTATTGATTTCTTAAAAAGATACCTGAAAAAACATCCCTTCCTAAAAACCTTTGTACTAGGGATTTCTGGAGGACAAGATTCAACCTTAGCAGGACGATTGGCTCAACTGGCCATGGAAGAGCTGCGATCAGAAACGGGAGACGATAGCTACAAATTTATCGCTGTTCGCCTGCCATATGGAGTGCAAGCTGATGAAGCAGATGCTCAAAAAGCCCTAGCCTTTATTCAGCCAGATATCAGTTTAGTGGTGAATATCAAGGAGTCTGCAGATGCTATGACAGCTGCAGTTGAAGCGACAGGTAGTCCTGTTTCAGACTTCAACAAGGGAAATATCAAGGCACGTTGCCGTATGATTGCTCAGTATGCCCTTGCTGGTTCCCATAGCGGAGCAGTCATTGGAACAGACCATGCTGCGGAAAATATCACAGGTTTCTTTACCAAGTTTGGTGACGGTGGTGCAGATATTCTCCCTCTTTACCGCCTCAATAAACGTCAAGGGAAACAACTCTTGAAGGAACTTGGTGCAGACCCAGCCCTTTATGAAAAAATCCCAACAGCAGACCTAGAAGAAGACAAACCAGGCCTAGCTGACGAAGTAGCCCTCGGAGTCACTTATGAAGAGATTGACGACTACCTAGAAGGCAAAACAATCAGCCCAGAAGCTCAAGCAAGAATCGAAAACTGGTGGCACAAAGGCCAACACAAACGCCACCTACCTATCACCGTATTTGATGACTTTTGGGAGTAAGAACCTCCAGTGGAGGTTCTTACCCCGAGCATGGAAACAAGTAAGCGAGGAAGGTCCAGTGAACCTTTTTAGCTTATTACCTTGAAATTCAAAAGCAAAACAAGTTTCAATGGAGATTGGACATAGAATCATCTATTAGAAAGCGAGGTAGCGTCATGAAATCTATCGGTACGCAAATATTACAGAGAGATCGTTTAATCTTGCGAAGATTTGTGGAAAGTGATGCAGAAGCCATGTTTCAGAATTGGGCTTCGTCCGCTGAAAATCTAACCTACGTCACTTGGGATCCCCATTCTGATGTTGAGGTGACTCGAAATTCGATTTGTAATTGGGTTGCTTCCTATGCTAATCCCAACTATTACAAATGGGCCATTTGTCTCAAAGAAAAGCCAGAGCAGGTGATAGGAGATATCAGCATCGTTGCAATAGATGAGAACGATTCTTCTTGTGAAATTGGCTATGTGCTAGGCAAGGTTTACTGGGGACATGGGTTTATGACAGAAGCCTTGAAAGCTGTCTTGGACTTCTGTTTTACTCAAGCAGGTTTTCAAAAAGTTAGAGCTCGATATGCCAGTCTCAATCCAGCTTCAGGTCGTGTCATGGAAAAAGCTGGAATGTCTTATCTAAAAACCATTACCAATGGTGTGGAGAGAAAAGACTACGTAGCGGACCTTATTTATTACCAGATAAGTAGGGAAGACAGGTGATTTTCTTTTCTGTTTCCATCAAAGTCAGACTGTGTCTGGCTTTTTTTGCAACATTTTTTACATAACCTGATTAAATTCCTATTTTTCCCTATCATTGTCCCTGTTTTTTCTGGAGTTTTGGGGCTATAATAGTCCTATCAAATCAAAGAATGGAGGAAGGCAATGGATAATATAATCTTTTTTATCAGTGTGTTTCTTGCTGGAATTCTTTCCTTCTTTTCTCCTTGTATTTTACCCTTGTTGCCAGTGTATGCGGGGGTCTTACTTGATGACAAAGATGGTGCTCAGGATTCTAGCGGAAAATTTTCAATCTCACTTGTAAGTTTATTGCGAACTCTGGCCTTTATAGCGGGGATCTCTTTTATCTTTATCTTACTGGGCTATGGAGCTGGTTTTTTAGGCAATTTGCTGTATGCTTCTTGGTTTCAGTATGTGACGGGTGCGATTATCATTCTCTTGGGCTTACACCAGATGGAAGTCTTACATTTTCAGGGACTCTACAAGGAAAGAAGGCTACAATTACAGAGACAGAGACAGAGACAGAGGCAAGAGGGGAACGGCTATAGTCAGGCATTTTTACTGGGATTGACATTTAGTTTTGCTTGGACGCCATGTGTGGGACCGGTTCTGGGCTCTGTTTTGGCCTTGGCGGCTTCAGGTGGTTCAGGTGCTTGGCAGGGAGCTGGTCTCATGTTAATCTATACGCTAGGTCTAGCACTACCATTTTTGGTTCTAGCTCTAGCCTCCAGCTATGTTTTGAAACATTTTCGAAAACTCCATCCTTATCTCGGAACCCTCAAAAAAGTGGGTGGTTTCCTCATTATCGTGATGGGAATCTTGGTGCTTTTGGGAAATGCTTCCATTTTGACTACATTATTTGAATAGAGAGGAAGAAGAAATGAAAAAATGGCAAACATGTCTCCTTGGAGTAGGCTCAATCTGTTGCTTGGCAGCCTGTTCGGCTAAAAATATGTCAGACGAAGCTACTATGAAAGAGCAAACAAAAACAGAACAAGTTAGTTCGCAAACTGCGACTAAAGGTCAGGCAGTTGCTGATTTCGAAATGACAGGAGTAGATGGCAAGACCTACCGCTTGTCTGATTATAAGGGCAAGAAAGTCTATCTCAAATTCTGGGCTTCTTGGTGTTCCATCTGTCTAGCTAGTCTTCCTGACACGGATGAAATCGCTAAAGATGCTGGAGACGACTATGTTGTCTTGACAGTGGTCTCTCCTGGACACAAAGGTGAACAAGCAGAAGCAGACTTTAAGAACTGGTACAAGGGCTTGGATTATAAAAATTTCCCAGTTTTAATTGACCCATCAGGAAAACTTTTGGAAAGTTATGGTGTCCGTTCTTACCCAACTCAAGCCTTTATAGACAAGGAAGGCAAGCTGGTCAAAACGCAACCAGGTTTTATGGATAAGGATATGATTTTAAAAACATTGAAAGAAATGGGGTAGAGAAAGGTCATGAATGATAAAGTAAAATTGTTTGTCTTGGCAGGAATCTTTTTCCTAGCCATAACCGGTTTCTATTTTCTATTGATGCGAAATGTAGGGCAGACAGATAGCTCGCAAATTGAGAAAGCATCAGTTAGCCAAGGAGGAAAAACAGTGAAAAAAACAGAAGTGAGTAAAGATGCAGACTTGCACGAAATTTATCTGGCTGGAGGTTGTTTCTGGGGAGTTGAGGAATATTTCTCACGCGTTCCCGGAGTGACAGATGCCGTTTCAGGCTATGCAAATGGTAGAGGGGAAACAACCAAGTACGAATTGATTAACCAAACAGGGCATGCAGAAACCGTCCATGTCACCTATGATGCTAATCAAATTTCCCTCAAGGAAATCCTGCTTCATTATTTCCGCATTATCAATCCAACTAGCAAAAATAAACAAGGAAATGATGTGGGAACCCAGTACCGTACTGGTGTTTATTACACAGATGACAAGGATTTAGAGGTGATTAACCAAGTCTTTGATGAGGTGGCTAAGAAATACGACCAACCTCTAGCAGTTGAAAAGGAAACCTTGAAGAATTTTGTAGTGGCAGAGGATTACCACCAAGACTACCTCAAGAAAAATCCAAATGGCTACTGCCATATCAATGTTAATCAGGCGGCTTATCCTGTCATTGATGCCAGCAAATATCCCAAATCAAGTGATGAGGAATTGAAAAAGACCCTGTCACCTGAGGAGTATGCAGTCACCCAGAAAAATCAAACAGAACGAGCTTTTTCAAACCGCTATTGGGATAAATTTGAATCTGGTATCTATGTGGATGTGGCAACTGGCGAACCCCTCTTTTCATCAAAGGACAAGTTTGAGTCTGGTTGTGGTTGGCCTAGTTTTACCCAACCCATCAGTCCAGATGTTGCCACCTACAAGGAAGATAAGTCTTACAATATGACACGCATGGAAGTGCGGAGCCGAGTTGGAGATTCTCACCTTGGCCATGTCTTTACGGACGGCCCACAGGACAAGGGTGGCTTGCGCTACTGTATTAATAGTCTCTCTATCCGTTTTATTCCCAAAGACCAAATGGAAGAAAAAGGCTATGCTTATTTACTAGATTATGTTGATTAAGAGGTCTTTCCTAAGCAGTTAGAGGAGAATTTTGCTATACTGATACTAGTAAGTGACAAAGGAGCGGAGCATGACCTACACAATCTTAATCGTAGAAGATGAATATCTGGTAAGACAAGGTTTGACCAAGCTGGTCAATGTAGCAGCCTACGATATGGAAATCATAGGTCAGGCTGAAAATGGAAGGCAGGCTTGGGAATTGATACAAAAGCAGGTGCCAGATATCATTTTAACCGATATCAACATGCCTCAGCTAAATGGCATCCAGTTAGCCAGTCTGGTCCGAGAAACCTATCCTCAGGTTCATTTGGTCTTTTTAACAGGCTACGATGATTTTGATTATGCCTTGTCTGCTGTCAAACTAGGTGTGGATGACTACCTGCTCAAGCCCTTTTCTCGTCAGGATATTGAGGAAATGTTGGGGAAAATCAAGCAAAAGTTGGATAAGGCAGAGAAAGAAGAGCAGTTACAAGATTTATTGACCGATAAGTTTGAGGGAAATATGGCTCAGAAAATCCAGTCTCATCTAGCTGATAGCCAATTTAGTTTAAAGAGTTTGGCCAGTGACTTGGGCTTTAGTCCGACTTATCTGAGTTCCTTGATTAAGAAAGAGTTGGGCCTACCTTTTCAGGATTATTTGGTGCGAGAACGTGTCAAACAGGCCAAGCTCTTGCTTTTAACTACGGATCTGAAAATTTACGAGATTGCAGAGAAGGTTGGTTTTGAAGATATGAACTACTTTACCCAACGCTTTAAGCAGATTGCGGGTGTGACACCTCGTCAGTTTAAGAAGGGAGAAGGCCGATGAAGCGTTCTTCTCTCCTAGTCAGAATGGTTATTTCCATCTTTCTGGTCTTTCTCATTCTCCTAGCTCTGGTCGGGACTTTCTACTATCAATCGAGTTCATCAGCCATTGAGTCCACTATTGAGGGCAATAGCCAAACGACTATCAGTCAAACTAGCCACTTTATCCAGTCTTATATCAAAAAATTAGAAACAACTTCGACTAGTTTGACCCAGCAGACGGATGTCCTAGCCTATGCTGAGAATCCCAGTCAAGACAAGGTCAAGGGAATTCGAGATCTATTTTTGACCATCTTGAAGGCGGATCAGGACTTGAAAGCTGTTGTGCTGGTAACCAAGTCTGGTCAGCTCATTTCTACAGATGATAGTGTGCAGATGAAAACCTCCTCTGATATGATGGCTGAGGATTGGTACCAAAAGGCTATTCATCAGGGAGCCATGCCAGTTTTGACCCCAGCTCGTAAATCAGATAGTCAGTGGGTTATTTCTATCACTCAAGAACTTGTTGATGCAAAGGGAGCCGATCTGGGCGTGCTTCGTTTGGATATTTCCTACGAAACTCTGGAAGCCTATCTTAACCAACTTCAGCTGGGTCAGCAGGGCTTTGCCTTTATCATCAATGAAAACCATGAATTTGTTTATCATCCTCAACATACAGTTTATAGTTCGTCTAGCGAAATGGAGGCCATGAAACCCTATATTGAGACAGGGCAGGGCTATACTCCAGATCACAAATCTTACGTCAGTCAGGAAAAGATTGCAGGAACTGATTGGACGGTGCTTGGCGTGTCTTCGTTGGAGAAGTTAGACCAGGTTCGGAGTCAACTCATGTGGACCTTGCTTGGAGCTAGTTTCACATCTCTTCTTGCCTGTCTCTGCTTGGTGTGGCTTAGTCTTAAACGCTGGATTGCTCCTCTGAATGACTTGAGAGAAACCATGCTGGAGATTGCTTCTGGTGGTCAGAATCTTCGTGCCAAGGAAACTGGTGCCCATGAACTGAGAGAAGTGACTCGTCAGTTCAATGCCATGCTGGATCAGATTGATCAGTTGATGGCAGATGTGCGCAGGCAGGAAGAAACAACCCGTCAGTACCAACTTCAAGCTTTATCAAGCCAGATTAACCCCCATTTCCTCTATAACACCTTGGACACCATCATCTGGATGGCTGAATTTCAGGATAGTCAGCGAGTGGTTCAGGTGACCAAGTCCTTGGCAACCTACTTCCGCTTGGCGCTCAATCAAGGCAAGGACTTGATTTGCCTGTCTGACGAAATCAACCATGTCCGCCAGTATCTCTTTATCCAGAAACAACGCTATGGAGATAAGCTGGAATATGAGATTGATGAAAATCCTGCCTTTGATAATTTAGTCTTGCCCAAGTTGGTGTTACAACCCTTGGTAGAAAATGCTCTTTACCATGGCATTAAGGAAAAGGAAGGTCAAGGACATATTAGAGTTTCTGTCCAGAAACAGGATTCGGGCTTGGTCATCCGTATTGAAGATGATGGAGTTGGCTTCCAAGATGCTGGCGATAGTAGTCAAAGTCAACTTAAACGTGGGGGAGTTGGTCTGCAAAATGTTGACCAACGGCTCAAACTTCATTTTGGAGAAGATTACCAAATGAAGATCGATTCTATTCCCTCAAAAGGGACGACAGTTGAAATATACATAAATAGAATAGAAACTAGTTAACTCCCAGTCAATTCTGGGAGTTTTATGCGTAATTGGGCAAGCTTTCTAGGTTGTCTATCTTGCTAAAACGTAGAAAAAACGATATGATAGATAATGACAAAAGAGGTATCAAGTATGAAGGAAAAAGACATTCAAAGAGAAACAAGCCAGATTGTAAAAGATGTATTAGAAAAGGCCAATTTGAAGCAAGGATCTATCTTTGTTTTGGGCCTTTCTTCTAGTGAAGTGATAGGTGGTCAGATTGGCAAGGAATCCAGCCAAGAAATTGGGGAAATCATTGTGAAGACCATCCTAGATATCTTAGAAGGAAATGGAATTCATCTAGCTGTTCAAGGTTGTGAACATGTCAATCGTGCTCTCGTTGTTGAACGTCAGGTGGCAGAGCAGTTTGGTCTGGAAATCGTCAGTGTTCTTCCTACCCTTCATGCAGGAGGTACAGGTCAGTTGGCAGCCTTCAAATTTATGCAAGATCCAGTTGAGGTTGAATTTATCAAGGCTCATGCTGGATTGGATATTGGAGACACTGCAATTGGCATGCATGTCAAGCATGTTCAGGTTCCGATTCGCCCTCTTTTGAGAGAAATTGGTCATGCCCATGTAACGGCTCTTGCTAGCCGTCCAAAATTAATTGGAGGTGCGCGTGCGCATTATCCACAAGATTCTATCAGAAAGTCGTGAGAATGAAAAAAACAAAACAACAACTAGAAAAAATCACAAAATATTCGATTCGTAAGCTAACTGTTGGGGTAGGTCCTGTAGCCATTGGGGCCTTCCTTTTTGGTGCTAGTACCCTTTCAGTGGATAAGGTTCAAGCCAATGAAGTCGGTGGTGCTCATAGCGTTCATTACCGTTATTTGGCGGAGCAGGAATTGACCGAGTCTGAAAAAGCCCTGATTCATCATGAGGTTCCAACAGAATTTCAAGATGAAGATATTCTCTATGTAGTTTATCGCAAGAAGGCAACTAACAGTCAACAACTTCCTTACACAGGAAGTAAGGAACTAGCTTTGGCAGGTCTTGGCTTGGCAACTGCTTCTCTAGCAGTCTTTTTGGTGTCCAAAAAAGGTCGCAAAGAGGTTCTAGGTGTTCTCTTGATTGGTTCTTTAGGAGCCAGTACCTTTGTACCTTATGGGACATTCGCATTTGAAAATAAAGAATTGCTTTCTTATAACCAAACTATTTCGGCCTCTACACATGAAGGATTGGCTGAAGGGATTATCCATATTGATGGTTATGAGTACATCGGCTACTTCAAGGAAGCAGAACTCCATCCATCAAGACCAGTTTCAGCTGAGAAGCCTCAGTTACCAGTAGAAAAGCAAAGTTCAAAAGAAAACGAGAAGAC
This sequence comes from bacterium, assembly GCA_905221155.1. GTDB lineage: Bacteria > Bacillota > Bacilli > Lactobacillales > Streptococcaceae > Streptococcus. The sequence continues at coordinate 857,683 of CAJNCB010000001.1, read as the reverse complement.
AGAAGTCGTTCAAGAAACACCTACTGTTGCGCCAGAAACTGTCGTCGAAAAACCTGCTATCACTACCGAACCTGTTGTTGAAAAACCTGTGGCACAAACTCCGTTTTCTCCTGCTGTTGAAGAAAAACCAGTTTCTGCGAATCCTCAGACCAGACTGGAAGAGAGCTTGGTGGAGATTCCGTTTGAAACAGTCACAAGCCCAGATGCTAATCTAGCAGAAGGACAGACTCGTATCGTCACAGCTGGAGTAAAGGGTCAGCGTCGCCTTGTAACCAAAGTATCGATGGTTAATGGTCAAGAAGTTAGAGAAGTCATCGAAGACCAAGTGGTTCAGAATCCTGTGTCACAAGTCATTGCAGTCGGAACGAAGAAAGAGGTGCAACCTGCCCCAACTCCAACCCCACAGGCTGAACCAACGCATCAAGTAGCAAAAGGAACTCAAGAGGAAGGTAAAGAAGGCCAAGCCTTAACACAACCAACCTTACCAGATGCTCCAGTTGAAACGAAGGGGACCCAAGAAGAAGGCAAAGCAGGTCAAGCTCTAACACAACCAGAACTTCCAGAGGCTCCAATAGAAGCAAAAGGTACCCAAGAGGAAGGTAAAGCAGGTCAAGCTCTTGTACAAGAACCGTTACCTGAGTACAAAGTAACTGAGGGAACCCTTGTTGAAACATCGACTACAGATTTAGACTACAAAACTGAAACAACTGAGGATCCAACCAAGTATACGGACGAAGAAACTGTCGTAAGAAATGGTGAAAAAGGTAGTCAAGTTACTAAAACAACTTATAAAACAGTAGAAGGTGTTAAAACTGACCAAGTTCTTTCAACTAGTACAGAAGTTGCCAAGGAGCCTGTAAACCAACAGGTAAGTCGTGGGACAAAGCCAATTGAAGGAACTCTTGTAGAAGAAAGTCTTGAAAAGATTCCATTTAAGGAAGTTGTTAAAGAAGATGACCAACTGAAAAAAGGCTTAGAAGTTGTAGCTCAAGAAGGCAAAGAAGGCCAGAAAAAAATCACCAAGACCTTTAATACCATCAAAGGAGTTAAAACAGAAGATGCTCCAAAAGTTACAGAGGAAATCCTTGAGGCCCCTCAAGACAAAATTTTGAAACGTGGTACCAAGAGTTTTGAAAAACCAGTATTGACCATCACAGCAGTTGAACCTAAGGATTTGAAGCGTACTTCAGATGTTAAATACAGTCTAGAAAATCCAAGTAAGGCAGCCATTAAATCTATCACCCTAACTCTGAAAAAAGATGACGAGATTGTGAAGACATTGAATGTTTCACCAGAAGATCTAACAGCTTCTTTGACAGACTTACAGTACTACAAAGATTATAAACTTGAAACGAAGATGGTTTATGACCGTGGTGAGGGTGATGAGGAAGAAGTTCTGAAGGAAGAACCTCTAAGAATTGACCTCAAAAAAGTTGAAATCAAAAACATCAAAGAAACAAGCTTGATGAGTGTGGATGCTGATGGTAATGAAACAGATACTAGTTTGCTGACAGAAAAACCAGCTGATGTTGCTCCACTTTACCTACGAGTTACAACTCACGACAACAAAGTTACAAGACTGGCCGTTGACAAGATTGAAGAAGTAGAAAAAGACGGAAAAACCTTATACAAAGTCACTGCCAAAGCACCAGATTTGATTCAACGGAATGCTGACAACACACTTAGCGAAGAGTATGTTCATTACTTTGAAAAACAAAAATTAAAAGAAGGTAATGTATACTACAACTTCAACGAGCTTGTAAAAGATATGCAAGCTAATCCAACAGGTGAGTTTAAACTTGGTGCAGATCTAAATGCGGCCAATGTACCAACTCCAAATAAAGAGTATGTTCCTGGTACATTTAAAGGTAAGTTATCAAGTGTTGACGGACAACGTTATTCAATCCACAATATGTCTCGTCAACTATTTGGTGGTATTGAAGGTGGTTCTGTTAAAGATGTCAACTTGGCTAATGTTGATATTAATATGCCTTGGATTGACAATATTTCTGCTCTTGCTAGAACTGTTAAAAATGCTACGGTTGAAAATATTAAAGTAACTGGTAGCATTCTTGGAAGAGATGGAATTGCTGGTATTATTAATAAAGGAGATACGGGAGCTCAATTAACAAATGTTGCATTCATCGGCAATCTTACTGGTGTTGGTAACAGAGGTTGGGATTTCGGTGGTATTGCCGGAGAGCTTTGGAAAGGTAATATAGATAAAGCTTATGTAGATGCTAATATGGTAGCTAATAAAGCTCGTATCGGTGGTCTTGTTGCTAGAACGGACAACAGTGGTGACCCTAACGGAATCGGTAAATACGGGGCTGTCCGTAATGCTGTTACAAAAGGAACTATTAAAGTAAAAGATCCTGTTGAAACAGGTGGATTCATCAGTAAAAACTGGGCATGGGGTAAAGTTGCTGACTCTGTGTCTATGATGAAAGTTGAAAATGGTGAAGTATTCTATGGATCTAAAGATATCGCTGAAGATGACGGTTACTTCTCAAACAATGCATTAGAACGTAACTTTATAGTTAAAGATGTAAGTACAGGTAAGCGTTCATTTAGATTCTCTACCTCTGATAGAATTAAAGAGGTTTCTCAAGAAGAAGCAGATAAGAAAATTGCAACATTAGGAATTACAGCTAATGATTATGTTATCAATCCTCTTGTTTCAGATACACTAAATAATGTAAAACCAAAATCTGACACTTACAAAGATACTCAAGATTACGATGCTTCTCGTGAGCTTGCTTACCGTAACATCGAAAAACTTCAACCATTCTATAACAAAGAATGGATTGTCAACCAAGGGAATAAGATTCCAGCTGGATCAAACTTATTAACGAAAGAAGTGTTATCTGTAACGGCGATGAAAGGCAATGACTTTGTCACAGACCTTACAGATGCTGACCATATTTTGGTTCACTACGCTGATAAGACAAAAGATATCTTTACGATTTCACCGAAAGAATCTAAAGTTAAACAAGTGAAAGAATACAGTGTCGCTGAGCTTGGTGAAGTCGTTTATACACCAAATATGGTGGTTAAAGATCGTTCAGATTTAATCAGCGCTATCGAAAGCAAGTTAAGTCCAGTTGAATTGCAATCTGACCCGATTTACCAACACTTGGGTAGAACTGGTGGCAACAAAGTCAATGCAATTAAGGATTTGTACTTAGAAGAAAGCTTCAAGTATGTTAAAGATAATCTTAATAAATTCGTTACGAAGTTAGTTGAAAATGAAGATCACCAGCTTAACACTGATGAAGCTGCAAAACGTGCCTTGATTAAGAAAATCGATGACAATAAGGCCGCAGTTCTTCTTGGTTTGTCTTACCTCAACCGTTACTACGGAGTTAAATTCGATGACTTTAATATTAAAGAGTTAATGTTATTCAAACCTGACTTCTATGGTAAGAATGTAAATGTGTTAGACTTCTTGATTAAGGTTGGTTCTAAAGAAAGTAACATTAAAGGTGATAGAACTTTAGAAGCTTATCGCGAAACGATCGGTGGAGTTATTGGTATAGGTGAGTTAAACAGTTTCTTAGACTATAACATGCGTCTATTCACAAGTGATACAGACTTAAATGATTGGTTCATAAAAGCGACTAAAGATAATGTATATGTCGTTGAACCAAAAACAACAACTCCTGAATTTGCTGATAAGAAACACAGAGCTTACGAGGGATTAAACAACGACATGCACGGTAAGATGATTTTACCACTTCTTAACTTGAAAGATGCGCATATGTTCTTAATCTCAACATATAATACTATGGCTTACAGTTCCTTTGAAAAATACGGTAAGAATACTGCAGAAGAACGCGAAGCATTCAAAGCTGAAATCAATAAAGTCGCTAAAGGTCAACAAAATTACCTAGACTTCTGGTCTCGTCTATCATTGGATAAGGTTCGCAACCAGCTATTGAAGAGCAATAACATGGTGCCAACACCAGTACTTGATAACCAAAACTATAAAGGAATCAGCACAGATAAATACGGACATACGAATAGTGGTAAAGACGTAGCACCTATCCGTGAATTATACGGACCAACAGGTCGCTACCATGCTACTGACTGGCGTATGGGAGCTGTAGCTCGTATTTACGGTAACCCTTATAAGGATGATTCAGTCTTCTTCATGGTTACTGATATGATTAGTGACTTTGGTATATCAGCCTTCACTCACGAAACGACTCACGTAAATGACCGCATGGTTTACTTAGGTGGTTCAAGACACCGTGAAGGTACTGACCTAGAGGCGTTCGCACAAGGTATGTTGCAATCACCTGCTGAAACAAGTCCAAACGGTGACTTTAAAGCACTAGGATTGAACATGGCCTACGAACGTCCAAACGATGGAAACCAATGGTACAACACAAATCCAAATGACCTTACTTCTCGCGCTGAAATCGATCATTACATGAAAGGTTTCAATGATACGCTTATGCTTCTTGATTATCTTGAAGGAGAAGCTGTCATTGATAAAGGCAGTAAAGAACTAAACAACGCTTGGTTCAAGAAAGTAGATAAGCAACTTCGTGGAGCTAATACGAAGAACCAATACGACAATGTTAGAGATTTAAATGCAGAAGAAAAAGAATATAATTTAACATCTGTTAACGACTTAGTAGAGAAAAACTTCATGACTAAGCACGGTCCTGGTAATGGTCAGTATGATCCAACTGGATTCGGTTCTGCTTATGTAACTGTACCTATCACTGCAGGTATCTACGGAGGTAATACGAGTGAAGGTGCTCCAGGAGCAATGTCATTCAAACATAACACCTTCCGTATGTGGGGTTACTTTGGATATGAAAAAGGCTTCCTAAATTATGCTTCTAACATGCTGAAAAATGAGTCTAAACAAGCAGGTCATGCTACTCTAGGTGATGACTTTATCATTAAAAAAGTTTCTGATGGTAAATTTAATACTCTAGAAGATTGGAAGAAAGAATACTTCAAAGAAGTTGTTGATAAAGCGAAAGTAGGATTTAATCCAGTTACAATTGACGGAACTACATACAGTAGTTACGATGACTTGAAGAATGCATTTGCTGCAGCTGTTGATAAAGATAAGGCTACTCTTAAAAATGGCTCAGTTAAATTTGATAATACCGTATCACTTAAAGAGAAAATCTTCAAGAAACTTCTTCAACAAACAAATAGCTTTAAAACTTCAATCTTTAAATAATTGAAATCTCTCATCTGCTTTGCGGATGAGGGTTTTCTTATTTTGTGCTATACTTAAGATATGCATAGAAAAACAGTGATTGATTTTAAGGCTTTGGGGGAGAGATACACCTTTACCCAACCTATAAAAGAGTTGAAAACGAGAAATGTAGTAGAAGTGGCAGATTTGCTGGCACAAGTGGAAAGCTACCAAGAGCAGGGCTATTATGTGGTGGGCTATGTCAGCTACGAGGCTGCACTTGCTTTTGAGGAGAAATTAGCAGTTCATAAATCTCCTTTACTGGGAGAGTACCTGCTATATTTTACAGTTCATGATAGCGTAGAAACATCACCTATTCCTCTGATTTATGACGAGGTTGATTTACCTTCAAACTGGCAGGAAGTAACGTCTGCAGAGGACTATGAAAAGGCTATTGCACAGATACATCATCATTTGCGGCAGGGAGATACCTATCAGGTCAACTACACCGTCCAACTCAAGCAGGAGTTGTCTGCCAATCCTTTTGCCATCTACAATCGCATGGTGGTAGAGCAGGAGGCAGGCTATAATGCCTATGTGGAACACGATGAGATGGCAGTGATTTCCATGAGTCCAGAACTCTTTTTTGAGCAAAATGACCGTGAATTGACGACGCGACCAATGAAGGGAACGACTCAGCGTGGCATGACTGACCAAGAAGACTTGGAGCAGGCCAGTTGGTTGGAACAGGATCCCAAAAATCGTTCTGAGAACATGATGATTGTGGACCTCTTGCGCAATGATATGAATCGTATTTCTGAGGTGGGGAGTGAGCATGTGGAGCGTCTGTGTCAGGTAGAGCAGTATTCTACTGTTTGGCAGATGACTTCGACCATCAAGAGTCAGTTGCGAGCAGATGTGGACCTAGTTGAAATCTTCCGTTCGCTCTTTCCATGTGGATCCATCACAGGAGCTCCCAAAATTGCGACCATGGAAATCATCAAGAACTTGGAGCCACAACCGCGTGGAGTCTACTGCGGAACGATTGGTCTCTTGCTTCCAAATGGGCGCCGGATTTTTAATGTTGCTATCCGGACTATTCAACTGTATCAAGGGAAAGCCATCTATGGAGTTGGCGGAGGCATTACATGGGATAGCACTTGGGAATCTGAATACCGTGAAGTTCATCAAAAAGCAGCTGTTCTCTATCGTAAACAATCTCGTTTCAAACTAATTACTACAGGGAAAATCAGCCAGAAGAACTTGTTGTTTGAAGAACAACATTTGGAAAGACTGAGAAAAGCCAGTCGATATTTTGCTTATCCTTTTGACCCAGAAGAACTGAAACAAAAGATAGAGGAAGAGTGTCAGGCTTGTGATGCTAATCAAGATTACCGCTTGCGAATCAGCCTTAGCAAATCTGGAGAGATAGATGTCGATCGCCAAGTATTAACACCCCTCAGTACAAGCTTTTGTCAGGCCCAACTTTGTCTGCAAGAAGCGGATTTGAATCAAGCCTTTACCTACTTCAAAACGACTCACCGACCGCATTTGAGCCTAGGGGAGCAAGAGGTCATTTACCACAATAAGTCTGGAGAGCTACTTGAAACCTCTATCGGAAATTTGGTTCTGAAAATCACTGGAAAACTCTATACACCGCCTATCCGACTGGGAATCTTGCCAGGAATTTATCGTCAGCATTTGCTGGAAACAGGAGAGGTAGAAGAGAAAGTCTTGACCTTGGCAGATTTAGCCCAAGCAGAAGCTATTTACGCCTGTAATGCAGTGAGAGGCTTGTATGAATTAAGCATAGAGGAGAACTAGATGAAACTGGTATTTTTACACGGTTTAGGGCAGTCAGCAGAGAGTTGGAAAGAAGTTCGAAATCTACTGACAGATTATCCTTCTGAGGCTATCGAGTTATTTCCTTCGGGAGTTAGCAGCTATCAAAAAGCCAAGGAGCGAGTTTATCAACACCTAGCTCAAGAGACAGAACCTTTTGTTTTGATTGGATTGTCCTTAGGTGCTGCCCTGGCACTAGAACTTTCCAGTTACGATTTACCAAATCTCCGAGCTTTGATTCTGTCAGGATGCCCACTTAAATTGTCCGGTAATATCCTATTTTATCTTCAGTTGCTGATTTTTAAACTACTTCCCAAAAGAGTATTTGAAAAACAGGGAGCAGACAAAGCTCTTATGGTCGGAGTTTCTGAGGAATTGAAGACACTTGATTTAACGGATATATCAAGGACTTGCCCCTATCCAACCTTACTAATTTGTGGTAGCAAAGATAAACCAAATCTAAGTTCTATGAGAAGTCTTCATAAACTAATATCAGAATCTCAATTTCAGATTATACCAGATGGACCGCATGTCTTGAATAAGGCTAAACCAAAGGAGTTTGTAGAAAAGACCAGAAGTTTCCTTGAATTGCTGAAATAAGTTTGATAAAATAATATTGAAATCGATAACATTGTTATAGGAGAAAGAAATGAATAAACGTCTATTTTTAAAAATGAGTCTGGCTACCTTGCCAGTTTTAACCTTGTTTTCACAACCTGTGTTAGCAGAAGAAAACATTCATTTTTCTAGTTGTAAAGAAGCTTGGGCGAATGGATACGCAGATATTCACGAGGGAGAACCTGGTTATTCTGCCAAGTTAGACCGTGATCATGATGGTGTGGCTTGCGAATTGAAAAATGCCCCTAAGGGTGCTTTTAAAGCAAAACAATCAACGACAACTCAAACTGATACAACTTCATCCACAGCAAATGGTTGGGTTAAGCAGGACGGTTCTTGGTACTACTTCGATGAAAATGGAAATCCAGTGAAAAATGCTTGGCAGGGAAGCTATTACTTGAAAGCAGATGGTAAAATGGCACAGAGTGAATGGATTTATGACTCTTCTTATCAAGCTTGGTATTATTTGAAATCAGATGGTTCTTATGCAAAAAATGCATGGCAAGGAGCTTATTACCTTAAATCAAACGGTAAAATGGCACAAGGTGAGTGGGTTTATGACTCTTCTTATCAAGCCTGGTATTACTTGAAATCAGATGGTTCTTATGCTCGCAATGCATGGCAAGGAAACTACTATTTGAAATCAGATGGTAAAATGGCTAAAAATGAGCGAGTTGATGGAGGCCGCTACTATGTAGATGCTTCAGGTCTATGGAAACCATAAGTCAGGATAAAATCTAGAAAGTTAATGCAAACCTTTGCATAAATGAGTGAATTTTGTTATACTAGTACTGTAAGCATTTTCAATTAATTCATAATTAAAAAGGAGAATATGATGAGTCAAAAGATTATTGGGATTGACCTTGGTGGAACTTCTATCAAATTTGCAATTTTAACTCAAGAGGGAGTAATCCAAGAAAAATGGTCTATCAAGACAAATATTTTGGATGAAGGAAGCCACATTGTAGATGATATGATTGAGTCTATTCAGCATCGTTTGGACTTGCTTGGATTGGCAGCAGCGGACTTCCAAGGAATTGGGATGGGATCACCAGGTGTGGTTGACCGTGAAAAAGGGACTGTTATCGGTGCCTACAACTTGAACTGGAAAACCCTTCAACCAATCAAAGAAAAGATTGAAAAAGCCTTGGGCATTCCATTTTTCATCGATAATGATGCCAACGTAGCAGCTCTTGGTGAACGTTGGATGGGGGCTGGTGATAACCAACCAGACGTTGTCTTTATGACACTTGGTACAGGTGTTGGTGGCGGTATCGTCGCAGAAGGCAAATTGCTTCACGGTGTTGCTGGTGCAGCAGGTGAGCTTGGCCACATCACTGTTGACTTTGACCAACCAATCGCATGTACTTGCGGTAAGAAAGGTTGCCTTGAGACAGTTGCTTCAGCAACAGGTATTGTCAACTTGACTCGTCGTTATGCCGACGAATACGAAGGTGATGCAACCTTGAAACGCTTGATTGATAATGGAGAAGAAGTAACTGCTAAGACTGTCTTTGATTTGGCAAAAGAAGGAGACGATCTTGCTTTGATCGTTTACCGTAATTTCTCACGTTACTTGGGAATCGCTTGTGCTAACATTGGCTCAATCCTAAACCCATCAACAATCGTTATCGGTGGCGGTGTGTCAGCTGCAGGAGAATTCCTTCTACAAGGTGTTCAAAAGGTTTACGACGAAAATACCTTCCCACAAGTACGCACAACAACTAAACTAGCTCTTGCAACTCTAGGAAATGACGCTGGAGTTATCGGAGCAGCATCACTTGTATTGCAATAAGATAGAAAAAGGAGAAAATTGCTTTCCAGAAGCGAGTGATTTTCCTCCTTTCTTTTTTTATGCTATACTAGGTAGGACAATAAATGAGGTGAGAGTAAATGACAAAAGCAGATACAATTTTTAAAGAAAATATTGAACGAATCCTCAAAGACGGTGTCTTTTCTGAGCAGGCCCGTCCCAAGTACAAGGATGGGACAGTTGCCAACTCTAAATATGTAACGGGTGCCTTTGCAGAGTATGACTTGGCCAAGGGGGAATTCCCCATTACAACCTTGCGTCCCATTGCCATCAAATCAGCCATCAAGGAAGTGCTCTGGATCTACCAAGACCAGTCTAATAGCCTAGAAGTGCTCAATGACAAGTACAATGTTCACTACTGGAATGACTGGGAAGTTGGAGACACGGGAACCATTGGTGAGCGCTATGGTGCTGTTGTTAAGAAACACGATATTATCAATAAGCTTCTCAAGCAGTTGGAAGCCAACCCTTGGAACCGCCGCAATATCATATCACTCTGGGATTACCAAGCTTTTGAGGAGACAGACGGCCTTCTTCCATGTGCCTTTCAGACCATGTTTGATGTCCGTCGTGTAGATGGAGAAATCTATCTGGATGCGACCTTGACCCAGCGTTCGAATGATATGCTAGTGGCCCACCACATCAATGCTATGCAGTATGTGGCTCTTCAAATGATGATTGCCAAGCATTTCGGCTGGAAGGTTGGGAAGTTCTTCTACCTTATCAACAACCTCCATATCTATGACAATCAATTTGAACAAGCAGAGGAATTGCTTCGTCGGGAGCCGTCAAACTGCCAACCACGTTTGGTCTTGAATGTGCCAGATAAGACCAATTTCTTTGATATTAAAGCAGAGGACTTTGAGTTGGTAGATTATGACCCGGTCAAGCCGCAGTTGAAGTTTGACCTAGCTATTTAAAAGAATAGAAAAAAGAAGTTGAGACAATAAATCCCAACTTCTTTTGTTTCTTAACGTGATACGCGGCGACGAGCTGCTTTTTTACGATTTTCTTCTATGAAAGCTGCTTTTTGCTCTTCTGGTTCGATTACTTTCTTTTTAAATGCGTATACTGCACCTGCAACTGCAGCGACAGTTCCTGCGACACCTGTTACAAGACCTTTAGCGAATCCTTTAGCCATGAGTCTTCCTCCTTTATATTCTCAATCAGCCAGCCCCTTCAAGAGGTCACATTTTTCTGACTGACCTTTTTGTGTTATAATAATAGTAACGAAAAAATGGGAATTTTTCAAGGAAAAAAGATGAAATCAAAAATAATTGTGATTGTTGGACCGACTGCAGTTGGAAAGACTGCTCTAGCCATTGAAGTGGCCAAGCGTTTTAATGGTGAAGTGGTTAGTGGAGATAGCCAGCAAGTCTATCGAGGTCTTGATATTGGGACGGCCAAAGCTAGTCCAGAAGAGCAGGCAGCTGTTCCTCATCATTTAATCGATGTTAGAGAGGTAACCGAGTCTTACTCGGCTTTTGATTTTGTCTCAGAGGCCAAGCTGGCTATTGAGGATATTCACAGTCGTGGCAAGCTAGCTATTATCGCTGGTGGGACTGGACTTTATATCCAGAGCTTGCTTGAAGGCTACCACCTGGGTGGGGAGACTCCCCATGAAGAGATTTTGGCCTATCGAGCTAGCTTGGAGCCCTATACAGATGAGGAATTAGCTCATCTTGTGGAGCAAGCAGGCCTTGAGATTCCCCAGTTTAATCGTCGTCGTGCTATGCGTGCCTTGGAAATTGCCCATTTTGGTCAGGATTTGGAAAATCAAGAGTCCTTGTATGAACCGCTGATTATCTGCTTGGATGATGAACGTAGTCAACTGTACGAGCGCATTAACCACCGCGTAGATCTGATGTTTGAGGCTGGGCTTTTGGATGAGGCCAAGTGGCTCTTTGACTATTACCCTGATGTGCAGGCGGCTAAAGGAATTGGCTATAAGGAACTCTTTCCGTATTTCCGTGGGGAGCAAACCTTGGAGGAAGCTAGCGAGAGTCTCAAACAGGCGACCCGTCGATTTGCCAAGCGTCAGTTGACCTGGTTCCGTAATCGCATGCAGGTGCCCTTTTATCAGATTGGAGAGTCTGGTGTGAAAGACTGCATTTTAAGCCAGATAGAGGAGTTTTTAGATGATTGATACGGAAAAAAAAGAGGAGCGAGTCCTGCTGATTGGTGTGGAATTGCAAGGCATGGACAATTTTGACCTCTCAATGGAAGAATTGGCTAGTCTAGCCAAGACAGCTGGGGCTGTTGTAGTCGATAGCTACAGGCAAAAACGTGAAAAGTATGATTCCAAGACCTTTGTCGGCTCTGGTAAGTTGGAAGAAATTGCGCTCATGGTGGATGCAGAAGAAATCACAACTGTTATCGTCAACAATCGTTTGACACCACGGCAGAATGTCAATCTAGAGGAAGTTCTCGGTGTCAAGGTCATTGACCGTATGCAGTTGATTCTGGATATCTTTGCCATGCGGGCTCGAAGCCATGAAGGGAAACTCCAAGTCCACCTAGCCCAGCTAAAATATCTCTTGCCTCGCTTGGTTGGTCAGGGAATTATGCTCAGCCGTCAGGCAGGGGGAATTGGTTCCCGTGGTCCTGGTGAAAGCCAGCTGGAGCTGAACCGTCGTAGCGTTCGCAACCAAATCACGGATATCGAGCGCCAGCTCAAGGTGGTTGAGAAAAATCGGGCGACTGTCAGAGAAAAACGTTTGGAGTCGAGCACCTTTAAGATTGGTTTGATTGGTTATACCAATGCTGGGAAGTCAACTATCATGAATACCTTGACCAGTAAGACCCAGTATGAGGCTGACGAGCTATTTGCGACTCTAGATGCGACGACTAAGAGTATCCATCTGGGGGGAAACCTCCAAGTAACTTTGACAGATACAGTTGGCTTTATTCAAGATTTGCCGACAGAGTTGGTGTCCAGTTTCAAGTCAACCTTGGAAGAAAGCAAGCATGTGGACCTTCTGGTTCATGTTATCGATGCCAGCAATCCTTACCATGAGGAGCATGAAAAAACAGTTCTGTCCATCATGAAAGACCTGGACATGGAAGATATTCCTCGCTTGACCCTTTATAATAAAGCGGATTTGGTGGAGGATTTTACGCCTACCCAAACGCCTTATGCCCTCATTTCTGCCAAGTCTGAGGATAGTCGTGAGAACTTGCAGGCACTATTTTTAGAGAAAATCAAGGATATTTTTGAATCTTTTACCCTGCGAGTGCCTTTTTCTAAGTCCTACAAGATTCACGATTTAGAAAGTGTTGCGATTCTTGAAGAACGTGATTATCAGGAAGACGGCGAAGTGATTACAGGCTACATTTCTGAGAAAAACAAATGGAGGTTAGAGGAATTTTATGACTGATATTAAAACGTTGGCTCTAAAATATGGGGGCTATACGAGTCTAGACAAGGTCTATCTGGATCAACTTCTAGCTGGTAGAACAGAGCAAGAGCAATTGGCACTTATTACTCCTCCGCCTAGCGTGGTCAATGCTTACTTTGCAGAACTCTACCAGAAAAAGAGCCCTGAAGCAGCGACGGATTATTTTGCAGAACTAAGTCAGGAACTGAATCTTTACAATACTGAGCCTAGTTTCACCCTAGAAAATAAGCCTTTTATTCGGCTTAATCTGTCTGGTAAATCCTTTGGTTTTTGTTATGAGAGTGAGGGTCTGGGTCGAATTTTCTCTGAAAATAAAGAGGTTATTTCAGAAGACTTACTCTTTGAAATTGCGCAAATTTTCCCCCATCAACTGGTCTTTGAAGAGTCTGGTAAGATTTACATGAAGTCTGTTGGAGATGAGGAAGTTGTTAGCATGGAGAGTCTCACAGCTTTGACAGATTTAGAAAGCTTGGCTGATGGTCGCAAGTGTCTTAAAGGTTACAGCCAAGAGGAGTTATTACAAGAAGCTACTGCTTTTTCTGGCAAGCGCTATTTCCGATCGGAAAACCGCACAGCCATGTTATATATTGATTAATTAGAAAGTATCGAATGGATATTCAATTTTTAGGAACGGGGGCTGGTCAGCCCTCTAAAGCCCGCAATGTCTCCAGTCTCGCCCTGAAACTTTTGGACGAGATTAATGAAGTCTGGCTCTTTGACTGTGGAGAAGGAACGCAAAATCGCATTCTGGAAACCACGATTCGACCGCGTAAGGTTAGCAAAATCTTTATCACCCACCTGCATGGAGACCACATTTTTGGCTTACCAGGTTTCCTTTCTAGTCGTGCCTTTCAGGCCAATGAAGAGCAGACAGATTTGGAAATCTATGGACCGCAAGGAATCAAGTCATTTGTCTTAACCAGCCTTCGTGTGTCAGGTTCGCGCCTGCCTTACCGAATTCATTTTCATGAGTTTGACCAAGATTCTCTAGGTAAAATCCTTGAAACCGATAAATTCACTGTGTATGCAGAGGAGTTGGATCATACTATTTTTTGTGTTGGCTATCGTGTCATTCAAAAGGACTTGGAAGGAACGCTGGATGCTGAAAAGCTTAAGGCTGCTGGCGTCCCATTTGGCCCACTTTTTGGGAAAATCAAAAACGGTCAGGACGTAGTTCTCGAAGATGGGACTGAAATCAAGGCAGCAGACTATATCTCAGCTCCACGTCCAGGTAAAATTATCACTATTTTAGGAGACACTCGAAAAACGGATGCCAGTGTGCGTCTGGCTGTCAATGCTGATGTCCTTGTCCATGAATCGACTTATGGCAAGGGTGATGAAAAAATTGCTCGTAACCATGGCCACTCTACTAACATGCAAGCTGCACAAGTAGCTGTAGAAGCAGGTGCCAAACGACTATTGCTCAACCATATCAGTGCCCGTTTCCTCTCAAAAGATATCAGCAAGCTCAAGAAAGATGCTGCTAGCATTTTTGAAAATGTCCATGTGGTCAAAGACTTGGAAGAAGTGGAAATCTAGCAGTCACAGAAAGGATAAGTATGCCTACTATTCTCATTACTGGAGCTAGCGGTGGCCTAGCACAAGAGATGGTCAAACTCCTTCCAAATGACCAACTCATCTTGCTTGGTAGAAATAAGGAAAAATTAGCACAACTCTACGGAAATCATCCACAAGCAGAATTGATTGAAATCGATATTACCGATGACTCAGCCTTAGAAACTATGGTAGCAGACCTCTCTCTCCGCTATGGCAAGATTGATGTCTTGATAAACAATGCTGGTTACGGGATCTTTGAGGAATTTGACCAGATTTCCGACCAAGATATTCATCAGATGTTCGAGGTCAATACCTTTGCCCTAATGAATCTGTCTCGTCGCCTTGCGGCTCGAATGAAGGAAAGTCGAAAAGGCCATATCATCAATATTGTTAGCATGGCAGGTTTGATCGCTACTGGCAAGTCTAGTCTCTACTCAGCCACCAAGTTTGCGGCCATTGGTTTTTCAAATGCTCTGCGCCTCGAACTGATGCCCTATGGAGTCTATGTGACAACGGTCAATCCAGGACCAATCCGTACAGGATTTTTTGACCAGGCCGACCCAGATGGGACTTATCTTAAGTCGGTTGAACGCTTCCTGCTAGAGCCAGATGAAGTAGCTAAAAAGATTGTCAAGGTTATAGGAAAAAATAAACGGGAACTCAATCTCCCAGTTTTGTTGAACCTATCCCATAAGTTTTATACCCTTTTTCCCAAGCTAGCTGATAAGTTGGCAGGGGAAACTTTTAATTATAAATAAAAAAGAACCAATGTGCAGGTTGTTGCTAACCTACATATTGGTTCTTATCATTTATCAACTATCAAACTGGACTTCTTCTAGTAGATAGTCGATAAAGCGTTCGCCCATCTTAGACAGGCTGGTTTTTTCATGCTGGATATAGACCAGCTCAATTGGGTCATCAATATCCAGTGGGATGGAAACGATATTGTCTCCGTTGAGGTTGCTGTTCAAAATACCTGTTGCAATGGTGTAACCATCTAAACCAATTAAGAGATTAAAGAGAGTGGCACGGTCACTGACCACGATGGATTTCTTGTGGTACTCTTGAGAAAGAATCTCTTCTGAAAAGTAGAAGGAGTTGTGCGTCCCTTGGTCATAACTCAGATAAGGGAAGTTTTCTAAATCAGATAGTTTGACCTTGTCTTTCTTTGCCAGAGGGTTGGTCTTGCTGACAAAGATATGGGGCTGGGCTGTGAAGAGATGGTGAGCCAGCAGGTGGTTGTCATCCAGCATCTTGGTTAAAACATCACGGTTGTAGCTGTTCAAAAATAGGACACCGACCTCACTACGGAAGTTCTTGACGTCATCGATAATCTCCCAAGTTCGAGTTTCACGAAGGAAGAGCTCGTATTTCTCCATATCGCTTTTCTTGAGCAAAGAGACAAAGGCATTGACCACAAAGGCATAGTGTTGAGACGAAACGCTAAAGAGTTCGCGGTGGGCGACAGGATTTTTATAACGTTCTTCCAGAAGCTGAGTTTGCTCGACAACCTGACGGGCATAAGAGAGGAACTCCATCCCATCACGGGTCAAGGTGATACCCTTGGGATTGCGGATAAAGATTTCAATGCCCATTTCATTTTCCAAATCTCTCACAGCGTTGGAAAGACTCGGCTGGGTGATAAAGAGTTGCTTGGCGGCCTCATTCATGGAGCCAGTTTCGACGATTTTGATAATATAGTGTAATTGTTGAATTCTCATGTTTTTATTGTACCACACTTGCGTCAGAATCGCCAAAGAAGATAGGAAAATCAGGAGCATTGTGTGAGTCTCTTCTTGAAAAAAAGACAAAAATTTGCTAGAATGAGTCTTATGAAAACATTCTATGATGTGCAGCAATTCCTCAAACGATTTGGTATTATTGTTTACATGGGAAAACGCTTATATGATATTGAACTGATGAAGTTGGAACTCTCTCGGATTTATGATGCAGGGTTGATGGACAAATTAGACTATCTAGAAGCAGAAGCGGTTCTTCGCAGAGAGCACAAGGTAGAATTGGATTATATTGAGAAAAATGGAGAAAAGAACTAATGGTTACTTGGATTTTGTGGGCACTTATACTAGCAATGTTGGCATGGATGGGCTTTAACTATCTTCGTATTCGCCGTGCGGCTAAAATCGTAGATAATGAGGAATTTGAAGCCTTGATTCGTACAGGTCAATTGATTGATTTGCGTGATCCAGCAGAATTCCACAGAAAACATATTCTTGGTGCCCGCAATATTCCTTCCAGTCAGTTGAAGACCAGCCTTGCAGCCCTTCGTAAGGATAAACCTGTCCTTCTTTACGAAAACCAACGTGCGCAACGTGTCACAAATGCAGCCCTTTACTTGAAAAAACAAGGTTTTTCTGATATTTATATCCTTTCTTATGGTTTGGATTCTTGGAAAGGGAAAGTGAAGACTAGCTAACCTTATTTCCAAATTAGTCGAATGATAGGATGAAGCTATTGTTTTATAGTATAATTAATTTGTATAAATTTAAGGAGTTCTTAGAACATGAAAGAAAAGAAGAAAAATCCACTTTTTGTGGGTATCTTGTCGATTATTCTTGCTTTGTTATTTCCGTTGGGAGGTATTGGTTTAGGTATTACCAGTTTATTGTATGCTAACTCACTTCAAAAAGAATCTGGACTAGACTATAAAACAGAAAAAATTATAGCTATTGTAGGGATTGTAGTTTCCGTAATTAATTGGGTTTTAGGATTGATTCTTTTTTATGAATTAAGTAGTGTAAAATAAAAAAGCTTTATTTGAAAGCTTTTTTGTTTTATCCACTTTTCTCTAAGTGATTTTTAATGATTTTCAATTCCTCTTGGTTTAAGGGACGGTATTGACCTTCTGCTAGTTCTGGGTCTAATGTAAACTCACCGAACTGAACTCGTTTGAGTGAGGTCACTTTGACACCAACCGAGAGAAACATTTTCTTGACTTGATGAAATTTTCCTTCTGAAATGGTGATAGAGGCTTGGCTGTGGGAAAGACTTGCAGATAGAATCTCTAGTCTTGCAGGTTTACAGACAGTACCATCTAAAAAGACAATTCCCTTTTGAAAGGCTTGGATATGGTCAGGTGTCAGGAGGCCATTAACCTCAACTTGATAAGTCTTATCGACATGATACTGGGGATGGAGGAGCTGAAAGCCCAAGGGACCGTTATCGGTCAAGAGGAGGAGTCCCGTCGTATCTCTGTCCAGTCGGCCGACGGCATAGAGCTTATCAGACTGGATGTCAGGTGGAAGGAGGTCCATGACGGTTGGAAGTTGCTTGTCTTTATTGGCTGTAACGACACCGGCAGGCTTATGAAGCATAAGGTAGGTGTGCTCATAGCCTTGAATGATTTGGTCCTGAAAAAGGAGTTCTTGTAGCCCTGTATCGATATTTTGGGCTAGGGAGCGGGCTGGGCAACCATCGACTAGAATTTCCCCTTTGAGTAAGGCTTGTTTCATGGCCTTTCGGCTGATTTTTTCTTGGGCTAATAAATTATCTAAACGCATACTGTGCCTATCTTATCATAAGTCGCTTGCTTTGAAAAGGCTTGACGTGAAAAGAAAAGGAGAGTGAAAACATTTACACTTGCTTGAGTTATGTTATTTACTTGAAAATATGGTATAATCGTTCAGTTAGAAAATAAATTTTGAATATTATAGAGGAAATCATGACAAAACTTAGAGAAGATATCCGTAACATTGCGATTATCGCCCACGTTGACCACGGTAAAACAACCCTCGTTGACGAATTGTTGAAACAATCAGAAACGCTTGATGCACGTACTGAATTGGCTGAGCGTGCTATGGACTCAAACGATATCGAAAAAGAGCGTGGAATTACCATCCTTGCTAAAAATACAGCCGTTGCCTACAACGGAACTCGTATCAACATCATGGACACACCAGGACACGCGGACTTCGGTGGAGAAGTTGAGCGTATCATGAAAATGGTTGACGGTGTTGTCTTGGTCGTAGATGCCTACGAAGGAACCATGCCACAAACTCGTTTCGTATTGAAAAAAGCCTTGGAACAAGACCTTGTTCCAATCGTGGTTGTTAACAAAATCGATAAACCATCAGCTCGCCCAGCAGAAGTAGTGGACGAAGTATTGGAACTCTTCATCGAGCTTGGTGCAGATGACGACCAGCTTGACTTCCCAGTGGTGTATGCTTCAGCGATCAACGGAACTTCTTCATTGTCAGATGATCCAGCTGACCAAGAAGCTACGATGGCACCAATCTTTGACACAATTATCGACCATATCCCAGCTCCAGTAGACAACTCAGATGAGCCTTTGCAGTTCCAAGTATCACTTTTGGACTACAACGACTTCGTTGGACGTATCGGTATCGGTCGTGTCTTCCGTGGTACTGTTAAGGTTGGGGACCAAGTTACCCTTTCTAAACTTGACGGCACAACTAAAAACTTCCGTGTTACAAAACTCTTTGGTTTCTTTGGTTTGGAACGTCGTGAAATCCAAGAAGCTAAAGCGGGTGACTTGATTGCCGTTTCAGGTATGGAAGACATCTTTGTCGGTGAAACCATTACTCCGACAGATGCAGTAGAAGCTCTTCCAATCCTACACATCGATGAGCCAACTCTTCAAATGACTTTCTTGGTCAACAACTCACCATTTGCTGGTAAAGAAGGTAAATGGGTAACTTCTCGTAAGGTGGAAGAACGCTTGCAGGCTGAATTGCAAACAGACGTTTCCCTTCGTGTTGACCCAACTGATTCACCAGATAAATGGACTGTTTCAGGACGTGGAGAATTGCACTTGTCAATCCTTATCGAAACAATGCGTCGTGAGGGCTATGAACTTCAAGTATCTCGTCCAGAAGTTATCGTAAAAGAAATCGACGGTGTTAAATGTGAACCATTTGAACGTGTTCAAATCGACACTCCAGAAGAATACCAAGGATCTGTTATCCAAAGCCTTTCTGAACGTAAGGGTGAAATGTTGGATATGATTTCAACTGGTAATGGTCAAACTCGTTTGGTCTTCCTTGTTCCAGCGCGTGGGTTGATTGGATACTCAACTGAGTTCTTGTCAATGACTCGTGGTTACGGTATCATGAACCATACCTTCGACCAATACTTACCATTGATTCCAGGGGAAATTGGTGGACGTCACCGTGGTGCCCTTGTTTCTATCGATGCTGGTAAGGCTACAACTTACTCAATCATGTCTATCGAAGAACGTGGTACAATCTTTGTCAACCCAGGTACTGAGGTTTATGAAGGAATGATCATCGGTGAAAACTCTCGTGAAAACGACTTGACAGTTAACATCACTAAGGCAAAACAAATGACTAACGTCCGTTCAGCTACTAAGGACCAAACAGCTGTTATCAAGACACCTCGTATCTTGACCCTTGAAGAGTCTCTTGAGTTCTTGAATGATGATGAGTACATGGAAGTAACTCCTGAGTCTATCCGTTTGCGTAAACAAATCCTTAACAAGGCAGAGCGTGAGAAAGCTAACAAGAAGAAAAAATCAGCTGAATAAGAGCTAGAAAGAGATAAAGATGGTTTATTTAATCATAGGACTCCTCTTATTACTACTCTATGTATTTGCGACACCACAAAGCATTAAAGGGACAGTCAACATCGTCCTTGTCGTCTTTGCTTTCGTAGCACTTTTGATTTTGCTGATGCTGTCTGTCCTGCAAATTTTTCAGCTACCGACAGAATTCTTTATCGCAATCGCCATGCTCTTCCTAGCATACTTTAGCTTGCGAGATATTACCCTCATGTCGGTCCATAAAAGTAAAAGAAGATAAAAAGAGAGTTTTGGCTCTCTTTTTGCTTGTTAGAATGCTGAATATGAGCATTTTCGTTTAGAATTATTTCCATAAAAATGGTAAAATAGTAAGAGTAGAAATGGAGTTCGAGACATGAAAGTAATAGATCAATTTAAAAATAAGAAAGTCCTTGTTTTAGGTTTAGCCAAGTCAGGTGAATCTGCAGCTCGTTTGTTGGATAAGCTGGGTGCCATTGTGACAGTAAATGACGGGAAACCATTCGAGGACAATCCAGCTGCGCAAAGTTTGCTGGAAGAAGGGATCAAGGTCATCACAGGCGGTCATCCTTTGGAACTTTTGGATGAAGAGTTTGCCCTTATGGTGAAAAATCCAGGCATTCCCTACAGCAATCCCATGATTGAAAAGGCTTTGGCCAAGGGGATTCCAGTCTTGACTGAGGTGGAATTGGCTTACTTGATTTCAGAAGCGCCAATTATCGGTATCACAGGTTCGAACGGTAAAACAACCACAACGACTATGATTGGGGAAGTTTTGACTGCTGCTGGACAACATGGTCTTTTATCAGGAAATATCGGCTATCCAGCTAGTCAAGTGGCCCAAACTGCGACAGACAAGGACACGCTTGTCATGGAGCTTTCTTCTTTCCAACTCATGGGAGTTCAAGAATTCCATCCAGAGATTGCGGTTATTACCAACCTCATGCCAACTCATATCGATTATCATGGGTCATTTGAGGAATATGTAGCAGCCAAGTGGAATATTCAAAACAAGATGACAGCAGCTGATTTCCTTGTCTTGAACTTTAACCAAGACTTGGCAAAAGAATTGGCTACTAAAACACAAGCTACAGTTGTACCATTTTCAACACAGGAAAAGGTTGATGGAGCTTATCTAGAAGATGGTAAACTTTACTTCCGTGGGGAAGTTGTCATGGCAGCGAATGAAATCGGTGTTCCAGGTAGCCACAATGTGGAAAATGCCCTTGCGACTATTACTGTAGCCAAGCTTCGTGGTGTGGATAACCAAACCATCAAAGAAACTCTTTCATCCTTTGGAGGTGTCAAACACCGTCTCCAATTTGTGGATGAAATCAAAGGTGTCAAATTCTATAATGATAGTAAGTCAACCAATATCTTGGCTACTCAAAAAGCCTTATCAGGATTTGACAACAGCAAGGTCATTTTGATTGCAGGTGGTTTGGACCGTGGTAATGAGTTTGACGAATTGGTACCAGACATTACTGGACTCAAGAAGATGGTTATCCTTGGTCAGTCTGCAGAACGTGTTAAACGGGCAGCAGACAAGGCTGGTGTGTCTTATGTGGATGCGACTGATATTGCAGATGCGACCCGCAAGGCCTATGAACTTGCGACTCAAGGAGATGTAGTCCTTCTCAGTCCTGCCAATGCCAGCTGGGATATGTACGCTAACTTTGAAGTACGTGGCGACCTCTTTATCGACACAGTAGCGGAGTTAAAGGAATAATATGAAAAAAATTGTCTTTACAGGTGGAGGGACGGTTGGACACGTTACCCTCAACCTTTTGTTAATGCCCAAGTTCATCGAAGATGGATGGGAAGTCCACTATATCGGAGATAAACGTGGCATCGAACACCAAGAAATCCTCAAATCGGGTCTAGATGTCACCTTTCATTCCATTGCGACTGGAAAATTGCGTCGCTATTTCTCTTGGCAAAATATGCTGGACGTCTTTAAAGTTGGCTGGGGAATTGTCCAGTCGCTCTTTATCATGTTACGACTTCGTCCACAGGCTCTTTTTTCAAAGGGAGGGTTTGTCTCAGTACCGCCTGTTATCGCTGCGCGTGTGTCAGGAGTGCCTGTCTTTATTCACGAATCTGACCTATCTATGGGCTTGGCCAATAAAATCGCCTATAAATTTGCGACGAAGATGTATTCAACCTTTGAGCAAGCTTCAAGTTTGACTAAGGTTGAGCATGTGGGAGCAGTGACCAAGGTTTCAGATCAAAAAAATCCAGAACCAGATGAATTGGTAGATATTCAAACTCACTTTAATCCTAAATTGCCAACTGTATTGTTTGTCGGTGGTTCTGCAGGTGCTCGTGTCTTTAACCAATTGGTGACAGACCATAAGAAAGAACTGACAGAGCGCTACAATATTATCAATTTAACTGGAGATTCTAGCCTGAACGAATTGAGCCAAAATCTTTTTCGTGTTGACTATGTGACCAATCTCTATCAACCCTTGATGGAATTGGCTGATATTGTTGTGACACGAGGTGGTGCCAATACGATTTTTGAGCTCTTAGCGATGGCAAAATTGCATGTTATTGTGCCACTTGGTCGTGAAGCTAGTCGTGGTGACCAGATTGAAAATGCAGCCTACTTTGTAAAAAAAGGCTATGCAGAAGAGCTTCAAGAAAGCGATTTGACCTTGGATAGTTTGGAAGAGAAGTTTTCTCACTTACTAAGTAACAAGGAAGACTATCAAGCCAAGATGAAGTCTTCTAAGGAATTGAAATCTCTAGCAGATTTTTATCAACTATTGAAAAAAGATTTATCATAAGGAAAGTAAATGTCAAAAGATAAGAAAAATGAGGGCAAAGAAATCCTCGAAGAATTTAAAGAGTTATCAGAATGGCAGAAACGAAACCAAGAATATCTAAAAAAGAAGGCTGAAGAAGAGGCGGCCCTAGCTGAGGAGAAGGAAAAGGAAAGACAAGCTCGAATGGCTTCAAAATCTGAAAAGTCAGATGCAACTGAGGAGCAAGAGAGTAAATCTGATCCAAAAGACTCAAAATCAACCAAGGAAGATGCAAAAGAAAAAGCAGAAGAGTCAGAAGACGTCAAAAAAGAAGTAGCCAAAGAAGAACCAAAGTCTAAAAAGACAGAGAAAGAGGATAAACGGGATAAAAAAATAGAGAAAAAGCCTGTAAAGGAAAAACCGGTCAAACCGAAAATTCCAGGAGTCCATATCTGGCGGGCTATCTCGATTTTGTTTCTCAGTCTGCTTTTATTGGTTGTCTCTGCATACTTGCTCAGTCCTTATGCGACCATGAAGGATATTCGTGTTGAGGGCACAGTGCAAACTACAGCTGATGATATTCGACAGGCTTCAGGCATTCAGGATTCGGATTATACGATTAACCTTCTGCTAGATAAGACAAAATATGAAGAGCAGATTAAGTCTAATTATTGGGTTGAATCAGCTCAACTTGTTTATCAATTTCCAACCAAGTTTACTATCAAGGTTAAGGAATACGATATTGTGGCCTACTATGTTTCTGGAGAAAGCCATTATCCAATCCTTTCAAGCGGTCAGCTAGAGACCAGTTCTGTGAGCTTGGTCAGTCTGCCAGAAACTTATATATCAGTTCTCTTTAATGACAGCGAACAAATCAAGACCTTTACCTCAGAACTTTCTCAAATTAGCCCTGAACTCAAGTCGGCTATCCAAAAGGTGGAACTAGCCCCAAGCAAGGTGACTTCTGATTTAATTCGATTGACTATGAATGATTCGGACGAGGTCTTGGTTCCTCTATCTGAAATGAGTAAGAAACTGCCTTACTATAGTAAGATTAAGCCACAATTGTCAGAACCGAGTGTGATTGACATGGAAGCTGGAATTTACAGTTACACTGTGGCGGATAAATTAATTATGGAAGCTGAGGAAAAAGCCAAACAAGAGGCTAAGGAAGCGGAGAAGAAACAAAAAGAGGAAGAGAAGAAAAGACTGGAAGAACAGCAGAATAAACTAGAAGAGGAAAGGAAAAAGCTGGAGGAAGAGGGCAATCAAAACCAAACAACCCGGCGTTCATCGCGTCGCTAGGTTTAGCGTTTCTTCTATCAGCTCTTTAGTGACCATGTTTTTACTTGACAAGTGCTAGTAGAAATAATAGAATAGTAAAAAACCTTTAAAGCAGTCCAGAGAGGCAGCTAAGGTTAGACGGTGAAAGGGTGGAGACTACCCATTTTTCGTGGAACCTTGCTGTTGGCAGGTTCCTTTTTTCGTGCCTTCTTGTGGCCAGACTCTCTCACTAGCAAAGGTAAAAGGAGAAACCTATGCGAGAACATCGTCCAGTTATTGCTCTTGATTTTCCTAGTTTTGAGGCGGTCAAGGAATTCTTAGCTCTTTTTCCAGCAGAAGAAAGCCTTTATCTTAAGGTAGGGATGGAGCTTTATTACGCAACGGGGCCTGAGATTGTGTCTTACTTGAAAGGCCTGGGGCACAGTGTCTTTTTGGATCTCAAGTTGCATGACATCCCCAATACAGTCAAATCAGCTATGAAGGTCCTGTCTCAGCTTGGTGTGGATATGACTAATGTTCATGCAGCTGGTGGTGTAGAGATGATGAAGGCGGCGCGTGAAGGTCTTGGAAGTCAAGCCAAATTGATCGCTGTCACTCAGCTCACATCAACATCAGAAGACCAGATGCAGGATTTTCAAAATATCCAAACTAGCCTGCAAGAGTCTGTGATACATTATTCCAAGAAGACAGCTGAAGCGGGCTTGGATGGTGTCGTTTGCTCGGCTCAGGAAGTGCAACTCATCAAGCAGGCCACCAATCCAAGGTTTATCTGTCTGACACCGGGCATTCGTCCCGCCGGAGCTGCGGTTGGAGATCAAAAACGAGTCATGACACCTGCTGATGCCTATCAAATCGGCAGTGACTATATCGTAGTGGGACGTCCCATTACCCAAGCTGAGGATCCTGTTGCAGCTTATCATGCTATCAAGGATGAATGGACACAGGACTGGAATTAAAGAACTAGATTAGAAAAATAAAAGGAGAATACCATGACACTTGCTAAAGATATCGCTAGCCACCTCTTGAAAATTCAAGCCGTTTACCTCAAACCAGAGGAGCCTTTTACTTGGGCATCTGGTATCAAGTCACCGATTTACACGGATAACCGTGTGACACTAGCCTATCCAGAAACTCGTACCTTAATTGAAAATGGCTTTGTGGAAGCTATCAAAGAAGCTTTTCCTGAGGTTGAGGTGATTGCAGGAACTGCGACAGCAGGGATTCCTCACGGAGCCATCATTGCTGACAAGATGAACCTGCCATTTGCCTACATCCGTAGCAAACCAAAAGACCACGGAGCTGGTAACCAAATTGAAGGCCGCGTAGCTCAGGGGCAAAAGATGGTAGTGGTTGAAGACCTTATTTCAACAGGTGGTTCTGTTCTCGAGGCCGTAGCAGCCGCTAAACGCGAAGGAGCAGATGTGCTTGGAGTAGTAGCGATTTTCAGCTACCAATTGCCAAAAGCAGATAAGAACTTCTCAGATGCAGGTGTCAAACTTGTGACGCTTTCTAACTACAGTGAATTGATTAACCTAGCCCAAGAAGAAGGCTATATCACACCAGAAGGCCTCGATCTTCTAAAACGATTTAAAGAAGACCAAGAAAATTGGCAAAATGTTTAAAACATAGAAAATCAGGTAGTCACTAGGATTACCTGATTTCTTTTTTATACTAGAAAATGAAAAGATTAGTTGAATTTCCATAACTTAAGAAAGTTTATCATTTTTAATTATCTCTGTAAAAAGATTGAAAGTATGAAATTTCCAAACAAAATATTTGAAAAGTTTTGAAAAAAGAGTTAAGATATTTTTGTAATATACAAAGTAAACGCTTACTTATTAAGGAGGACATTTTATGTCATACAAAACAAGCAATGCAGAAGGTCATGTAGATTTCATCAATACCTATGATTTGGAGCCAATGGCGCAACAAGTTATTCCTAAAGCAGCATTTGGCTATATCGCTAGTGGGGCGGAAGATACTTTCACTTTACGTGAGAATATTCGTGCCTTTAACCACAAACTCATCGTTCCGCATACGCTTTGCAATGTAGAGAATCCAAGTACAGAGATTGAATTTGCTGGTGAAAAATTGTCTTCACCAATCATTATGGCGCCTGTTGCAGCTCATAAATTGGCAAATGAACAAGGTGAAGTGGCTACTGCGCGTGGTGTGCATGAGTTTGGTTCTCTTTACACAACTAGTTCTTACTCTACTGTTGATCTTCCAGAAATTACGGAAGCTCTTCAAGGGACACCTCACTGGTTCCAATTTTACTTTAGTAAGGATGACGGTATCAACCGCCACATCATGGACCGTGTGAAGGCTGAAGGTTATAAAGCGATTGTCTTGACAGCAGATGCGACTGTAGGAGGCAATCGTGAGGTCGACAAGCGTAATGGTTTTGTCTTCCCAGTTGGCATGCCGATTGTTGAAGAATACCTGCCAGAAGGTGCTGGCAAATCAATGGACTTTGTTTACAAATCAGCTAAACAACGCTTGTCTCCACGTGATGTAGAATTTATCGCTGAATACTCAGGACTTCCTGTGTATGTCAAGGGACCACAATGCCGTGAGGATGTTGAACGTTCGCTTGCTGCAGGTGCTTCTGGTATCTGGGTAACCAACCATGGTGGTCGCCAAATCGATGGTGGACCAGCTGCCTTTGACTCACTTCAAGAAGTAGCAGAAGCAGTTGACAAACGTGTGCCAATCGTCTTTGACTCAGGTATTCGTCGTGGTCAACACGTCTTTAAAGCCTTGGCTTCAGGAGCAGACTTGGTAGCTATTGGTCGCCCGGTTATCTATGGCTTAGCTCTCGGCGGTAGTGTAGGTGTGCGTCAAGTCTTTGAACACTTGAATGCGGAATTGAAGACAGTTATGCAGTTGTCTGGAACTCAGACTATTGAAGATGTTAAACACTTTAAACTTCGTCATAACCCATACAACCCAACCTTCCCAGTTGACCCACGCGACTTAAAATTGTATTGATAAAACAGCTTGCCTCCACTTGATGTGGAGGTTTTTCTTCGACTATAGGAAGAATAAATCACCATAAAAAAACAATATAAATATATTTTCTAATCAAATATCTTGCTAGGGCTTTCATTTTTTGCTATACTGGTGCAGTAATTGAATAATAAAGACATTTGGGGTGCTTTAGGCTGAGATGATACCCATTGAACCTGATACAGTTAAGACTGGCGAAGGGAAATGTGAAACGTTTTTTCGTATGGCGAAATGAACGATCTAATCTTGTAAGCTAAACTCTAATTCTTGATTGTAATTGGAGTTTTTTTGTTTATATAAGCTGGATAGGCTTGTTTAGGTAGCTCTCTGCAAATTCCCTCGATGTTCTTTAAAAGTATCAGGTGGAATTACGATTTTGCTTGGTATCTCTTGATATTTTATTGATTACTAAGGAGTAAAGAAAGGAAAAATAAATATGGAAACACAAGACTATGCATTTGAACCAGGTTTTACTGTTGGAGAATTATTAAAAAGCAGTCAGAAGGATTGGAAGGATGCAATCAATCATCGTTTTGTTCAGGAACTTTTTGCGGGAACAATTGAGAATAAGGTCTTAAAAGACTACCTGATTCAAGATTATCACTTCTTTGATGCCTTCTTATCCATGCTGGGTGCTTGCGTAGCCCACGCAGACCAGCTTGAATCCAAGCTTCGTTTTGCCAAGCAACTAGGTTTTCTTGAAGCAGATGAAGACGGTTATTTCCAAAAGGCTTTCAAAGAGTTAAAAGTAGCAGAGAATGACTATCTGGAAGTGACCTTACACCCTGTAACAAAAGCCTTTCAGGAGCTTATGTATTCTGCTGTGTCATCATCAGATTATGCCCATCTTTTGGTCATGTTGGTCATTGCAGAAGGTCTCTATTTAGACTGGGGTTCTAAAGATTTGGCTCTACCTGAAGCCTATATTCATTCGGAATGGATCAATCTCCACAGAGGTTCTTTCTTTACAGAGTGGGTTCAATTTCTGGTTGACGAACTCAATCGTGTTGGGAAAGGTAGAGAGGATTTGACAGAACTTCAGGAACGTTGGAATCAAGCGGTTGCTTTAGAATTAGCCTTTTTTGATATTGGCTATGAATTATAGGATAAATTCAATCCTTTTATGTAGATTAAAAGAATCAACAAACAAAATATATAAATATATTTTCCAGTCAAATATCTTGCTAGGGCTTTCAATTTCTGTTATACTAGCACAGTAATTAAATAATAAAGACATTTGGGGTGCTTTAGGCTGAGATGATACCCATTGAACCTGATACAGTTAATACTGGCGAAGGGAAATGTGAAAAGGTTTTTTTCGTATGTCGAAAAGAACTGTCTAATCTTGTAAGCTAAACTCTAATTCTTGATTGTAATTGGAGTTTTTTTGTTTATCAAAAGAGGATAGGCTGGACATTAATCCTTTCGGTAGCTCACCTTGAATACCCCACTTTTCTTTAAAAAAGGAGTTTTTTATGTTGAAAAAATGGCAGTTAAAAGATGTTATTTTACTTGCTTTCTTGTCTATCTTTTTTGGTGGCGTTTTTGTGGGTTCAGGTTATCTGTTTGATATCCTCACTCTGATTCTAGCCCCTCTTGGTTTGCAGGCCTTTGCCAATGAAATCCTCTTTGGTCTCTGGTGTATGGCTGCACCCATTGCGGCCATCTTTGTTCCAAGAGTCGGAAGTGCAACGATTGGTGAAGTGCTAGCTGCGCTTGCTGAAGTCCTTTATGGTAGCCAATTCGGTCTAGGTGCCCTTTTGTCTGGCTTGGTTCAAGGTTTGGGAAGTGAACTTGGTTTTATCGTAACCAAGAATCGCTATGAAAGTTGGCTCTCTCTAACTGCTAATAGTATTGGGATTACGCTTGTTAGCTTTGTCTATGAATACATTAAGTTAGGTTACTACGCCTTCTCCCTTCCTTTTGTCCTTTCCTTGCTTGTAGTACGTTTTATTTCCGTCTTTTTCTTCTGTACCATCTTGGTTCGTGCCATTGTCAAACTTTATCATCAGTTTGCAGCTGGGGGCAAGGCATAGATGGGGCTGGAACTACGAGCGATTCAGTCCCCAATCTTCTCTGAGCCGCTTGATTTTACTTTTCATGCGCAAGCCTTTACCTTGTTAGTTGGGAGCAGTGGTTCAGGGAAATCTAGTATCTTTCAAATGATTGCCCAAGTCAGTTCTTTTCCCTATAGCGGTCAAGTCCTGATAAATGGGAGCGAGGTCAGTCAGCTTTCTATCATCGAACGTATCCAGACGGTTGGGATTCTATTTCAAAATCCCAATCATCAATTTACTATGGAGAACTTGTTTGAGGAGCTGGTTTTTACCCTAGAGAATATCGGCCATCCCGTTCAGGAAATTGATTCAAAAATAGCAGAGGTAGTCCAGCAATGTCGCTGCAAGGCGATTTTGCACCGTCCAATTCATCACTTATCAGGTGGAGAAAAGCAAAAGGCTGCACTGGCAGTTCTCTTTGCTATGAATCCCAGGGTCTATCTCTTGGATGAGCCCTTCGCTTCCATTGACCGCAAGAGTAGGATAGAGATATTGGAGATTCTAAAAGAGTTAGCCTCTAATGGGAAGGCAGTCATCCTGTGCGACCATGATTTATCTGATTATGAAGCCTATATCGACTATATGGTGGAGCTAAGAGATGGACAACTAAGGGAAGTGTTTCAAATCCCTACCTCTGAGATGACACAGGCTGTTTCAAAGGAAGTTGCTTCTAGCCCAGAGCTATTCCATATGGACCGAACGACTTGTGAGCTGGATAAGTGCTCCCTCTTTTCGATTGCTGATTTTACATTTTACCAAGGGATTTCCTGTATCCTAGGTGACAATGGTGTCGGGAAATCAACCCTCTTTCGGTCTATTCTTCAATTTCAAAAGTATAAGGGGCGCATTACCTGGAGGGGGACAGTCCTGAAAAAGAAAAAGAGTTTGTATCGTGACCTGACGGGTGTTGTTCAGGAAGCTGAGAAGCAGTTTATCAGAGCCAGTCTGCGAGAAGAGCTACAATTAGATGGACCTGATTCTGAAAGAAATCAGCGCATTTTCCAAGCTTTACGATATTTTGATCTGGAGCAGGCACTCGATAAGAGCCCCTATCAACTAAGTGGTGGTCAGCAAAAGATTCTTCAGCTCTTGACTATCTTGACCAGCAAGGCTTCTGTGATTTTACTAGATGAACCTTTTGCTGGTTTGGATGATAGAGCCTGCCATTATTTTTGTCAGTGGATGTTGGAGGATAGAAATCAAGGAAGATGTTTTCTGATCATTAGCCATCGTTTAGATCCCTTGATCTCTGTGGTTGATTATTGGATTGAGATGACTAGTCAGGGTCTCAGTCATGTGAAAAAAGTGACAATTACCAAACAACTCACATCTCAGAGTAGTAATACCCAAGGGGAGGTGAGATAGTATGGTCAAAGTAGCAACTAAGACACCAATTATCAGTCTCTTCTTGCTAATTTTATCGCTGGAAACATCTTTCATTCCTTCGATTGCTCTTAATCTCTCGGTAGTTGCATTTTGTATTCTCTTTATGCTCTATTACCGTCGATTTAAAGTATTGGCTTGGATGATTCTGCTCGCCATTTTGCCATCCTTGGCCAACTACTGGGCAGTTCAGTTACACGGAGATGCTTCGCAGGCAGTCATGCTTGGAACGAGGGCCTTTGTGACCGTTTGTATTGGTCTTGTTTTTGTTTCCTCTATTTCCCTAAAAGAGCTTCTCTTGTACTTGGCTCAAAAGGGGTTATCACGCTCTTGGGCCTATGCCTTGATTGTGGTATTCAATTCCTTTCCCCTTATTCAGCAAGAAATCAAGTCCCTCAAGGAAGCTTGCTTATTACGCGGTCAAGAACTACATTTTTGGTCGCCCTTGATTTACAGCAAGGTTCTGATGACAGTCTTTAGGTGGCGCCATCTTTACCTGAGAGCCTTGTCGGCGCATGGATATGACGAACATGAACAGGTGGAGAATCGCTATCGGACTTTTTATATTCCTCAAAGGACAATATTCATCTACCTGCTGTTCTTTTTATTGCTTCAAACCAGTCTATTTTTATAAAGGAGTTATTATGGAATTTACAGATATTGCGATGGAATTATCCAAGGAAGCTTGGCAGGCCTCCTTTCATCATCCCTTTGTATTACAGTTACAAGAGGGAAATTTAGATCTGTCCATCTTTCGCTATTACTTGATTCAGGATGCCTACTATTTGAAGGCCTTCTCAGAAGCCTATCACCTCTTGGCTGATAAGACTTCAAACCAAGAGATGAAAAGACTCTTGAAACAAAATGCTCAGAGTCTAGTGGAAGGTGAGTTATTTATCCGCCAACAATTTTTCAAGGAATTGGAAATCAGCAATCGGGAAATGGATGAGCATCCAATCGCTCCAACCTGCTATCATTATATCTCTCACATTTATCGGCAATTTGCAGAGCCAAACTTGGGTATTGCTTTTGCGAGCTTGCTGCCTTGTCCTTGGCTATATCATGATATAGGCAAATCACTTAATCTTAAACCATCACCAAATCCTCTCTACCAACAATGGATTGAAACGTATATTACGGATGAGTTAGAGCAGCAGATCAGAGAGGAAGAGGCTCTGATCAATCAACTCTATCGAGAAAGTGATGAGACAGACAGAAACAAAATGCTAGATGCCTTCCACATCAGTGTTCATATGGAAGCTAAGTTTTGGGAAATGGCCTATCAACACCAGACATGGAAGAGCGATTTACAGTCTTTAGAAACAGGAGAAGAATAGAAACATGAGAAAGCACCAATTACAAGTTCACAAATTAACCATTTTATCCATGATGATTGCCCTTGATGTAGTCCTTACGCCTATCTTTCGGATTGAGGGAATGGCACCGATGTCCAGTGTAGTCAATATTCTAGCAGGAATCATGATGGGACCTGTTTATGCCTTGGCTATGGCTACAGTGACAGCCTTTATCCGTATGACGACTCAAGGAATTCCGCCTTTAGCTCTAACAGGAGCGACTTTTGGAGCCCTTCTAGCAGGTCTCTTTTATAAGTATGGTCGAAAATTTTACTTTTCTGCCTTGGGAGAAATTTTGGGAACAGGTATTATTGGTTCTATTGTTTCCTATCCTGTTATGGTACTCTTTACAGGATCGGCCGCTAAGCTTAGCTGGTTTATCTATACTCCTCGATTTTTCGGAGCAACCTTGATTGGTACAGCGATTTCCTTTATTGCCTTTCGATTTTTAATCAAGCAGGAATTCTTTAAAAAAGTTCAGGGATATTTCTTTGGTGAAAGGATAGACTGATGCAGGCATTTACAAATCTTTTTCCTCTGGAAACGACTTCCCTCATTCACTGTATTACCAATGAGATTTCTTGTGAAATGCTGGCAAATGGGATTTTGGCTCTAGGATGTAAACCTGTCATGGCAGATGACCCTCGTGAGGTTCTTGATTTTACTAAGCAAAGCCAGGCACTCTTCATCAATTTGGGACATTTGTCTGCTGAGAAGGAAAAAGCAATCCGTATGGCAGCTTCTTATGCAGCTCAAGTTTCTCTTCCAATGGTAGTAGATGCGGTTGGTGTAACAGCCTCAGTCATTCGGAAGACTTTAGTTAGAGACCTTTTAGACTATAGACCTACGGTCCTTAAAGGAAACATGTCAGAAATCCGAAGTCTTGCTGGCTTAAAACACCACGGAGTTGGGGTCGATGCGAGTGCTAAAGATCAAGAAACTGATGATTTGCTTCAAGTCTTGAAAGACTGGTGTCAGACCTATCCTGGTATGTCATTCTTAGTTACTGGCCCCAAGGACCTCATCGTTTCGAAGAATCAAGTTGCTGTATTTGGAAATGGCTGTGCAGAATTAGACTGGATAACAGGGACAGGAGACTTGGTTGGAGCCTTGACAGCTGTTTTTCTCAGCCAAGGAAAGACTGCCTTTGAAGCTTCTTGCCTAGCGGTTTCTTATCTTAATATTTCTGCTGAGAGAATAGTTGTTCAAGGAATGGGATTGGAAGAATTTCGTTACCAAGTACTCAATCAGCTTTCGCTCCTCAAAAGGGATGAAAATTGGCTAGATGCCATCAAAGGAGACGTTTATGAATAGAGAGGCGCTTAGACTGTATCTGGTAACCAACCGCTACCAAGATTCCTTGGAAAGTTTTCTTGAAAAGGTTGAGACGGCCTGCCGTTCAGGGGTTACCATAGTCCAGCTACGAGAAAAAAATCTCACAACCAATCAATATTATCAACTGGCAAAACAAGTCAAGGAAATAACAGATGCCTATCAGGTACCCTTGATTATCGATGATCGTTTGGATGTTTGTCTTGCAGTCGATGCTGCAGGTCTGCATATCGGAGACGATGAACTACCAGTTTCGGTTGCCCGACAAGTCTTGGGCCCTGAAAAAATCCTCGGTGTTACAGCTAAAACTGTAAAAAGAGCCCTTGAGGCAGAAGAAGGAGGGGCGGATTACTTAGGGACAGGAGCCATTTTCCCGACTACAACCAAGGAAAATGCGCCTATCACCCTGATTTCAACCTTGAAGACAATTTGCCAAAGGGTCGTCATTCCAGTAGTTGCTATTGGCGGCTTGACATCAGAGAATATTGATCAACTTATCGGCACGGGTATAGCTGGAGTAGCAGTCGTACGCGATCTGATGCAAGCAGAAGATATAGAGGCAAAAACGCAAGCCTTTTTAACAAAGTTGGATGACATTATTTTCTAATTAATACTCAATGAAAATCAAAGAGCAAACTAGGAAGCTAGTCGCAGGTTGCTTAAAGCACAGCTTTGAGGTTGCAGATAAAGCTGACGTCGTTTGAAGAGATTTTCGAAGAGTATAAAAACTCTCTAATTCCCTTAAAGTAGGAACTAGAGAGTTTTTTTAATCTTTAAAGCTTGTATGGTTGACTGGACCAGAACCATGACCGAGTTGAGGGGCGTCTTGGATGGCTTTTGTGATAAAGGCCTTGGCCTTATCAACTGCCTGATAAAGGGTTTTACCCTTGGCTAGTTCAGCCGTAATCACTGCAGCAAAGGTACATCCAGTACCATGGGTGTGACAGGTTTGAATCCGTGGGCTTTCCCAGACAAATTGCTCATCCTTGGTAAAGAGGAAGTCTTTGGCACCACCTTCGAGATGCCCACCTTTGATTACCACAGACTGAGGACCAAATTCTTTTAAAATTAGGCGACCGGCACGTTGCATGTCTTCGGGGTCATGGATTGAGAAACCAACAATCTCTTCAGCTTCAGGAAGATTGGGTGTGATGATGGTTGCTAGTGGAAGCAGGTTTGTTTTTAGGTAGGTTCTGGCACTGGTATCAATCAGAGTGTCCCCGCTCGTAGCGACCATAACAGGATCAAGGACGTAGGGACAATCAAGGTTCTTTAGGTAGGGTTGGATAATTTCCATAATTTCTGTTGTCGCTAACATTCCAGTTTTCACAGCCTGAGGTGGAATATCCGAAAAGACACTCTCCAATTGGGCTTTCAACATTTGAGGAGAAACGTGCTCAATCAATTGAACACCTCTGGTATTTTGAGCGACAAGACTGGTCACAACGGCCATTCCATAGACATCTCTAGCTTGGAACGACTTTAAATCAGCCATAATGCCAGCACCACCACTAGGGTCAGTCCCTGCAATGGTCAAAGCAACGGGTAAATAAGTCATCTAAAACCTCCCAACCAACTGAAGTTTGTATTCTTAAGAACAAGCTAGTCTGTTTCAGGAAGGCAATAGAAGACTGCTAGTCCCCATTATCATTTCCACTTCCATCAGCTAGCATTACCTAGATTGAGTCAAAGGGTCTAACAGTCGTTAATCTCAGCTTTACGCACCCCTAGTGGTTGTTTTCTTTTTTCTTTAGTATAGCATATTTTTATAGTTTATATAGTAAGATTTGACTGAAAATCCTTTATCAAATGGTTAAAATTCAATTTTTCAAAGAAAAGATTAATTTTATAATTGACAAATGTAGATTTTTGAAGTATACTAATAATTGTAATCGACAAATGTAGATTTAGGAGGTGTGATTATGCAGATTTCAGATGCAGAATGGCAGGTCATGAAGATTATTTGGATGCAAGGAGAGCAGACCAGTACGGATTTGATTAGGGTTCTGGCGGAGCGGTTCGACTGGTCCAAGTCGACCATTCAGACTCTTTTGGCTCGTTTGGTTGAGAAAGAGTGCCTGACGAGGAAAAAAGAAGGCAAGTCCTTTGTCTATTCAGCCCTTTTAACTTTGGACCAAAGTCGAGATTTGCTTGTCCAAGATATCAAGGACAAGGTTTGTTCTCGTAGCATTAAGAACTTGTTGGCTGATTTGATTGCTGAATGTGATTTTACTCAGGCTGACTTGGCTGACTTGGAAGCTGCGATTTCTAAGAAGAAATCAAGTGCTGTAACAGAAGTAAGATGTAATTGTATGTAAAGGAGACGTCATGTTAAATAGTATTGTAACCATTGTGTGTATTGCTCTTATCGCCTTTATCTGGTTTTGGTTTTTCAAAAAGCCTGAAAAATCTGGACAAAAAGCCCAGCAAAAAAACGGCTACCAAGAGATTCGAGTGGAGGTCATGGGGGGTTATACTCCTGAGTTGATTATCCTCAAGAAATCAGTGCCAGCCCGCATTGTCTTTGACCGCAAGGATCCTTCACCCTGTCTGGATCAAATTGTTTTTCCAGACTTTGGTGTACATGCGGACTTGCCTATGGGGGAAGAGTATATAGTGGAAATCACGCCTGAGCAGGCTGGAGAGTATGGTTTCTCTTGTGGCATGAATATGATGCACGGTAAGATGATTGTAGAATAGGAGAATGATATGACTGAAATTGTAAAAGCGAGTCTTGAAAATGGTGTTCAAAAAATTCGTATTCGAGCTGAAAAAGGCTATCATCCAGCCCATATTCAGCTTCAAAAGGGAATTCCAGCTGAGATTACTTTTCATCGTGCTACTCCTTCAAACTGTTATAAGGAAATTCTTTTTGAAGAAGAAGGCATCTTAGAGCCAATCGGCGTAGACGAAGAGAAAACAATTCGTTTTACCCCTCAAGAATTAGGCCAACATGAATTTTCTTGTGGCATGAAGATGCAAAAAGGAAGCTATACAGTCGTTGAGAAGACTCGAAAATCTCTATCACTTTTACAGCGTTTTTGGATCACTAGTATCTTTACTGTGCCTCTTGTGATCCTCATGATTGGGATGTCGACAGGAGGAATTAGTCACCAAGTCATGCGTTGGGGCACCTTTCTAGCCACAACACCAATTATGCTAGTAGCAGGTGGGACTTATATCCAGAGTGCTTGGGCCAGCTTTAAAAAGCACAATGCCAACATGGATACCTTGGTTGCGCTGGGAACTCTAGTGGCCTATGGCTATAGCTTAGTTGCCCTCTTCGCTGGCCTCCCCGTTTACTTTGAAAGTGCTGCATTTATCTTCTTCTTCGTTCTTATGGGAGCCGTTTTTGAGGAGAAAATGCGGAAAAATACTTCCCAAGCTGTGGAGAAATTACTGGACTTGCAGGCTAAAACAGCAGAAGTTTTGCGTGAGGATAACTATGTTCAAGTCCCCTTGGACCAAGTCAAGGTAGGCGACCTGATTCGGGTGCGACCTGGTGAGAAGATTGCAGTTGATGGGGTTGTAGTAGAAGGTGTGTCCAGTATTGACGAATCCATGGTGACAGGTGAGAGCTTACCAGTGGACAAGACAGTTGGAGATACTGTGATTGGCTCAACCATCAATAATAGTGGAACGCTTGTTTTTAGGGCAGAAAAAGTTGGTTCAGAGACTGTTTTGGCTCAGATTGTGGATTTTGTGAAGAAAGCTCAGACAAGTCGTGCGCCGATTCAGGACTTGACGGATAAGATTTCAGGGATTTTTGTCCCAGCAGTTGTCATTTTAGGGATTGTGACCTTTTGGGTTTGGTTCGTCTTGCTCAGGGATAGTGTAGTTGTGCTTGGAGCGAGCTTTGTGTCTTCGCTTCTCTATGGAGTAGCAGTTCTGATTATTGCCTGCCCTTGTGCATTGGGACTTGCAACACCGACAGCCCTTATGGTGGGGACAGGTCGCAGTGCCAAGATGGGAGTTCTCCTCAAAAATGGAACGGTTCTACAGGAAATCCAGAAAGTCCAAACCATTGTCTTTGATAAGACCGGAACTTTGACTGAAGGGAAACCTGTGGTCACAGATATCATCGGCGACGAAGTAGAAGTGCTTGGATTGGCAGCTTCCTTGGAAGAAGCTTCTCAACACCCACTGGCTGAAGCCGTTGTGAAACAAGCGAGTGAAGCTGGACTTGAGCTTCAAACTGTTGAAAATTTCCAAGCCTTGCACGGAAAAGGTGTCTCAGGGCAAATCAATGGAAAACAAGTTCTGCTTGGAAATGCTAAAATGCTGGATGGCATGAACATTTCTAGCACTTATCAAGAAAAACTAGAAGAACTGGAAAAAGAAGCTAAGACAGTTGTGTTCTTGGCTGTGGACAATGAAATCAAAGGCTTGCTTGCTCTGCAAGATATTCCTAAGGAAAATGCTAAGCTAGCCATCAGTCAGTTGAAAAAACGTGGTCTTAAAACAGTCATGCTGACAGGAGACAATGCAGGTGTGGCGCGTGCTATTGCCGATCAGATCGGAATCGAAGAGGTCATTGCAGGTGTCTTACCAGAAGAAAAAGCCCATGAAATCCATAAACTACAAGCGACTGGAAAAGTAGCCTTTGTTGGTGACGGTATCAATGACGCTCCTGCCCTCAGTGTAGCAGATGTGGGGATTGCTATGGGAGCTGGAACAGATATTGCCATCGAGTCAGCAGATTTGGTGTTGACAACCAATAATCTCTTAGGTGTGGTTCGTGCCTTTGACATGAGTAAGAAAACCTTTAATCGAATTCTGCTCAATCTTTTCTGGGCCTTTATCTACAATGTCGCCGGAATTCCGATTGCAGCAGGAGTCTTTTCAGGTGTTGGACTGGCTCTCAATCCAGAATTGGCAGGTCTAGCTATGGCCTTTAGTTCTGTATCTGTTCTGACTAGTTCACTCTTACTAAACTTTAGTAAAATAGACTAAAAGCGGGCTTGCTCGCTTTTTATACTCTTCAAAAATCTCTTCAAACTACGTCAGCTTTATCTGCAACCTCAAAGCTGTGTTTTGAGCAACCTGCGGCTAGCTTTCTAGTTTGCTCTTTGATTTTCATTGAGTATTATAAAACAGAAACTAAAAACGTTTTCAAACTGTACTGTAATAGAGAATAAAAACTTCTGAGCAGATTCTTAGTAAAGTCAAAATAAATGTGATAAATTAGTAGTGTAAAAATTTACTGAAACGTTTTCAAAAACTATATGAAACCTTTTTTAGTAGATTTAAAAATATTTGAAGGAGAGTTATCATTATGACTCAAGGGAAAATTACTGCATCTGCAGCAATGCTTAATGTATTGAAAACATGGGGCGTAGACACGATCTACGGTATCCCATCAGGAACACTCAGCTCATTGATGGACGCTTTGGCTGAAGACAAAGATATCCGCTTCTTGCAAGTTCGCCACGAAGAAACAGGTGCTCTTGCAGCGGTTATGCAAGCTAAATTCGGCGGCTCAATCGGGGTTGCAGTTGGTTCAGGTGGTCCAGGTGCGACTCACTTGATTAACGGTGTTTACGATGCAGCTATGGATAACACTCCATTCCTAGCAATCCTTGGATCACGTCCAGTTAACGAATTGAACATGGATGCTTTCCAAGAATTGAACCAAAACCCAATGTACAACGGTATCGCTGTCTACAACAAACGTGTAGCTTACGCTGAGCAATTGCCAAAAGTAATTGACGAAGCTTGCCGTGCTGCAGTTTCTAAAAAAGGTCCAGCTGTTGTTGAAATTCCAGTAAACTTCGGTTTCCAAGAAATCGACGAAAACTCATACTACGGTTCAGGTTCATACGAACGTTCATTCATCGCTCCTGCCTTGAACGAAGTTGAAATCGACAAAGCTGTTGAAATCTTGAACAATGCTGAACGTCCAGTTATCTATGCTGGTTACGGTGGTGTTAAAGCTGGTGAAGTGATCACTGAATTGTCACGTAAAATCAAAGCACCAATCATCACAACTGGTAAAAACTTTGAAGCTTTCGAATGGAACTATGAAGGTTTGACAGGTTCTGCTTACCGTGTTGGTTGGAAACCAGCCAACGAAGTGGTCTTTGAAGCAGACACAGTTCTTTTCCTTGGTTCAAACTTCCCATTTGCTGAAGTTTACGAAGCATTCAAGAACACTGAAAAATTCATCCAAGTGGATATCGATCCTTACAAACTTGGTAAACGTCATGCCCTAGACGCTTCAATCCTTGGTGATGCAGGTCAAGCAGCGAAAGCAATCCTTGACAGAGTGAATCCAGTTGAATCTACTCCATGGTGGCGTGCAAACGTTAAGAATAACCAAAACTGGCGTGATTACATGAACAAACTCGAAGGTAAAACTGAGGGTGAATTGCAATTGTATCAAGTTTACAATGCAATCAACAAACATGCTGATCAAGACGCTATCTATTCAATCGACGTAGGTGACACTACTCAAACATCTACTCGTCACCTTCACATGACACCTAAGAACATGTGGCGTACATCTCCACTCTTTGCGACAATGGGTATTGCCCTTCCTGGTGGTATCGCTGCTAAGAAAGACAATCCAGATCGCCAAGTATGGAACATCATGGGTGACGGTGCATTCAACATGTGCTACCCAGATGTTATCACAAACGTTCAATACGACCTTCCAGTTATCAACGTTGTCTTCTCAAATGGTAAATATGCCTTCATCAAGGACAAATACGAAGACACAAACAAACACTTGTTTGGTTGCGACTTCCCTAATGCTGACTATGCGAAAATCGCTGAAGCTCAAGGAGCTGTTGGATTTACAGTTGACCGTATCGAAGACATCGATGCAGTTGTTGCAGAAGCTGTTAAATTGAGCAAAGAAGGTAAAACTGTTGTTATCGATGCTCGCATCACTGAACACCGTCCACTTCCAGTAGAAGTACTTGAATTGGATCCAAAACTTCACTCAGAAGAAGCAATCAAAGCTTTCAAGGAAAAATACGAAGCAGAAGAACTCGTACCATTCCGCCTCTTCTTGGAAGAAGAAGGATTGCAATCACGCGCAATTAAATAATTTCTCTCGTCGAAAATCAAATGTAAACTGTGTTATCTTCACCTTGTCGTACTTCAGTACTGCCTGCGGTTCGATGCCTTGTTTATTCTTTGATTTTCATAGAGAGAAACTTGAAAAGATCGGAGCAATCCGGTCTTTTTCTGGAGGATAGTAAATGAATTTAAATCAATTAGATATTATCGTTTCCGATGTTCCCCAAGTCTGTGCTGAATTGGAGCGTATTTTGGATAAAAAATCCGATTATGTTGATGACAGTTTTGCTCAATTTACGATTGGCAGTCACTGTCTGATGTTGTCCCAAAATTATTTGATTCCTTTGGAAGATTTTCAGTCAGGAATAATTCTTCATATCGATGTTGAGGATGTAGACCAGAACTACAAACGGTTGAACGAGCTTGGTATCCAGGTTTTAAACGGTCCAACTGTAACCGATTGGGGAACAGAGTCCTTATTAGTTAAAGGTCCTGCTGGTCTAGTGCTTGATTTTTATCGTATGAAATAAGTGGATGTTAACCTTAGCTATTCTTAAAACAGAAATTGAGAATATGAACTATTGAAAAGATCGGAGCAATCCGGTCTTTTTAATATAAAGCAATTGCATATAAATATTTGACAGCGCTTTCTTAAAACCTTATAATAAAAATATAATAGCAGAAAATAAGACTGATGTGGAAAGGAGAAATATTTTTTAAACAGCTGTAGTAAGTGAATTTTCTTATTTCACTGGAACTTGGGATTGAAATATCTCCATGAATAGATAGTAGGAGGAAAGAGATGCAAAAAAAGGATATTTATCTAATCTGTATGACCATGATTATCTGTTCAATTATTATAGGTTTGATTGTAGGAAGTTTTATTTTGCATGGTCTTGAAGATATTGCTGCAATAATTAACCACGGCTTACTGACGATTAATCAATCCATCCATTGACAAAAGCTATTCATTTTTACATTTTATGAATCAAACAGATCGGAGCAATCCGGTCTTTTTCTTATCATATGATTGTGATAGTTCACATTTTTATAATAAAAGTCTAAACCTCTTGCTTGTTTTTGCATCAAATATAAAAGCCAGCTCAGGCCCATCATTATCCAGATAGTTTCAAACTTTTTGTCTCCTTTTTAGTATAATAGAACTAATAAATCAAGTGAGGTAAAGTGATGACAAAAAGACTACAATTTCCAGAGGGTTTCCTCTGGGGTGGTGCTACGGCAGCTAATCAATGTGAAGGTGCTTATAATTTAGATGGTCGTGGATTGGCCAACGTGGATGTCGTCCCGATTGGTCCAGATCGTGAAGCCATTATCACAGGTCAGAAAAAGATGTTTTCGTTTGAGGAGGGTTATTTTTACCCAGCCAAAGAAGCCATTGATATGTACCATCATTACAAGGAAGATATTGCTCTTTTTGCAGAAATGGGCTTTAAGACTTATCGGCTTTCCATTGCTTGGACTCGGATTTTTCCTAAGGGGGACGAATCGGAGCCAAATGAAGCTGGTCTAGCCTTTTATGAGGATTTATTTCAGGAATGTCACAAGTATGGAATCCAACCTCTGGTGACTATCACGCATTTCGACTGTCCTATGCACTTGATTGAAAAATACGGTGGTTGGCGCAATCGTCAGATGTTAGACTTCTATGAAAAACTTTGTCGCACGCTCTTTACCCGCTATAAGGGCTTAGTCAAATACTGGCTTACCTTTAATGAAATCAACATGATTCTCCATGCCCCCTTTATGGGAGCTGGGCTCTGTTTTGAAGAAGGAGAAAATCAAGAACAGGTCAAATATCAAGCGGCCCACCATGAGTTGGTGGCTTCAGCCATGGCGACTAAGATTGCCCACGAAATTGCCCCAGAAAACAAGGTGGGATGTATGTTGGCAGCAGGGCAATACTATCCTAACACAGCCCATCCGAGAGACTACTGGGCAGCCATGGAGAAAGACCGCAAGAGTTACTTCTTCATTGATGTTCAAGCGCGTGGGGAATACCCAAATTATGCCAAGAAGCAGTGGGAGCGTGAGGGAATTGAGATTCAAATGACCACAGAAGATTTAGATTTGTTAAAGAATTACACTGTTGACTTTGTTTCCTTTTCTTACTATGCAAGTCGAGTAGCTTCAGGTGATCCAGAAGTTAAAGAATTAACTGCTGGAAATGTCTTTGCCTCCCTCAAAAATCCTTATCTTGAATCCTCAGAATGGGGATGGCAAATTGATCCACTTGGGCTTCGTATTACCCTCAATGCCATCTGGGATCGTTACCAAAAGCCCATGTTCATCGTAGAAAATGGACTCGGTGCTATGGATACACCGGATGAGAATGGTTATGTAGCAGATGACTATCGGATTGCTTACTTAGAATCTCATATCAAGTCTATGCGAGATGCCATTTACCAAGATGGAGTTGACTTGCTTGGTTATACGACTTGGGGCTGTATCGATCTTGTTTCAGCTGGAACAGGCGAAATGAACAAGCGCTATGGCTTTATCTATGTGGATCGAGATAATGAAGGTCATGGAAGTCTCAAACGTAGCAAGAAGAAGTCCTTTTACTGGTACAAGGATGTCATTACCAGCAATGGTGCAAGCATTGAGTAGAGCACATTTGTTCACTATTTTTATAAAATCTTCTCCCTACTTTATAAGATGTGAAAAAGAGTTCAACTGGAACTCTTTTTTTGCTATAATGAGGGGAGAAAAATCAGACAGGAGAATATGATGTCAGAACCATTATTTTTACAATCAGTTATGCAAGAAAAAATTTGGGGTGGTACCAAGCTACGTGATGAGTTTGGCTATGACATCCCAAGTGAAAAAATCGGAGAATACTGGGCTATCTCAGCTCACCCAAATGGAGTTTCTAAAATTGCCAATGGTTGTTTTGAGGGAACAGATCTAGCTACTTTGTATGCAGAACACCGTGAATTGTTTGGCAACCGTCCAGAGCCTGTATTTCCACTTTTGACCAAAATCCTCGATGCTAACGACTGGCTCAGTGTCCAAGTTCACCCAGATGATGCTTATGGATTAGAGCATGAAGGCGAACTCGGAAAAACTGAATGTTGGTATATCATCGCAGCAGATGAAGGTTCAGAGATTATTTACGGTCACAATGCCAAGTCAAAAGAAGAACTCCGTCAACAAATTGAAGATAAAAACTGGGATGCCTTGCTGACCAAAGTCCCTGTCAAGGCTGGAGATTTTTTCTATGTACCAAGTGGCACCATGCATGCTATCGGTGCAGGCATCTTGATTCTTGAAACCCAACAATCTAGTGACACCACCTATCGTGTCTATGACTTTGACCGCAAGGATGACAAGGGCAACTTGCGTGAACTTCATCTTGAAAAATCCATTGATGTTTTGAACATCGGTGAGCCTGCAAATAGCCGTCCTGTAACTGTCAAAGCTGATGATTTATGCTCTACTCTCCTTGTATCCAATGATTTCTTTGCAGTTTACAAGTGGGAAATTACTGGAAAAGTTGACTTCGAAAAGACAGCTGACTACAGCTTATTCAGTGTCTTGGCTGGTCAAGGTCAACTGACTGTTGACGGAAAAAACTATCCAATCCAAAAAGGTAGCCACTTTATCCTACCAAGTGATGTTGAAGCTTGGACTCTGGAAGGACAAGATTTGGAATTGATTGTTAGCCATCCATAAAAAAGAAAGGGCCTGAGTTCATTACTCAAGTCCTTTTTGATTACATAAATTGGGCGATAAAGACCACGATGATGATGATTGGAATGATGAAACGAAGAAGGAAGAGCCAGACTTGGAACAGTCCCTGTTTCCATGCTCTTTCATCGAGATGGAGTTCCTCCATTGCAAGAGCCTTTTTAAAGATATAGCCTGTAAAAAGTGAAAGGCAGAGAGCTCCAAATGGCATGAGAAGATTG
This sequence comes from bacterium, assembly GCA_905221155.1. Taxonomy (GTDB): domain Bacteria; phylum Bacillota; class Bacilli; order Lactobacillales; family Streptococcaceae; genus Streptococcus. Next base: position 813,639 of record CAJNCB010000001.1, on the reverse strand, counting down.
GAAACCAAGAAATCCATAGCGTCAAAGAAGGTTTTCCCAAAGATGTGAACATCCGCCATAACACCGTAAGAAAGGGCTGAAGGAATTCCAAAGACAAAGGTCAAAATTCCTAAAATGGCACTCCACTTAGCACGCTTGCTGTTGTCCTGGTTGGTGATATTGCCCACATTGATTTCCAGCATGACGACAGAAGAAGTGACCGTCGCAAAGAGGAAGAGCAAGAGGAAAAGGATGTAGAAAATGGTTCCAAAAGGCATCTTATCAAAGAGTTGAGGTAAGACGATAAAGAGCAAGCTTGGTCCCCCTTCAGACTGGATATTGAAGGCTGACATGGCTGGGAAAATGGCTAGTCCTGCCATGATGGATACTGAGATATTCATGGCAACGATGGAAATCCCTGACTGGACCAGATTGGTTTTCTTGTCCAAGTAAGAAGCATAGGTCAGCATGGCTGTAACCCCTAGTGAGAGGGCGAAGAAAGATTGTCCCAGAGCATAGAGGAGACCAGCACTTGTCAGCTTAGAGAAGTCTGGTTTGAGGAAGTAAAGAACCCCTTCCATGGCATTTGGCAAACTGAGAGAGCGCCCAATGATGACGACAAAGATGATAAAGAGCAGAGGCATCATGACTTTCGAAGCTCTTTCAATCCCTTTTTGAACACCACGTGATACAATAAAGATATTCAATAAGATAAAGGCTGCTTGAGCTCCGAGGGCAATGGCTGGATTTGAAATGATGGAAGTAAATAATTGAGCATAATCCCCCGTTCCACCAAGCTGGAACAATTTTCCAAACTCAATACCTAGATAGACTAAAATCCAGCCCCCAATAACACTGTAAAACGATAAGAGGATAAAGAGGGCAAAGGCACCAATCCAACCGATAAAGTTGTACTTACTATTCTTGCCTAGTTTTCCAAAGGTTTTGATAGCTGAAACACCAGCACTTCGGCCGAGGGCGAATTCAGCAAGCAGGAGAGGGAAACCGATTAGAATAGTGGAGATGAGAAAGACCAGTAAAAAGCCACCTCCACCGTTAGCAGCAGTCATATAGGGAAATTTCCAAACAGCTCCAAGTCCGATGGCTGAGCCAGCAGACGCTAGGATAAAGCCCAGTTTAGAACCCCATTGCGATTTTTCAGACATAGTTAAACTCCTAAAATTAGTATTACAAAAGAAAAAGCTACTGCCCTTGGCAAATAGCCTCATAAGTACTCAAGATGAGCGTTTCTTTTTATTGATAGACTTGACTATCCTATCATGTTTTCTAAGGTCTGTCAAGAAAACTATTTTCACGTTTTGATAAAGTAAAAAAATTTCGCAAAAATGCTTGACTCTGACCTAAGGGGAGGGGTTATACTATCATTGTAAGGAGGAAATCATGTACCATATAAAAGAAGCTGCGCAGCTTTCAGGTGTCTCTGTCAAGACCCTGCACCACTACGATAAGATAGGACTCTTGGTCCCCTTAAAGTCGGAAAACGGCTATCGAACCTACAGTCAGGAGGATTTGGAACGCCTTCAGGTCATTCTTTATTACAAGTATCTAGGTTTTTCTTTAGAAAAGATAGCAGAGCTATTAAAGGAAGAAAGGACAAATTTATTGCCTCATTTGACCAGGCAGTTGGACTATTTGACTCGAGAAAGGGAACATCTGGATAGCTTGATTTCCACCTTGCAGAAAACTATTCAAGAACAAAAAGGAGAAAGAGAAATGAGTATTCAAGAGAAATTTGCTGGATTTAACTACCAAGACCATCAAAAATACCACCGGGATGCGGTGGAGAAATATGGACAAGAAGTCATGGACCAAGCGCTTGAACGCCAAAAAGGTCACGAAGATGAGGCTACGGTTGCCTTCAATCAAGTCTTTCGAGCCTTGGCACAAAATCTTCAAGCTGGTCTACCGATAACAGCGTCTGAAAACCAAGAAGAAGCAGGCAAACTCTTGCAAGCCATCCGTACTTATGGATTTGACTGCTCTATTGAGGTATTCGGTCACATCGGTAAAGGCTACGTCTACAACCCAGAATTTAAGGAAAACATTGACAAATTTGGACCTGGAACAGCCCAGTACACATCAGATGTGATTGCCCACTATGTCCAAACTCAGACAAAATAAAATCGGAGGAGTGATCTTCCGATTTTTTCTAAATTCAAGTACTACTTGCTTAATAATTTTTCTACCACATTTAGTTTTCGCATGGTCAAATCTACATTGAAAAGCTTTTCAAGATAGTTAGTATTGAGCTTTTTTTGTTTTGCAGTTCTAGGGAGATAGAGGTAGAGACAGTGGTTACCGACACAAATTTCTTCTTCGCCGTAATCCATTTTTAATTTTTCTAAAGGGAGACTTTGAATAGGTTCTTGATAAAAAATCACGTGTACACGGTCATAAAGATAGTGTTCTCCAAACGGATTTTCTTGGACAATGTTTTTAAAAATATCCTTATTCTTAATGATTATTTTGAGATCGGCTCCAATCTTTTCCTTTATTAGAGTATGAACCTGTTCTCGTATTTCTTCGAGAGCTAAGTTACTTTCAAGAATAATATTTCCACTTTGAATATAAGTTCGAACTTGTTGAAAACCAGCTTCTGTCAAGATATCTACTAGATAAGACATTTTAGGGATAGCATTTTTTCCATTAGGAGTCACTCCCCTTAGCAAGATAATATGTTCCAAAGGACTTCCTTTCTTTTGGGGCGGATTGTTCCGTTTAGTAATGTATATTTAGATTGGGTTTGCTCCTGCCACCCAGCCGGTACAGAGGGCGGAAGTGATGTTAAAGCCACCTGTGTGGGCATTGATATCCAGTACCTCGCCAGCAAAGTGGAGCCCAGGTACCAGCTTACTTTCCAGAGTTTTGGGATTGATTTCCTTGAGACTGACACCGCCTTTGGTGACAAAGGATTTGGCAAGAGACATTTTGCCAGTAACAGGGATTTTGAATACTTTGATAGACTGAAGAAGTTGTTCACGTTCCTTTTCAGTCAGTTGTTTGACTTTTTCTGGATAGCCTTGCACAAAAAATTCTGCTAAGCGCTCAGGTAATAAAGATTTTAAAGCATTTTTCAAGGATTTTTCCCGATTTTCTTCTAGAAATGCAGCCAAGTCCTTCTCAGAAAGTTGAGGCAAAACATCCAGTGAGAGAAGCTCCCCACCTTTGACAAAACTAGACATACGCAGAGCAGCAGGACCAGACAAACCAAAGTGGGTAAAGAGCAGATCATGAGTGATGGTATGCTTACCATAGCTTAGGGTTACATCGTCCAGAGAAATTCCTTGAAGCGCCTTATGTGGAAAATCTGTTAACAATGGACTTTCAGCAGCCTCAAGCTCGGTAATGGTGTGCTTAAAATGACGGGCAATTTCGTGACCGAAACCAGTCGAGCCTGTGGAAGGATAGGATTTTCCACCAGTTGTGACAACCAATTTATCACAAGTGAAGGTTTGGTCGGCTGATTTAAGAACAAATTGCTTATCTACCTTTTTAACCGAAACAATCTCGGTTTGAGTAGAAACTTGACCACCTAGCTCAGTGATTTTCTTTTCCAAAGCCTCGATTATGGTTCGCGATTTGTCGCTGGCCGGAAAGACGCGGCCGTGGTCTTCGACCTTAAGTTTAACACCATTTTCTGTAAAAAAGTTAATGATATCATGGTTATCAAACTGGGAGAAGACACTGTAGAGAAAGCGCCCATTCCCAGGAATTCCAGCTAGTAGGTCATCTAGAGTTCCGTTGTTGGTTACATTGCAACGTCCCCCACCAGTTCCAGCTAATTTTTTTCCAAGTTTCCGATTTTTTTCGATGAGGAGGGTTTTCTGACCATAAAAGCTACTGGAAATCGTAGCCATCATGCCAGCAGGTCCTCCACCGATGACAATAGTATCAAAATGTTTCATAGCTCTATTGTACCACAAAAAAACAAGAGATGATGGTCACCTCTTGTCAAGAATGCAATTAATCAATTTCATATCCCATTAGCAAACCACCATCTTCTGCATAAAAACTGCAGAGACCAGAGGTTGGTAAAATTTTAATATCCGCCTGTGGGAAATTTTCACGGATTCGGTCTGAAAGTTGTTGGCAACATTTCTCGTTATTGCGTTGGGCCATGACAATACGACCACCAGCATATCCTGCTTTCACTAACTCTTCATATGCTGCCTGAATCGATTTCTTTGGTCCTCGTGCTTTTTGTAGCAATTCAAGGGTTCCAGTTTCACTAGCTTCCCCGACCATACGGATATTTAGAAGGCCAACGACCGTACCGATTAGCTTGCTCAAGCGGCCGTTCTTCACCAAGTTATCGACTTTAGCTAGGACAAAGAGCAACTTGGTTTTTTCTTGATAGGCGGTGATAGCTTCAACCACTTCTTCAAAAGATAAGCCTTGGTCAATCAAGTCATTCAATTTTTCTACGAGTAGGTCAACCTCACCACCAGCAGACAAACTATCAATTACATGAATCTTAGTGTCAGGATGTTCTTCCAGATAAATATTCTTGGCCAGTTGAGCACTATTGTGGCTGCCAGAAAGAGTACCAGTGATGGTTACTAGAAAAATGTTTTTGGCTCCTTCAAATGCTCGCAAATAATCATCTGGGCTTGGACAAGCTGATTTTGAAGCTTCTGCGGTTGCATACATGGTTTCCATCATTTGGTCAATGTCAAGACTGGCATCATCAACAAAGACCTGATCAGCTACTTGAATGGTTAAGGGGACACTTACAAAGGTCGTGTCAATAGCTGGTGTTGCCAGCTGACGGTAATCACAACCAGAGTCAGCAATAATCTTCCAAGTCATAGAAATTCTCCATCTTTGCCATTTATACATTGACAAAGGTTCTGTCTTTTTTTACAATTATATCATGAAAGCCCTTGAAACAAAAGCCTCATCCGTCTGTTGTGACAAGTAGAAAGAAAATGTTATGTCTGAACGTAGAATCTCTGAAAAGTCTCTTGAAAATCTCAGAAAATCAAACCAAGAATCCAATTTATTAACTAGAGAAGCTATTGAAACAGCCCTCTTGCAACTCTTGGAAAAAAAGGACCTGACCAAGATTAGTATTTCTGAATTGGTCAAACGTGCAGGCGTTTCGCGTGCGGCCTTTTATCGCAATTATGATTCCAAAGAGGAGATTTTAGAAAGCGTCTTTAAACGAACTGTCCACAATATTATGGAACAGTTGCATCATTATGATTTAAAGACAGACCTTTATCTGGTCTGGGTTCACCTTTTCCGAGAAGCAAGAAAGGAAGCCAGAGTGATTCAACTGGCCTTAGATTACCATCTGGAAAAGATCTTTGTCCAAGCCATGCAGGAATTTCTAGAAAAATACCATGGAAAATCAAAAGGTGTCAGCTCTTATCTTCATTCCTTCTGGAGCTCGGCCATCGTCTCTGTCCTTCTAAAATGGATTAAGGATGGCATGAAGGTACCTGCTGAAAAGATAGCGGATTTACGGTTACCATTTTTTAAAAAATAGAGAAAAAGGAGAAGAGATATGACTGAAAAAAGACTAGCATGGGATGAGTATTTTGCAGCCCAAGCCTTACTAATTGCCAATCGTTCCACTTGTAAACGTGCCAAAGTGGGCGCGATTCTGGTAAAAGATAATAAGGTTATTTCCACTGGTTACAATGGTTCGGTGTCAGGAACCGAGCATTGTATTGATCACGAATGTCTGGTCATCGAAGGCCACTGTGTTCGCACCCTTCACGCCGAGGTTAATGCTATCCTTCAAGGTGCAGAACGTGGTGTTTCTAAAGGTTTTACAGCCTATGTAACCCATTTTCCTTGTCTCAACTGTACCAAACAATTATTGCAGGTCGGTTGCAAGCGCGTGGTTTATATCAACCAGTATCGAATGGATGACTATGCCCAATACCTTTATCAAGAAAAAGGGACAGAATTGACTCATTTACCACTTGAGACAGTACAGACAGCTCTTAAAGAGGCTGATCTAATGTAAAAAATATCAAAAATAAATGGTTTAGAAAGATTTTTAAACCGTTTTTTGGTATAATAAGAAGAATAAATTGAAAGAAGGAATTCCAAAAATGGCAAAAATTGAAGTTATTAATCATCCACTGATTCAACACAAATTGTCAATCTTGCGTCGTACAGATACTTCTACAAAAGCTTTTCGTGAGCTAGTAGATGAGATTGCAATGTTGATGGGGTATGAAGTACTTCGTGATCTTCCACTAGAAGATGTGGAAATCGAAACACCAATCACAAAAACAGTTCAAAAACAATTGGCAGGTAAGAAATTGGCCATCGTTCCAATCTTGCGTGCAGGTATCGGGATGGTTGATGGACTCTTGAGCTTGGTTCCAGCTGCTAAGGTTGGTCACATCGGTATGTACCGTGATGAAGAAACACTTCAACCAGTTGAGTACTTGGTGAAATTGCCTGAAGATATTGACCAACGTCAAATTTTTGTAGTAGACCCAATGTTGGCAACAGGCGGCTCAGCAATCTTGGCTGTTGATTCTCTTAAAAAACGTGGCGCATCAAATATCAAATTTGTCTGCCTTGTATCTGCTCCAGAAGGTGTTAAAGCCCTTCAAGAAGCTCATCCAGATGTAGAAATCTTTACAGCAGCCTTGGATGAACGCTTGAACGAACACGGTTATATCGTTCCAGGTCTTGGAGATGCTGGTGACCGCTTGTTCGGTACAAAATAAGATTGAAAAGAAGAATGACTTGGAAAAGTATTTCCAGTCACGAAAGGAGGTTGAATTTTTGTTTCTGTCTAATGAAAACAGAGCAAAAATTTGACCTTTTTTGACCTAGATATTATAATAGTCTTATCTTCAGTCATTTGACCAACAAAATTAAAACTCAAAAGGAGAAATAAATGATTCCTGTAGTTATTGAACAAACAAGCCGTGGAGAACGTTCCTACGATATTTACTCACGTCTTCTCAAAGACCGCATCATTATGCTGACAGGCCCAGTTGAAGACAATATGGCTAACTCAGTTATTGCCCAGTTGCTTTTCTTGGATGCCCAAGATAGTACAAAAGATATTTACCTTTATGTCAATACACCTGGTGGTTCTGTTTCAGCTGGTTTGGCAATCGTTGATACCATGAACTTTATCAAGGCAGATGTCCAAACCATCGTTATGGGAATGGCTGCATCTATGGGGACGGTCATTGCATCAAGTGGAGCAAAAGGCAAACGTTTCATGCTTCCAAATGCTGAATACATGATTCACCAACCAATGGGTGGTACAGGTGGTGGTACTCAACAAACCGATATGGCGATCGCTGCAGAACACTTGCTTAAAACTCGTAATACCTTGGAAAAAATCTTGGCTGAAAATTCAGGTCAGTCAATCGAAAAAGTTCACGCAGATGCAGAACGCGATAACTGGATGAGCGCCCAAGAAACACTTGAATATGGCTTTATTGATGAAATCATGGCCAACAATTCATTGAATTAATAATCAAAGGAGGCAAACTCGACTGGGTTTGCTTTTTTTGGTATAATAGGGAGAGATTTCTTAGAAAGAGGATTTATCATGTTTGAAAAAGTCAATCGATCTGGCTTGATTATCTATCTTTACTATAATCGTGATGCCAAAAAACTGCAGGATTATGGAGATATTACCTATCATTCCAAGAAACATCGTTACTTACAGCTTTATGTTCCAACTCAAGAAGTGGAGCAATTGGTCGGGCGCTTGGGCAAGGAAAAGTTTATAAAAAAAGTCAGAGTTTGCCATATCCAAGAGCTGGAAACACCCTTTGTGGGCAATCTTCATCGAGAGGAAAACGTTATCATCGAAAAAGTTCAAGAAAAGTGTTGACAATTTTCTGATAATTCGGTATATTCTTAACATGCTATTTATTTAAGAAATAAGGAGACAAAAAAGATGAAGAAAAAATTTGCCCTATCGTTTGTGGCGCTTGCAAGTGTAGCACTTCTTGCAGCCTGTGGAGAAGTGAAGTCTGGAGCGTCAAACGCTGCTGGTAACTCAGTAGATGAAAAGACAATCAAAATCGGATTTAACTTTGAAGAAACTGGTGCCGTAGCAGCCTACGGAACATCTGAACAAAAAGGTGCCCAACTTGCTGTTGATGAAATCAATGCAGCAGGTGGTATCGATGGAAAACAAATCGAAGTAGTTGATAAAGATAACAAGTCTGAAACAGCTGAGGCGGCTTCAGTAACAACTAACCTTGTAACCCAATCTAAAGTATCAGCAATCGTAGGACCTGCGACATCTGGTGCAACTGCAGCTGCGGTAGCGAACGCTACAAAAGCAGGTGTTCCATTGATCTCACCAAGTGCGACGCAAGATGGATTGACTAAAGGTCAAGATTATCTCTTTATTGGAACTTTCCAAGATAGCTTCCAAGGAAAAATTATCTCAAACTATGTTTCTGAAAAATTGCAAGCTAAGAAAGTTGTTCTTTACACTGACAATGCCAGCGACTATGCTAAAGGTATTGCCAAAGCCTTCCGTGAAGCTTACAAAGGTGAAATCGTTGCAGATGAAACTTTCGTAGCAGGTGACACAGACTTCCAAGCAGCCCTTACAAAAATGAAAGGGAAAGACTTTGATGCTATCATTGTTCCTGGTTACTACACTGAAGCTGGTAAAATTGTAAACCAAGCGCGTGGTATGGGAATTGACAAGCCAATCGTTGGTGGTGATGGATTCAACGGTGAAGAGTTTGTACAACAAGCAACTCCTGAAAAAGCATCAAACATCTACTTTATCTCAGGCTTCTCAACTACTGTAGAAGTTTCTGCTAAAGCAAAAGCCTTCCTTGACGCTTACCGTGCTAAGTACAATGAAGAGCCTTCAACATTTGCAGCCTTGGCTTATGATTCAGTTCACCTTGTAGCAAACGCAGCAAAAGGTGCTAAAAACTCTGGTGAAATCAAGGATAACCTTGCTAAAACAAAAGACTTTGAAGGTGTAACTGGTCAAACAAGCTTCGATGCAGACCACAACACAGTCAAAACTGCTTACATGATGACCATGAACAATGGTAAGGTTGAAGCAGCAGAAGTTGTAAAACCATAATAGAAAAATGTTGAAATAGGGAATGAGCCTCTGACTCACTCCCTGTTTCGGTGTTTAAGAACCTATCAAAAAGTGAGGGGAAACCCTCGGAATTATAAATAGAAAGAGTGAATCTTATGCTCCAACAACTAGTAAATGGTTTGATTCTAGGTAGTGTTTATGCGCTGTTAGCCCTAGGATATACCATGGTTTACGGAATTATCAAGCTCATCAACTTCGCCCATGGTGATATTTATATGATGGGAGCCTTTATCGGTTATTTCTTGATTAATTCTTTCCAAATGAATTTCTTTGTAGCTCTTATTGTAGCTATGTTAGCGACAGCCATTCTTGGTGTTGTGATTGAGTTCCTTGCTTACCGACCTTTGCGTCACTCTACTCGTATTGCTGTTTTGATTACAGCTATTGGGGTTTCCTTCCTACTGGAGTATGGCATGGTCTATCTGGTTGGTGCCAATACTCGTGCCTTCCCTCAAGCGATTCAAACAGTTCGTTATGATCTGGGACCAATTAGCTTAACAAACGTGCAGTTAATGATCTTGGCCATTTCCTTGATTTTGATGATTTTGTTACAAGTCATTGTCCAAAAGACCAAGATGGGGAAAGCCATGCGTGCAGTATCCGTAGATAGCGATGCGGCGCAATTGATGGGGATCAATGTAAACCGTACTATCAGCTTTACCTTTGCTTTGGGTTCTGCTCTTGCGGGTGCGGCTGGTGTTCTGATTGCCCTCTATTATAACTCTCTTGAGCCTTTGATGGGGGTTACTCCAGGTCTTAAATCCTTCGTAGCCGCAGTACTTGGTGGTATCGGAATCATTCCTGGTGCGGCGCTTGGTGGATTTGTAATTGGTCTATTGGAAACCTTTGCGACAGCCTTTGGGATGTCAGACTTCCGTGATGCCATTGTTTATGGAATCTTGTTATTGATCTTGATTGTCCGCCCAGCTGGTATCCTTGGTAAAAATGTGAAAGAGAAGGTGTAAACGATGAAGGAAAATTTAAAAATTAATATTCTATGGTTACTCCTTTTGTTAGCTGGCTATGGCTTGATTAGTGTATTGGTTTCAGTCGGAGTACTTAATCTATTCTATGTACAGATTTTACAACAAATTGGAATTAATATTATTCTGGCAGTTGGTCTTAACTTAATCGTTGGTTTTTCAGGACAATTTTCACTTGGTCATGCTGGTTTCATGGCGATTGGTGCCTATGCAGCAGCTATTATTGGTTCTAAATCACCAACCTATGGTGCCTTCTTTGGAGCTATGCTGATAGGAGCTTTGCTTTCAGGAGCAGTTGCATTACTTGTCGGAATTCCAACCTTACGCTTGAAGGGGGACTATCTTGCGGTAGCGACTCTTGGTGTTTCTGAAATTATCCGTATCTTTATCATCAATGGTGGAAGCATTACAAATGGTGCGGCAGGTATCTTAGGAATTCCTAACTTTACAACTTGGCAAATGGTATACTTCTTTGTCGTGATTACAACCATTGCAACCTTGAACTTCTTGCGTAGTCCAATTGGTCGTTCAACCCTCTCCGTTCGTGAGGATGAAATCGCTGCTGAGTCAGTTGGGGTTAATACGACTAAAATTAAAATCATCGCCTTTGTCTTTGGTGCTATTACTGCAAGTATTGCAGGGTCACTTCAGGCAGGATTTATCGGGTCTGTTGTACCGAAAGATTACACTTTCATCAACTCAATCAACGTTTTGATTATTGTTGTATTTGGTGGACTTGGTTCCATTACAGGTGCCATTGTTTCAGCTATTGTTCTGGGAATTTTGAATATGCTTCTCCAAGATGTTGCTAGCGTGCGTATGATTATCTACGCTTTGGCCTTGGTATTGGTAATGATTTTCAGACCAGGTGGACTCCTTGGAACATGGGAATTGAGCCTATCACGTTTCTTTAAAAAATCTAAGAAGGAGGAACAAAACTAATGGCATTACTTGAAGTAAAACAGTTAACCAAACATTTTGGCGGTCTAACAGCTGTTGGAGATGTGACTCTTGAATTGAACGAAGGGGAACTGGTTGGATTAATCGGTCCAAATGGAGCTGGGAAAACCACACTTTTCAACCTCTTGACGGGTGTTTATGAGCCAAGTGAGGGAACAGTAACCTTAGATGGTCACCTTTTGAATGGAAAGTCACCTTATAAGATTGCTTCTTTGGGACTTGGACGTACATTCCAAAATATCCGTCTCTTTAAAGACTTAACAGTTTTGGACAATGTTTTGATTGCTTTTGGCAACCATCACAAACAACATGTTTTTGCTAGTTTTTTGCGCTTACCAGCTTTCTACAAGAGTGAAAAAGAATTAAAAGCTAAAGCTTTGGAATTGCTGAAAATTTTTGATTTAGATGGTGATGCAGAGACTCTTGCTAAAAACCTCGCCTACGGACAACAACGTCGTTTGGAAATTGTTCGTGCCCTTGCTACGGAGCCTAAAATTCTCTTTTTAGATGAACCAGCAGCAGGTATGAACCCACAGGAAACAGCGGAATTGACTGAGTTAATTCGTCGTATCAAAGATGAATTTAAAATTACGATCATGCTGATTGAACACGATATGAATCTGGTCATGGAAGTAACAGAACGTATCTACGTACTTGAATATGGTCGTTTGATTGCTCAGGGAACTCCTGACGAAATTAAGACCAATAAACGCGTTATCGAAGCTTATCTAGGAGGTGAAGCCTAATGTCTATGTTAAAAGTTGATAATCTTTCTGTGCATTACGGCATGATCCAAGCAGTCCGTGATGTAAGCTTTGAAGTTAATGAAGGAGAAGTTGTTTCCCTTATCGGTGCCAATGGTGCAGGTAAGACAACCATTCTCCGTACCTTGTCTGGTTTGGTTCGACCAAGTTCAGGAAAGATTGAATTTTTAGGTCAAGAAATCCAAAAAATGCCAGCTCAAAAAATCGTGGCAGGTGGTCTTTCACAAGTACCAGAAGGACGCCACATCTTCCCTGGCTTGACTGTTATGGAAAATCTTGAAATGGGAGCTTTCTTAAAGAAAAACCGTGAAGAAAATCAAGCTAACTTGAAGAAGGTTTTCTCACGCTTTCCTCGTCTTGAAGAACGCAAGAACCAAGATGCAGCTACTCTTTCAGGGGGAGAACAACAAATGCTTGCCATGGGACGCGCTCTTATGTCAACACCAAAACTTCTTCTTTTAGATGAACCATCAATGGGACTTGCCCCAATCTTTATCCAAGAGATTTTTGATATCATTCAAGATATTCAGAAGCAAGGGACAACTGTCCTCTTGATTGAACAAAATGCCAATAAAGCACTCGCAATCTCTGACCGAGGATATGTACTGGAAACAGGGAAAATCGTTCTATCAGGAACAGGAAAAGAACTCGCTTCATCAGAAGAAGTCAGAAAAGCATATCTAGGTGGCTAAAACAATCCAGTGGATTGTTTTAGTCGGCAGATGAATATTACGAAGTAATTTTCATTAATAGTCCGGGGGACCTTTTTAGTCGGCGGATGAAGATTGCAAACAAATCTGCATCTACTTTGAAAGATGAATTTTAATAATTGAAAAAACCGAATGAAACGTTTCTTACCTTCATTCACAGAGCTCGATTTCAGAGCTCTTTTTGCTAGCTTATTCATACTTTTCTGAATTTTGAAAAAGAAATGTAAGCGTTTGATAGATTTACAAAAAGATTGTATAATAGGGATAAGAATAGAAAAGGAGAAGTCTCATGGCAGTTAAAGATTTTATGACCCGCAAGGTAGTGTATATTAGTCCAGATACAACAGTATCTCATGCAGCAGATTTGATGAGAGAGCAAGGGTTGCACCGCTTGCCTGTTATCGAAAATGATCAATTAGTTGGTTTGGTAACTGAAGGAACCATTGCCCAAGCTAGTCCATCAAAAGCAACCAGTCTTTCTATCTATGAGATGAATTATCTTCTAAATAAGACAAAAGTAAAAGATGTCATGATTCGCGATGTTGTCATTGTTTCAGGCTATGCGAGTCTAGAGGATGCAACTTATCTGATGTTGAAAAATAAGATTGGTATTCTTCCTGTAGTAGATAACCATCAAGTCTATGGGGTTATTACGGACCGTGACGTTTTCCAAGCCTTTCTTGAAATTGCAGGTTATGGCGAAGAAGGAATTCGTGTACGCTTTGTTACGGAAAATGAAGTTGGTGTTCTTGGAAAAATTGTTTCTTTGATTGTAGAAGAAAATTTGAATATCTCTCATACAGTCAATATTCCGCGTAAGGATGGTAAGGTCATTATCGAAGTTCAAATCGATGGATCAATTGATTTACCAGCCTTGAAAGAAAAATTTGAATCAGAGAATATTCAAGTAGAAGAAATTACTCGTACTTCAGCAAAAGTCTTGTAAGAAGGGAAGCCGAAAGGCTTCTTTTTTCATGAAAAGAGGAGTAGAGCAAAAGATGGAAAGAAATGATAGATTATGGTATAATAAAACGATATAAAAAAGGAGTATTTATGGACATTTCAGAAATTCGTCAGAAAATTGACGCAAATCGTGAAAAATTAGCTTCTTTCAGGGGGTCTCTTTGACCTCGAAGGTTTAGAGGAAGAGATTGCCATCTTGGAAAACAAGATGACAGAACCTGATTTTTGGAACGATAATATCGCGGCCCAAAAAACGTCGCAAGAATTAAATGAATTAAAAAACACCTACAACACCTTCCACAAAATGGAAGAGTTGCAGGATGAAGTCGAAATTTTATTAGACTTTTTAGCTGAAGATGAGTCGGTGCATGAAGAATTGGTTGAACAGTTGTCAGAACTTGATAAGATGATGACCAGTTACGAGATGACCTTGCTCTTGTCAGAACCTTATGACCATAATAATGCGATTTTGGAAATCCATCCAGGATCCGGTGGTACTGAGGCTCAGGACTGGGGTGATATGTTACTTCGTATGTACACTCGCTATGGAAATGCTAAAGGCTTTAAAGTGGAAGTATTGGATTACCAAGCAGGAGATGAAGCTGGTATTAAGTCAGTAACCCTATCATTTGAAGGACCTAATGCCTATGGCCTTCTCAAGTCAGAAATGGGGGTACACCGTTTGGTGCGAATTTCACCATTTGACTCTGCTAAACGTCGCCATACCTCTTTCACATCTGTAGAAGTAATGCCAGAGTTGGATGATACCATTGAAGTGGAAATTCGGGAAGATGATATCAAGATGGATACCTTCCGTTCAGGTGGAGCTGGTGGACAAAACGTCAATAAGGTTTCAACAGGTGTACGTTTAACACATATTCCTACTGGGACTGTTGTCCAGTCAACGGTCGATCGTACCCAGTATGGAAATAGAGATCGTGCCATGAAGATGTTGCAGGCTAAGCTCTATCAAATGGAGCAAGAAAAGAAAGCTGCGGAAGTTGATTCCCTCAAGGGTGAGAAAAAGGAAATCACATGGGGAAGCCAAATCCGTTCCTATGTCTTCACGCCTTATACTATGGTAAAAGATCATCGAACTAGCTTTGAAGTTGCTCAGGTAGATAAGGTTATGGATGGGGACCTAGATGGTTTTATCGATGCCTACCTCAAGTGGCGAATCAGCTAAGATAGAAAGGAACTCACATGTCAATTATTGAAATGAGAGATGTCGTCAAAAAGTATGATAACGGAACGACAGCTTTGCGAGGTGTCTCAGTCACTGTTGAACCCGGGGAATTTGCCTATATCGTAGGTCCGTCAGGAGCTGGGAAGTCAACATTTATTAGAGCTTTGTACCGCGAAGTAAAAATCGAAAAAGGAAGTTTATCTGTTGCTGGTTTTAATCTGGTTAAAATTAAAAAGAAAGATGTCCCTCTCCTACGTCGTAGTGTTGGGGTCGTCTTCCAGGATTATAAACTGTTACCAAAGAAAACCGTTTATGAAAATATTGCTTATGCAATGGAAGTTATTGGTGAGAGCCGACGTAATATCAAAAAACGTGTTATGGAAGTCTTAGACTTGGTTGGATTGAAGCATAAGGTTCGTTCATTCCCAAATGAACTTTCAGGGGGAGAACAGCAACGTATTGCGATAGCACGTGCCATTGTAAACAATCCAAAAGTGTTGATTGCGGACGAACCAACAGGAAACTTGGACCCGGATAATTCATGGGAAATTATGAATTTGTTGGAACGCATCAATCTCCAAGGTACAACTGTCTTGATGGCGACCCACAACAGTCAGATTGTAAATACCTTGCGCCACCGTGTCATTGCCATTGAAAATGGCCGTGTCGTTCGTGACGAAGCTAAAGGAGAATATGGATACGATGATTAGTAGATTTTTTCGTCATTTATTTGAATCATTAAAAAGTTTGAAACGAAATGGCTGGATGACAGTAGCTGCTGTCAGTTCAGTTATGATTACTTTGACTTTAGTTGCAATATTTGCATCTGTTATTTTTAATACAGCTAAACTCGCTACAGATATTGAAAACAATGTCCGAGTAATGGTATATATTCGTAAGGACGTAGCTGATAATAGTGAGACGATTGAAAAAGAAGGTCAAACTGTTACAAATAACGACTACCATAAGGTATATGATGCTTTGAAAGGTATGTCAACCGTTAAAAGTGTTACGTTTTCAAGTAAAGAAGAACAATATGAAAAGTTGACAGAAACAATGGGGGACAACTGGAAAATCTTTGAAGGCGATGCCAATCCTCTCTATGATGCATATATCGTTGATACAAATACACCAAGTGATGTAAAGACAGTAGCAGAAGAGGCTAAAAAAATCGAAGGTGTGTCAGAAGTTCAAGATGGTGGTGCTAATACAGAACGCTTGTTTAAGTTAGCCTCATTTATTCGTGTCTGGGGACTAGTTATCGCTGGATTATTGATTTTCATTGCGGTGTTCTTGATTTCTAATACTATACGTATCACCATCATTTCACGAAGCCGTGAAATTCAAATCATGCGTTTAGTAGGTGCTAAGAATGGCTATATCCGCGGACCTTTCTTACTTGAAGGTGCCTTTATTGGTTTGCTTGGAGCAACACTTCCATCAGTTCTGGTATTTATTGTCTATAAAATGGTTTACCAATCGGTTAATAAGTCATTGGTTGGTCAGAACCTTTCAATGATATCACCAGAGGTATTCAGTCCACTGATGATTGCTCTATTATTTGTGATTGGAATTTTTATTGGTTCAATTGGATCAGGAATTTCAATGCGCCGATTCCTGAAAATCTAAAACAGAATAGATGTATATTTGAGGAGATTTTAATATCTCCTTTTTTCTACAAAAATTTTAGAAAAAAGTCTACTTTTTTTTATAAAAGCCTTTACAAAAAAAATTAAAGTGGTATAATTAATACATAGTTAGATGCAAACGTTTTCGTAAAACGTTTGCCTAAATAAAAATAAAGGAGATTTGAATGATGAAAGATACATTCAAAAATGTCTTGTCTTTCGAGTTTTGGCAAAAATTCGGTAAGGCTTTGATGGTGGTTATCGCGGTTATGCCGGCTGCTGGTTTGATGATTTCAATCGGTAAGTCTATCGTGATGATTAACCCAACCTTTGCACCACTTGTTATTACTGGTGGTGTACTAGAACAAATCGGTTGGGGGGTTATCGTTAACCTTCATATCTTGTTCGCCCTAGCCATTGGAGGTAGCTGGGCTAAAGAACGTGCTGGTGGTGCTTTCGCCGCTGGTCTTGCCTTCATCTTGATTAACCGTATCACTGGTACAATCTTTGGTGTATCAGGCGATATGTTGAAAAATCCAGATGCTATGGTTTCAACACTATTGGGTGGGCAAATCAAAGTTGCTGATTACTTCATTAGTGTTATGGAAGCCCCAGCACTTAACATGGGTGTGTTCGTAGGGATTATTTCTGGTTTTATTGGAGCAACTGCTTACAATAAATACTACAACTTCCGTAAGCTTCCTGATGCACTTTCATTCTTTAACGGAAAACGTTTTGTACCGTTTGTAGTTATTCTTCGTTCAATAATTGCTGCAATTGTACTTTCAGCTTTCTGGCCACTTGTACAAACTGGTATCAATAGCTTTGGTATCTGGATTGCTAACTCACAAGAAACTGCTCCAATCCTTGCACCATTCTTGTATGGTACATTGGAACGTTTGCTCTTACCATTTGGTCTTCACCACATGTTGACTATCCCAATGAACTACACAGCTCTTGGTGGTACTTATGAGGTCTTAACTGGTGCAGCAAAAGGTAGCCAAGTATTTGGTCAAGATCCACTTTGGCTTGCATGGGTAACAGACCTTGTAAACCTTAAAGGTACTGATGCTACTCAATACCAACACTTGTTAGATACTGTTCACCCAGCTCGTTTCAAAGTTGGACAAATGATCGGTTCATTCGGTATCTTGATGGGTGTGATTGTGGCTATCTACCGTAATGTTGATGCTGACAAGAAACACAGATACAAAGGTATGATGATTGCGACAGCTCTTGCAACATTCTTGACAGGGGTTACTGAACCAATCGAATACATGTTTATGTTCGTCGCAACACCTATGTATCTTGTTTACTCACTTGTTCAAGGTGCTGCCTTTGCTATGGCTGACGTCGTAAACCTACGTATGCACTCATTCGGTTCAATCGAGTTCTTGACTCGTACACCTATTGCGATTAGCGCTGGTATCGGTATGGATATTGTTAACTTTATCTGGGTAACTGTTCTCTTTGCCGTAATCATGTACTTTATCGCAAACTTCATGATTCAAAAATTCAACTATGCCACTCCAGGACGTAACGGAAACTACGAAACTGCTGAAGGTTCAGAAGAAGCTAGCAGCGAAGTGAAAGTTGCAGCAGGTTCTCAAGCTGTAAACATTATCAACCTTCTTGGTGGACGTGCAAACATCGTTGACGTAGACGCATGTATGACTCGTCTTCGTGTAACTGTAAAAGACGCTGACAAAGTCGGTGATGCAGAACAATGGAAAGCAGAAGGAGCTATGGGTCTTGTCATGAAAGGACAAGGAGTTCAAGCTATCTACGGTCCAAAAGCAGACGTATTGAAATCTGATATCCAAGATATCCTTGATTCAGGTGAAATCATTCCTGAAACTCTTCCAAGTCAAATGACAGAAGCACAACAAAACACAGTTCACTATAAAGGTCTTACTGAGGAAGTATACTCAGTAGCTGATGGTCAAGTTGTTGCTTTGGAACAAGTGAAAGATCCAGTCTTTGCTCAAAAAATGATGGGTGACGGATTTGCTGTAGAACCTGTAAATGGAAACATTGTATCTCCAGTTTCAGGTACTGTATCAAGTATCTTCCCTACAAAACATGCTCTTGGTCTTGTGACTGAAGCAGGTCTTGAAGTACTTGTTCACATTGGTTTGGACACAGTAAGTCTTGAAGGAAAACCATTTACAGTTCATGTTTCTGAAGGACAAAAAGTTGCAGCAGGTGATCTTCTTGTCACAGCTGACTTGGATGCTATCCGTGCAGCAGGTCGTGAAACTTCAACAGTAGTTGTCTTCACAAATGGTGATGCAATTAAATCAGTTAAATTAGAAAAAACAGGTTCTCTTGCAGCTAAAACAGCAGTTGCTAAAGTAGAATTATAATATACTTGAGGTTGGAAGCTGTTTTCCAACCTCTTGTTTTAGGAGAAAAACATGAAATTTTTAACACTCAATACTCATAGCTGGATGGAAAAAGAAGCTGAAGAACAATTCCAGCTCTTGCTTGAAGATATTCTTAATAAGGATTATGATTTGATTTGTTTCCAAGAAATCAATCAGGAGATCACTTCCCCAGAGGTGGAGGTTAATGATCTCTATCAAGCTTTGCCAGCAGCTGAGCTTATTCATCAAGACCACTATGTTAGACTTTTGGTTGAAAAGTTGTCAGAGCAAGGAAAAAATTACTATTGGACTTGGGCCTATAATCATATCGGTTATGACCGCTACCATGAAGGTGTGGCTATCTTGTCTAAAACACCTATTGAAGCTAGAGAAATTTTGGTTTCAGATGTGGATGATCCAACGGATTATCATACTCGCCGCGTTGCCTTGGCTGAAACTGTAGTTGATGGTAAGGAACTAGCAGTTGCCAGTGTCCACCTTTCTTGGTGGGATAAAGGTTTCCAAGAAGAATGGGCACGATTTGAGGCTGTATTGAAGGAATTGAACAAGCCACTTTTGCTTGCTGGAGATTTCAACAACCCAGCTGGACAGGAAGGTTACCAAGCTATTTTAGCTAGTCCATTAGGCTTACAAGACGCGTTTGAAGTTGCTCAAGAGAAAAGTGGTAGTTATACTGTTCCACCAGAAATTGATGGCTGGAAGGGGAACACAGAACCCCTTCGAATCGACTATGTTTTTACTACCAAAGAGTTAGCGGTGGAAAATTTACATGTCGTATTTGATGGCAACAATAGTCCGCAAGTTAGTGATCACTATGGCTTGAGTGCTATTTTAAACTGGAAATAATGACTGAAAAGAGGTTGGAATTATAATATTCCAGCCTTTTTCTGACTAGAAAAGCTACTGGAAATAGCCTAAATAAGTGAGACTACTGTAATGGAATAAAATATGGTATAATTGATAAGATAGATAGAATCGAGGATATTATGTCATTTACGAAATTTCAATTTAAAAACTATATTAGAGAAGCCTTGGAGGAGTTAAAATTTACAACTCCAACAGAGGTGCAAGATAAGTTGATTCCGATTGTTTTGGCAGGTCGTGACCTAGTTGGTGAATCAAAAACAGGTTCGGGTAAGACTCACACTTTCCTATTGCCGATTTTCCAGCAATTAGATGAAGCCAGCGATAGTGTTCAAGCAGTCATTACTGCACCGAGCCGTGAATTAGCTACTCAAATTTACCAAGCAGCCCGTCAGATTGCTACTCACTCAGAAGTAGAAGTTCGTGTGGTTAATTATGTGGGAGGGACAGATAAGGCTCGCCAGATTGACAAATTGGCAAGTAACCAGCCTCATATTGTTATCGGAACGCCTGGGCGTATTTATGATTTAGTTAAGTCTGGTGACCTAGCTATTCACAAGGCTAAGACCTTTGTGGTCGATGAGGCAGACATGACCTTGGATATGGGATTCTTAGAAACTGTTGATAAGATTGCTGGAAGCCTTCCAAAAGACCTGCAATTCATGGTCTTCTCAGCGACTATTCCACAAAAACTGCAACCATTCTTGAAAAAATACTTGTCAAATCCAGTTATGGAAAAGATCAAGACTAAAACAGTTATCTCAGATACCATTGATAACTGGTTGATTTCGACCAAGGGCCGAGATAAGAATGCTCAAATTTACCAGTTGACTCAGTTGATGCAACCGTATTTGGCAATGATTTTTGTTAACACTAAAACGCGTGCTGATGAATTGCATTCATATCTGACTGCTCAAGGCTTGAAGGTAGCGAAGATTCATGGAGATATTGCCCCTCGTGAACGTAAGCGTATTATGAACCAGGTGAAAAATCTGGATTTTGAGTACATTGTCGCAACAGACTTGGCAGCGCGTGGGATTGACATTGAAGGTGTCAGCCATGTCATCAATGATGCCATTCCGCAAGATTTATCTTTCTTTGTTCACCGTGTTGGTCGTACTGGACGAAATGGCCTACCAGGTACAGCTATTACCCTTTACCAACCCAGTGATGACTCGGATATCCGTGAGTTGGAGAAATTGGGAATCAAGTTTACTCCTAAAATGGTCAAAGACGGGGAATTTCAAGATACTTATGACCGTGATCGTCGTGCCAACCGTGAGAAAAAACAAGATAAACTTGATATCGAAATGATTGGTTTGGTTAAAAAGAAAAAGAAAAAAGTCAAACCAGGTTATAAGAAAAAAATTAAATGGGCGGTTGATGAAAAACGCCGCAAGACCAAACGCGCTGAAAATCGTGCTCGCGGTCGTGCAGAGCGTAAAGCAAAACGTCAAACATTTTAAGGTAATTGTTGGAGTAATGTGCTCCAACTTTTTTATTTATGAGAACGAAATATCTGCATTGAAAGATTACATTAAAGACTGCAAATTGCGCTTAAAAATGGTATAATGATAAAGTTATATAGTCCCGATAAGATGGTAGGCATTTATCACTAAGAGTTTTCCTATCAGTACTTTGTAACTCTATAACACTATTTTTAAGGGGGGACATTTTTATGTCAGAACGTAAATTATTCACGTCTGAATCTGTATCTGAGGGGCATCCAGATAAGATTGCAGACCAAATTTCAGATGCGATTTTGGATGCTATTTTAGCTAAGGATCCAGAGGCGCACGTTGCTGCTGAGACAGCTGTATATACTGGATCTGTCCACGTTTTTGGTGAAATTTCTACAAATGCCTATGTAGATATTAACCGTGTGGTTCGTGATACCATTGCAGAGATTGGCTACACCAATACAGAATATGGTTTTTCTGCTGAGACAGTGGGAGTCCATCCGTCACTTGTTGAGCAGTCACCGGATATTGCCCAAGGTGTTAACGAAGCCTTGGAGGTTCGTGGGAATGCAGACCAAGATCCGCTTGATTTGATTGGTGCTGGAGACCAAGGGCTCATGTTTGGATTTGCAGTGGATGAAACAGAAGAGCTCATGCCATTGCCAATTTCACTCAGTCATAAATTGGTTCGTCGTTTGGCAGAACTTCGTAAGTCTGGGGAAATCAGCTATCTTCGCCCAGATGCTAAATCACAAGTTACAGTTGAGTATGATGAAAATGACCGCCCTGTACGTGTGGACACAGTTGTTATTTCAACTCAGCACGATCCAGAAGTCAGCAACGAGCAAATTCACAATGATGTCATTAACAAGGTTATCAAAGAGGTTATTCCAGATTCTTACTTGGATGAGCAAACAAAATTCTTCATCAATCCTACTGGTCGTTTTGTAATCGGTGGACCGCAAGGGGACTCAGGTTTGACTGGTCGTAAAATCATCGTAGATACTTATGGTGGCTACTCTCGTCATGGTGGTGGTGCCTTCTCTGGTAAAGATGCGACTAAGGTGGACCGTTCTGCGTCATATGCGGCTCGATATATTGCCAAGAATATTGTTGCAGCGGGTCTTGCTAAGAAGGCAGAAGTGCAATTAGCCTACGCTATTGGTGTTGCGCAGCCTGTTTCTGTTCGTATCGATACTTTTGGTACTGGAACGGTAGCTGAAAGCAAGCTTGAAAAAGCGGCTCGTCAAATCTTTGACCTTCGCCCGGCAGGAATTATCCAAATGCTGGACCTTAAGCGTCCAATTTACCGTCAAACAGCGGCTTACGGACACATGGGACGTACAGATATTGATCTTCCATGGGAACGTTTGGACAAGGTAGATGCTTTGAAAGAAGCAGTCAAATAAAATCTTAAGAGGGGGACTTCCTCTCTTTTTTAATATACTATTTCCTTTAAAATCATTGAAATTATAGCCTGAATTTGATATGATGGTCTTATGGATAAAAGTAGAGCAAATCGTGTTGAGCACGATAAAAAGAGAATCGGTTTAATGGCCCTAGTTGCTATCTTTTCAGTAAGTATTTGTGTCCTTGGTTCAATGATTGGATACAAAATATATACAAAGCAAAGTTTTGAACAAAGGATTGAATCGCTCAAAAAAGAGAAAGATGATCAATTGAGTGAGGGAAATCAGAAAGATCATTTTCGTAAGGGACAAGCCGAAGTAATTGCCTATTATCCTCTCCAAGGGGAGCAAGTGATTTCATTTGTAAAAGAAATCATGACACAGGATATTAAGGAAAATCTGGAAGACAAGGAAAATCTGGTTTTTTATTATACGGAGAAACAGGATTCGACTTTAAAAGGGATTGTTAACCGAAGTGTGATGAAACAAGTCTATGATTTAACTTCGTCAAAAGTTGAAGAGACTGAAAAAACTAGTCTGGCAAAAGTCCATTTGACAGAAGATGGTAAACCTTTCACACTGGATCAATTATTTTCAGATGCTAGTAAAGCCAAAGAGCAGCTGATAAAAGAAATCACCTCATTCTTACAGGATAAGAAATTGGAGCAAGAAAAGATCGATCAGCTTGTTAAAGGCTTCTCTGATCAAGACTTGTCTGCATGGAACTTTGATTATAAGGATAGTCAGATTATCCTTTATCCAAGTCAGTCAGTTGAAAATCTAGACGAGATTGCCTTGCCAGTATCTAGTTTCTTTGAAGTTATTCATTCCTCTTATCTATTAGATAAGGATGCAGAGCTATATAAGACTTATTATGAAAAGAAAAATCGTAAAGTAGTGGCCTTGACTTTTGATGATGGACCAAATCCTACGACGACAAATCAAGCATTAGATACTCTTTCTAAGTATGGTATCAAGGCAACTTTCTTTGTGCTAGGTAAGAATGTTTCTGGAAATGAAGAGATTTTGAAACGCATGAAATCGGATGGACATGTCATTGGAAACCATAGTTGGAGTCATCCGGTGCTTTCAAAACTTTCTCTTGATGAAGCTAAAAAACAAATTACTGATACTGAGGATGCGCTAACTAAAGTGTTGGGTTCTAGCTCTAAACTTATGCGTCCGCCTTATGGAGCCATTACAGATGACATTCGCAATAGCTTAGATTTGAGCTTTATTATGTGGGATGTAGATAGTCTGGACTGGAAGAGTAAAAATGAAGCATCTATTTTGACAGAAATTCAGCGTGAAGTCAAGAATGGCTCTATTATTCTTATGCATGATATCCATGCTGAGACAGTAAATGCTCTGCCGAAAGTTATTGACTATTTGAAAGGGCAAGGTTATGACTTTGTTACCGTACCAGATTTGTTAGACTCTCGTCTTAAAGCTCATCAGCTCTATTACGACCGCAATCAATAATACACAAAATCTAAAGAGAAAAGTTTTCCTTGAAAATTTGGCTCTTTGGATTTTCTTCTCATAGAAAGGAAAAATAATGAAATCTTATACTTTAAATAATGGTGTTACGATTCCAGTACTGGGATTTGGAACCTGGAAAGCTGAAAATGGGGAGATTGCCTATAAATCTGTACTAGAGGCTTTGAAGGCAGGCTATCGCCATATCGATACGGCAGCGATTTATAAAAATGAAGAAAGCGTTGGTCGTGCTATTCAAGATAGTGGCGTTCCGCGTGAGGAAATTTTTGTAACAAGCAAACTCTGGAATACAAATCACAACTATGAGCAAGCTCGTCAGGCTTTTGAAGAGTCTTTGGAGAAACTGGGATTGGAATATTTGGATTTGTATTTGATTCATTGGCCGAACCCAAAACCGCTCAGAGAGAACGACCAATGGAAAATCCGAAATTCAGAAGTTTGGAGAGCTATGGAAGACCTCTATCAAGAAGGCAAAATCCGTGCTATTGGAGTTAGTAATTTCCTTCCCCATCATTTGGATGCCTTGCTTGAAACAGCAACTATCGTTCCAGCGGTCAATCAAGTTCGTTTGGCTCCAGGTGTGTATCAAGAGGAAGTGGTAGATTACTGTCGAGAAAAAGGAATTTTATTGGAAGCTTGGGGCCCTTTTGGTCAGGGAGAACTGTTTGATAGCAAGCAAGTGCAAGAAATCGCGTTAAATCACGGTAAATCGGTTGCTCAGATAGCCTTGGCCTGGAGCTTAGCAGAAGAATTTTTACCACTTCCAAAATCTGTCACAGCTTCTCGTATTCAGGCTAATCTTGATTGCTTTGGAATTGAACTGAGTCATAAGGAACGTGAAACCTTAAAAACAATTGTTGTTCAGTCTGGTGCTCCACGAGTTGATGATATGGATTTCTAGAAAATCATAAAAAGAATTGTACATTGTGCTAATTTTTGATATAATAGTCAGCAGGAAAGAAAGTCTTATGGCGTTCTTCAAGCGAACTTGGGATAGTGGGAGCCAAGTAGGGCAAAATAAAGAACTGGCGCTTTCTGTAATATTTTTAAAAACAATGAAGTAATAAATTAGGGTGGAACCGCGTTTCTGACGCCCCTAGTCGCAAGGCTTGGGTGTTGAAATTCGGTTCTTTTCGAATTCGTCTAATGCCTAAGTAGAAAGGAGCATAATGCTTAAAGGATCTTGTTTATGTAAAGCAGTGACCTACACTCTGGATGAGGAATTATCGGAATTAGTTTTTTGTCATTGCTCATTTTGTCGGAAAGCAACTGCGTCTGCCTATACAGTTAATGCCAAAGTTAGCAGTGAAAAGCTAGTATTGCATGGAAAAGAAAAGCTTGTTTCTTATAGTTCTTCTCCAGGAAAACAGCGTTATTACTGCCAGAACTGTCATAGTCAAATTTTCACTGTTCAAGAAAATATACCAGAAGTCTGTGCTTTGAAATTAGGTACAATAGATGAAAGCGATCAGAATTTACAAACTGTTCCCAAACGTCATATTTTTCAGGACCCAGCCTTTTCTTGGTTGCTTGAAAAATAAATCTAAGAAGATAATATAAATTAAAGGAGTATTCAATGTCTAAGAAATTAACATTTCAAGAAATTATTTTGACTTTGCAACAATTTTGGAATGACCAAGGTTGTATGCTTATGCAGGCTTATGATAATGAAAAAGGTGCGGGGACAATGAGTCCTTACACTTTCCTTCGCGCTATCGGACCTGAGCCATGGAATGCGGCTTATGTAGAGCCATCACGTCGTCCTGCTGACGGTCGTTACGGAGAAAATCCTAACCGTCTTTACCAACACCACCAATTCCAGGTGGTCATGAAGCCATCTCCATCAAACATCCAAGAACTTTACCTTGAGTCTTTGGAAAAATTGGGAATCAATCCTTTGGAACACGATATTCGTTTTGTTGAGGACAACTGGGAAAACCCATCAACTGGTTCAGCTGGTCTTGGTTGGGAAGTTTGGCTTGATGGGATGGAAATCACTCAGTTCACTTATTTCCAACAAGTAGGTGGATTGGCAACTGGCCCTGTGACTGCGGAAGTTACCTATGGTTTGGAGCGTTTGGCTTCTTACATTCAAGAAGTAGACTCTGTCTATGATATCGAGTGGGCTGATGGTGTAAAATACGGAGAAATCTTCATCCAGCCTGAGTATGAGCACTCAAAATATTCATTTGAAATTTCGGATCAAGAAATGTTGCTTGAAAACTTTGATAAGTTTGAAAAAGAAGCTGGTCGTGCTTTGGAAGAAGGTTTGGTTCACCCCGCCTATGACTATGTTCTCAAATGTTCACATACCTTTAACCTGCTTGATGCGCGTGGTGCCGTATCTGTAACAGAGCGTGCAGGTTATATCGCTCGTATCCGTAACTTGGCCCGTGTCGTAGCCAAAACCTTTGTCGCAGAACGCAAACGCCTAGGCTACCCACTTTTGGATGAAGCAACACGAGCTAAACTCTTAGCAGAAGACGCAGAATAAAGAGAGTGACAAATTACGAAAATGGGCGAGCAGAGTAAGCCCTGAGCCAGTTGCCGCAGTGATGAAGGTATCCTTAGTGAAGCTAAGGATACTAGGCAAAATTGGAGACTTTTGGCTCCAATTTTAGCAATGAAACAACGAAGTTGGTTGCTTGCGTGCCAATCACATAAGGCAAACTGGAAAATAAAAAGATACTTTTCGGAGAAAAAACATGACAAAAAACTTATTAGTAGAACTCGGTCTTGAAGAATTACCAGCCTATGTTGTCACACCAAGTGAAAAACAACTAGGCGAAAAAATGGTAGCCTTCCTCAAGGAAAACCGCCTGTCTTTTGAAGCTGTTCAAACCTTCTCAACACCACGTCGTTTGGCTGTTCGTGTGACTGGTCTTGCAGACAAACAGTCTGATTTGACAGAAGATTTCAAGGGTCCAGCAAAGAAAATTGCCTTGGATAGCGATGGAAACTTCACCAAAGCAGCTCAAGGATTTGTTCGTGGCAAAGGCTTGACTGTTGAAGATATCGAATTCCGTGAAATCAAGGGTGAAGAATATGTCTATGTCACTAAGGAAGAAATTGGTCAAGCAGTTGAAGCCATTGTTCCTGGTGTTGTAGATGTCTTGAAGTCCTTGACTTTCCCTGTCAGCATGCACTGGGCTAACAACACCTTTGAATACATCCGCCCTGTTCACACTTTAACTGTTCTTTTAGATGAAGAAGAGTTTGATTTGGATTTCCTTGATATCAAGGGTGATCGTGTGAGCCGTGGTCATCGTTTCTTGGGGAAAGAAACCAAAATTCAGTCAGCACTGAGCTACGAAGAAGACCTTCGTAAGCAGTTTGTAATAGCGGATCCTCGTGAACGTGAGCAAATGATTGTTGACCAAATCAAAGCAATCGAAGCTAAGCATGGTGTACATATTGAAATTGATGCGGACTTGCTTAATGAAGTCTTGAACTTGGTTGAATACCCAACTGCCTTTATGGGAAGCTTTGATGCTAAATACCTTGAAGTTCCAGAAGAAGTCTTGGTGACTTCAATGAAGGAACACCAACGTTACTTTGTTGTCCGTGATCAATATGGAAACCTCTTACCAAACTTTATTTCTGTTCGTAACGGAAACGCAGAGTATTTGGAAAATGTCATTAAAGGAAATGAAAAAGTCTTAGTAGCTCGCTTAGAAGACGGTGAATTCTTCTGGCGTGAAGACCAAAAATTGGTAATTTCAGATCTTGTTGAAAAATTAAACAATGTGACCTTCCATGAGAAGATTGGTTCCCTTCGTGAACACATGATTCGTACGGGTCAAATCGCTGTGCTTTTATCAGAAAAAGCTGGCTTGTCAGTGGATGAAACAGTTGATCTCGCTCGTGCAGCAGCCATTTACAAGTTTGACTTGTTGACAGGTATGGTTGGTGAATTTGACGAGCTCCAAGGAATTATGGGAGAGAAATATGCCCTTCTTGCAGGTGAAACTCCAGCAGTGGCAGCTGCTATTCGTGAACACTACATGCCTACATCAGCTGAAGGAGAACTTCCAGAGAGCAAGGTTGGAGCCATTCTAGCTATTGCAGACAAATTGGATACGATTTTGAGTTTCTTCTCAGTAGGTTTGATTCCATCGGGTTCTAATGACCCTTATGCTCTTCGCCGTGCAACTCAAGGTGTGGTTCGTATCTTGGATGCCTTTGGTTGGCACATTGCTATGGATGAGCTGATTGATAGCCTTTATGATCTAACATTTGACAGCTTGACTTATGAAAATAAAGCAGAAGTTATGTACTTTATCAAGGCTCGTGTTGATAAGATGATGGGATCTACTCCAAAAGATATCAAGGAAGCTGTTCTTGCAGGATCAAACTTTGTCGTGGCAGATATGTTGGAAGCAGCAAGTGCTCTTGTAGAAGCAAGTAAGGAAGAAGATTTCAAACCATCTGTTGAATCACTTTCTCGTGCCTTTAACTTGGCTGAGAAGGCAGAAGGAGTTGTTACAGTTGATTCAGCACTTTTTGAAAATGACCAAGAAAAAGCTTTGGCGGAAGCAGTAGAATCACTTATTTTATCAGGATCTGCAAGTCAACAATTGAAACAACTCTTTGCGCTTAGCCCAGTTATTGATGCCTTCTTTGAAAATACTATGGTTATGGCCGAAGATCAGGCTGTCCGTCAAAATCGTTTGGCAATCTTGTCGCAATTAACCAAGAAAGCAGCTAAACTTGCACGTTTTAACCAAATCAATACCAAATAAAATCTGTTAAACGGATTAAATCTTATTACAAAGGAGAGAAACATGGATCCTAAAAAAATTGATCGTATTAACGAGCTTGCCAAAAAGAAAAAAACAGAAGGCTTGACCCCAGAAGAAAAAGTAGAACAAGCCAAACTACGTGAGGAGTATATTGAAGGATATCGTCGTTCTGTTCGCCATCACATTGAAGGAATTAAAATTGTGGACGAAGAAGGAAACGATGTTACACCAGAAAAACTACGTCAGGTACAACGTGAAAAAGGTTTACATGGCCGTAGTCTCGATGATCCAAATTCATAATAAATATTCTTTCTTTTAACAAGGATAGATAAAATAATAACCAAAAGACTAGCAGACACAAACTGCTAGTCTTTTGTCACTTAAAAAGGAACCCAAATGGTTCCTATAACTATTATTAGTTACTTGCGCCAGATGTAGCGTCTGCGTCAGCACCGTGGCCTCCAGCATCACCTGAATCTGAAGCTCCAGATGTAGCATCTGCACTGCCATGTCCTCCAGCAGGAGCTGCAGCATTTCCACCGACTAGACGTTGACCAGTCGTATTGAGGTACCAGTCAAGCCATGGTTGGAAATTAAAGATAATTTCATTAATTCCAGCATATGAACCATCTGGGTAGTACATTGCTTGGTAATTATGGGTATTAATAACACCTTCAGGTGTTCCTGGCACAATTGTACGGACATATTCTTGATCTCCGTTACGCAATACGCCGACAACCCATTCAACGTTTTTCATTCTAGAATCTGGCAATGTACCGTGTACTGTTCCTAATCTATTTCCTGATTGAGCACGTACACGTTTACCAAACATTGTATCTGGGTCTTGGTGTGCGTTATTAAAGTACAAGAATTGATTATTATCATCTGCAAATGTCAATTCAAATGGCATTGCCTTCAAGAACATGTCAAGTTGGTTAACTGTCAAGATACCGTGGTCTAATTTAACGTAAGTATCTCCAGAAACAGCTCCAACAAGTTCAGCAGCTTTTTCTACCCATTCAGGATCATCTGGGTCAACACCTTGGATGGTAGTTGCAATTGAATTTGTACAATATAAATCTTCTGGCTCAATTGGTTTTGGTTTTTTCAATTTTGAAACGACTCCCACATATTTTACAAAGTTGTCCAAGCATGTTTCAAGGAAATTAACAGTTCCTTCATTCGTGATATTTCCATTAACATCAAAAGCTTCTTTAGCTTTACCAAGAAGGAATTCATTTCCTGGAAGAGTGTAGGCATTGACACCTGGAGCGTCAAGAATCTTACGAAGGTGAACTTGGGCACGAGAAGTACCTTGGTCGTAGTAAGAAGCACCCACAATCATAACTGGCTTATTTTCAAATGGATGAACTTCGTATGAAAGCCATTCAAGAACAGATTTTAGGGAAGCTGAGATTGTGTGGTTGTGCTCAGGCGTAGCAATGATAACACCATCAGCACGAGTAATTCTGTTATACAAAAGACGTAATTGGAAACTTTCATCCCATTTTTCGTCCTGGTTAAACATTGGAACTTCGTCAATTTCAAGGACTTCTAATTCAAATTTGAGTTTGAAGTGACGACGGATGAATTCCAAGAGTTTACGGTTATATGATTGATCGTAGTTTGATCCTACAAGTCCAACAAATTTCATTCTTTTTGGTCTCCTATCTTACAAATTTTCCCAGTCAAAGTCTTCTGCATCTTTACGAAGTAGTGCTTGTGCATTGCGCAATTTTTCTGTGATTTTTACAAAGATACGGAAGTCGTCAAAAGTAGCATCCAATTTTTTGATAACATCAAGATCTACTAGGTCTCCACTTGGGTTGAAGGCTTGAAGAGAATGTGAAAGCAAGAATTCATCTGGAAGGACACTTGCTTTAATTTCTGGGGCATTCAAGATTTGGCGAAGTTGTAATTGGGCACGTGATGAACCAAGCGTACCGTAAGAAGCACCAGTAATCATGATTGGTTTGTTCAAAAGTGGGTAAATACCGTATGACAACCAAGCAAGAGCGCTCATCAAAACAGCTGGGATAGAGTGGTCATACTCAGGAGTACCGATAATAACGCCATCTGCCTCTTCAATTTTAGCAGCAATTTCTAGAATTTCAACAGGTACTTGCTTGTCAGCTGGTTTGTTGAAGACAGGGATGTCTTTAATTTCAACAAGCTCAATTTCAGCTTTTTCAGCAAAGTGTTTTTGCATGTATTGAAGCAATTGGCGGTTTGTAGAACGTTTTGAATTTGTTCCAACAATAGCAATAAGTTTTAACATGAGATTTCCTTTCTCTTTTTACATAATACGATTTTAAAACTCCATTGAAACATCTATTTCTATAGAGTAGGAATTCCTGAAGAACAGCTTAGGTGACCTTCCTTATCGATGAGGATAGCTTCGATGCCCTCTAAATTTTCGACTTGCCAGAGGATAGAAGCAGGTCTTTCTCCAAAGAGACGAGTTGTCCAGATTTCACCATCGACTGATTTATCAGAGATGATTGTCAGACTAGCTAGTTCCGTTTCAACAGGATATCCTGTTTGACTGTCAAAAATATGATGGTAATCTTTTCCATCGACTGTCAGATGACGTTCATAAATGCCTGAAGTCACGACAGATTTATTGACAACAGGGATGGTCAATAAGTGATTTCCCCTCGGATTAGCTGGGTCTTGAATCCCGATTTGCCAAGGCTGATTCCCTCTTTCCTGATTTTTACCAATGGTTAGGATATTCCCTCCCAGATTGATCAAGGCAGATGTCACTCCCTCTTCTCTAAGAAATTGGGCAACTTTATCCGCACTATAACCCTTGGCTAAACAACCAAGATCGATTTTCATTCCTTTTTGTTTTAAAAACACAGTGGAAGTGGAAGAATCTAACTCGATATAATGAGGATTGATTAAAGGAAGTACTGATTCAATTTCTTGAGGTTGGGCCACTTTGGCATCTGAAAAACCGATGCGCCAGGTTTGAATCAAGGGACCAATACTGATATTGAGGTGGCTAGAGGGTGCTAGGCTATGCTCTAATCCAAGTGAAATCAGTTCAAACAAATCAGGATGAACTTTGACTGGAGCTATTCCAGCTTGATAATTGATTTCCATCAACTCCGATTCTTGGCTATTTGCATTGAAACGATATTCTAACTCTTTGAGCAAATCAAAGGATTTTTGGAGCAAGATATCGGCTTGCTCATCCACTAATGAAATAGTGATAGTAGTCCCCATTAGCCGTTCAGAATGTGAACTAAGAGGCAAGCTACCAACTCCTTTCTTTTATGAAAAGAAGGCTGAAATATTGTAAATTTATATTAAATTTAACCCCTTACATTTTCTTTCCATGATACTAGCATACCATAAAGTCAGCGTTTTCACAAATAAAATTTGTAAACTTGTCAAGAAATATGCTCAGAAAATAAAGAGTAATTGTAAGAAAGACTGATAAAATACAGATTATTTACATTTTTTTACAAAAAAATCGGGAAAATTAGCTAAACTCTTGTAAACGCTAACAGTAAATGTTATACTAGAAGGGTAAATTTAAAATTGAAGGTAGGAATTTTTCTATGAGTAAAATCGTTGTAGTTGGTGCTAACCACGCTGGTACAGCATGTATTAATACTATGTTGGATAATTTTGGCAATGAGAACGAAATTGTTGTATTCGACCAAAACTCTAACATCTCTTTCCTAGGATGTGGAATGGCTCTTTGGATTGGTGAACAAATTGATGGTGCTGAAGGCTTGTTCTATTCTGATAAAGAAAAATTGGAAGCTAAAGGTGCTAAGGTATACATGAATTCACCAGTTCTTTCAATCGACTATGATAACAAAGTAGTTACAGCAGAAGTTGAAGGGAAAGAGCACAAAGAATCATACGATAAATTGATTTTCGCTACAGGTTCTACACCAATCTTGCCACCAATCGAAGGTGTTGAAATTGTTAAAGGGAACCGCGAATTTAAAGCAACTCTTGAAAATGTACAATTCGTTAAATTGTATCAAAATGCTGAAGAAGTGATTCGTAAATTGGCTGATAAGAGCCAACACCTTGACCGTATCGCTGTAGTTGGTGGTGGTTATATCGGTGTTGAACTTGCTGAAGCCTTTGAACGTCTTGGAAAAGAAGTTATCCTTGTTGATATCGTTGATACTGTCTTGAACGGTTACTATGACAAAGACTTCACACAAATGATGGCGAAGAACTTGGAAGACCACAACATCCGCTTGGCGCTTGGTCAAACTGTTAAAGCAATTGAGGGTGACGGTAAAGTTGAACGCTTGATTACTGATAAAGAAACTTTCGATGTGGATATGGTTATCCTTGCAGTTGGTTTCCGTCCAAACACAGCCCTTGCTGATGGTAAGATTGAACTCTTCCGTAACGGTGCCTTCCTTGTAGACAAGAAACAAGAAACATCTATCCCAGGCGTTTACGCAGTAGGTGACTGTGCGACTGTTTATGACAACGCTCGTAAAGACACTAGCTACATCGCTCTTGCTTCAAATGCTGTTCGTACTGGTATCGTTGGTGCATATAACGCTTGTGGACATGAATTGGAAGGAATCGGTGTTCAAGGTTCAAATGGTATCTCAATCTACGGTCTTCACATGGTTTCAACTGGTTTGACGCTTGAAAAAGCGAAAGCTGCTGGTTACAACGCAACTGAAACAGGCTTTAACGATCTTCAAAAACCAGAATTTATGAAGCATGACAACCATGAAGTAGCCATCAAGATTGTCTTTGACAAAGATAGCCGTGAAATTCTTGGTGCACAAATGGTTTCACACGATTCTGCAATCAGCATGGGGATCCACATGTTCTCACTTGCTATCCAAGAGCATGTGACAATTGATAAATTGGCATTGACAGACCTATTCTTCTTGCCACACTTCAACAAACCATACAACTACATCACAATGGCTGCCCTTACAGCTGAAAAATAAAAATGAATGAACTATCTGGCCTTAAGCTAAGGTCAGATAGTTTTTTTATCATTCTGTACCCATACAATTATGATTTTTTTATCTTGTGATTCATTCTAATCTAACTTAAAATGAAATGGTAGCTACCAATACAAATGATGAGGATAAAGAAATGACTGAAAATCGTTATGAACTAAATAAAAACTTGGCACAGATGCTCAAGGGTGGGGTTATCATGGACGTTCAGAACCCTGAACAGGCTCGTATTGCAGAGGCCGCTGGTGCGGCTGCTGTTATGGCCTTGGAGCGGATTCCAGCTGATATCCGTGCAGCTGGTGGTGTTTCCCGTATGAGTGATCCAAAGATGATTAAGGAAATCCAAGAAGCGGTTAGTATTCCAGTAATGGCCAAGGTCAGAATCGGGCATTTTGTTGAAGCTCAGATTTTAGAGGCTATTGAGATTGACTATATCGATGAGAGTGAAGTTTTATCTCCAGCAGACGACCGTTTCCATGTGGACAAGAAAGAATTCCAAGTTCCTTTTGTCTGTGGAGCTAAGGACTTGGGAGAAGCCTTGCGTCGTATCGCTGAAGGTGCTTCTATGATTCGTACAAAAGGAGAACCTGGGACAGGGGATATCGTCCAAGCTGTTCGTCATATGCGTATGATGAATCAGGAAATTCGCCGCATTCAAAACCTACGTGAGGACGAACTTTATGTTGCTGCTAAGGACTTGCAAGTCCCTGTAGAATTGGTTCAATACGTCCATGAACATGGAAAATTGCCTGTTGTAAACTTTGCTGCTGGAGGCGTTGCAACGCCAGCAGATGCTGCTTTGATGATGCAATTAGGGGCAGAGGGTGTCTTTGTCGGTTCAGGTATTTTTAAGTCAGGAGATCCTGTTAAACGAGCGAGTGCCATTGTCAAAGCGGTAACTAATTTCCGAAATCCTCAAATTTTGGCTCAAATCTCTGAAGATTTAGGAGAAGCCATGGTTGGTATCAATGAAAATGAAATTCAAATTCTCATGGCTGAGCGAGGAAAATAGATGAAAATCGGAATATTGGCCTTGCAAGGGGCCTTTGCAGAACATGCAAAAGTGCTAGAACAATTAGGTGTCGAGAGTGTTGAAATCAGAAATTTAGAAGATTTTCAGCAAGATCAGAGTGACTTGTCGGGTTTGATTTTGCCTGGTGGGGAGTCTACAACCATGGGCAAGCTCTTACGAGACCAAAACATGCTGCTTCCCATTCGAGAAGCAATTCTATCTGGCTTGCCAGTATTTGGAACCTGTGCAGGTTTAATTTTGCTGGCTAAGGAAATTTCTTCTCAGGAAGAGAGTCATCTAGGAACTATGGATATGGTGGTCGAGCGAAATGCCTATGGGCGCCAATTAGGAAGTTTCTACACGGAAGCAGAATGTAAGGGAGTCGGTCAGATTCCAATGACCTTTATCCGTGGTCCAATTATCAGCAGTGTTGGAGAAGATGTAGAAATTCTAGCAACAGTTGATAGTCAAATCGTTGCAGCCCAAGAAAAAAATATGTTGGTAACTTCTTTTCATCCTGAATTGACTGATGATGTGCGCTTGCACCAGTACTTTATCAATATGTGTAAAGAAAAAAGTTGAGATTGAATTTCTCAACTTTTTTACATGTAATAAACAATGGCGATGTATTGGAGGGCAGATGCAGCTAGGATAAAGAGATGCCAAATCATGTGGAAATAAGGTTTTTTCTTGGAGTAAAATCCAGCCCCAATTGTATAACAGAGTCCGCCAGTTACCATGAGACTCCAGAAAATTGGTGTCGTTTGACTAATAATGGCAGGAATGATAGCTAGAACCAACCAGCCCATAATCAGGTAAAGAGCAAGGCTGAATTTCTCATTGACTTTTTTAGCAAAGATTTTATAGAGAATACCAAAGATGGTCGTTCCCCACTGGATGGCAATAATCAGATAGCCAAACCAGTTATTCATCAAAGTCAGTACGACAGGTGTATAAGAGCCAGCAATAGCAACATAAATCATAGAATGGTCGATGATTCTCAAGACATATTTATGGGTCGAACCATAGGCCATAGAGTGATAAATGGTGGATGATAGAAACATGAGAAAGAGACTGATGACGAAAATGGATACACCTATAGATGATAAAAATCCGTGTGCTTCATAACTATAGGTGGATGAAATGGGGAGTAAGATGAGCATGATGACTGCACCTACGGCATGGGTCACGCTATTAGCAATCTCCTCTCCAAAACTGAGTTGTTTGCTGAGTTTAAGACTAGTGTTCATTTGATTACCTCCTCTTCAGTATGATGGATTAAGGCTAAAGTTTGATGATAGAGTTTAACGGTTTGGCAGCTGGTTTGGATAATGGGGTTAGCTGGATCAATTCCTTGGTTCATGTAGTTTACAAAAGCATCGTAGAGTTGGTCTGAACTTGTTTGACTTTGTAGAGTATTCAGTGTCTGGGCTATTTCTTGAATAGAAAATACCGACTTGAGGGTTGTGATAGCAATCAAACGGGCAATTTGTTGGCGTTGGTATTTTTTCTTGTCAGGCTTTGTCAGGTAACCATGTTTCACATAATTATTGACCATAGATGCTGTTAGGCCCTTGTTTTTATCAGGAGAAATAGGAGCGCAGACCTGATTGACATAGAGTAAAACCTGGTCCAGATAGAGGTCAATGTTTGGAATTTCTGCCCATTCTGGGTAGGAAAAGGTAGTTTTCATTTTCAACTCCTCTTTATCTAGTTTTGATGACTAGATTATAAAACAATAAAAACAGAAAGTCAAATTTTAACTGCTTGTAGAAAGACTTAAATTATGCTATGATGGGAGAAACTAGTCAGAAATGAGGAGAAAAGATGGAGATTCGTTTAGCTTTTCCAAATGAAGTAGATGCCATCATGCAGGTGATGGAGGATGCTAAAAAATGTTTAGCAGATGCTGGTAGTGACCAGTGGCAAAATGGCTATCCAAATGCTGATATTATTATTGAAGATATTATCTCAGGTCAAGCCTACGTAGCCTTGGAAGAGGGAGAACTACTAGCTTATGCAGCTGTGACCAAGAGTCCAGAGGAAGCCTATGAAGCCATTTATGAAGGAAAATGGCAAGCTGGAGAGTCAGAGTATATAGTCTTTCACCGTATTGCTGTGGCAGCAGATGTCCAGGGACAAGGAGTTGCTCAAACCTTCTTAGAGGGCTTGATTGAAGGTTTTGACTATCTTGATTTTCGCTCAGATACGCATGCTGAAAACAAAGCTATGCAACATATTTTTGAAAAACTAGGTTTTAAACAGGTTGGTAAAGTGCCTGTTGATGGCGAACGCTTGGCCTATCAAAAATTGAAGAAATAATGCAAAAGAAGTACGCAAAAATGCTCTACTCTTCGCCTATTGGTTGCCTTTCTCTTGTAGCTGATGACCAGTATTTGTATGGCATTTGGGTGCAGGAGCAGAAGCATTTTGAGAGGGGACTAGGAGATGAGACGATAGAAGCAGTTGTTAGTCACCCCATTTTAGATCCAGTTATTGCTTGCTTAGATGCTTACTTTAAAGGCAAGCCTCAGAATTTATCCGACTTGCCCTTGGCTCCAATCGGAACGGATTTTGAAAAGCGAGTTTGGTCCTATTTACAGAGAAGTCCTTATGGCCAGACAGTGACCTATGGACAAATAGCCAAAGATCTTCAAGTGGATTCTGCTCAAGCAATTGGCGGAGCAGTGGGACGCAATCCTTGGTCTATCCTAGTACCTTGTCATCGTGTGCTAGGAGCTGGCAAGCGTCTAACAGGTTATGCTGCAGGAGTGGAAAAGAAAGCCTGGCTCTTGGAGCATGAAGGAGTAGATTTTAAAGATATAAACAATAGAAAGTGAAACATATGTTAGAATTTATCGAATACCCAAAATGTTCAACTTGTAAAAAAGCAAAACAAGAATTAAACCAACTCGGTGTGGACTATAAAGCCGTTCATATCGTCGAAGAAACACCTAGCCAAGAAGTTATTTTAAACTGGCTAGAAAACTCAGGGTTCGAGCTAAAGCAATTTTTCAACACCAGTGGGATCAAATACCGTGAATTAGGGCTGAAAGATAAGGTAGGAAGCCTGTCAAACCAAGAAGCGGCTGAGTTGCTAGCAAGTGACGGTATGTTGTTAAAACGACCCATTTTAGTAGAAAATGGAACTGTTAAGCAAATCGGTTATCGAAAAGCTTACGAAGAATTGGGATTGAAATAGTTTTTATCTATCTCTTTGATAGATAAAATATATAGCCTCCCTGTTTCAAAGTATGATAAACTAGTAGGTAGACAAAGTCTGTACCTGACCGTAGCAAATAATTTCATTGACGGCAGAAGTATGGTAGAATGAATCATTATCAGGAGAGGATGTTTTTATGAATGTTACAACGATTTTAGCATCAGATTGGTACCAAAACTTGATGCAATTGATTCCGGATGGCAAGCTTTTTAGCCTGCGTTCGGTCTTTGATGGAATTCCAAGAATTGTCCAACAACTTCCAACAACGATTATGTTGACAATTGGTGGTGCCCTTTTTGGCTTAGTTTTGGCGCTTCTTTTTGCCATTGTGAAGATCAATCGTGTCAAGATTTTATACCCCTTGCAGGCCTTCTTCGTTAGTTTCTTAAAAGGGACACCGATTTTGGTCCAACTCATGTTGACCTACTACGGAATTCCTTTGGCTTTGAAAGCTCTCAATCAGCAATGGGGAACTGGTTTCAATATCAATGCGATTCCAGCGGCTGTTTTTGCGATTGTCGCCTTTGCCTTTAATGAGGCAGCTTATGCTAGTGAAACAATTCGTGCAGCCATTCTCTCAGTCAATCCTGGTGAGATTGAGGCGGCACGTAGTTTGGGGATGACCCGAGCGCAAGTTTATCGTCGAGTGATTATTCCAAATGCAGCTGTTGTGGCGACTCCAACTTTAATCAATTCCCTAATAGGCTTGACCAAAGGGACTTCTCTAGCCTTCAGTGCGGGTGTTGTGGAAGTCTTTGCCCAAGCTCAGATTCTGGGTGGAGCTGATTATCGTTACTTTGAGAGATTCATCTCTGTAGCCCTTGTTTATTGGGTAGTCAATATTGGAATTGAAAGCCTCGGTCGTTTCATCGAGAGAAAAATGGCTATTTCTGCACCCGATACAGTGCAAACAGATGTGAAAGGAGACCTTCGTTAATGATTAAGATTTCGAATTTAAGCAAATCCTTTTCAGGACAGACTGTCTTGGATCATCTGAACTTGGATATTCAAAAAGGGGAAGTTGTAGCCTTGATTGGTTCTTCAGGAGCTGGAAAATCAACTTTTCTTCGTAGTCTCAATTATCTTGAAACACCTGACAGTGGCTCTATTCAGATTGATGATTTCTCAGTTGATTTTTCTAAAATCACTCAAGAAGAAATCCTTGCCCTACGCCGTAAGCTGTCTATGGTTTTTCAACAGTTTAATTTGTTTGAACGCCGAACAGCACTTGATAATGTGAAAGAAGGCTTGGTTGTCGTCAAGAAATTATCTGACCAAGAAGCGACTAAGATTGCCAAGGAAGAGTTGGCTAAGGTTGGGCTTTCGGACCGTGAAAACCATTACCCTCGTCATTTATCAGGTGGACAAAAGCAACGGGTTGCCTTAGCGCGTGCGCTTGCTATGAAACCAGATGTCTTGCTCTTAGACGAACCAACTTCAGCCCTTGACCCAGAATTGGTTGGTGAAGTAGAGAAGTCCATTGCAGATGCCGCTAAGTCAGGTCAAACCATGATTTTGGTCAGTCATGACATGTCCTTTGTAGCCCAAGTGGCTGATAAGATTCTCTTCCTAGATAAGGGGAAAATCATCGAGTCTGGAACACCGGATGAGATTATCCACCATCCTAAAGAAGAGAGGACAAAAGAATTCTTCGCTAGTTACAAACGGACTTATATTTGATATAATAGATAAAGGAAAACTCAGTTAGTTGGACTAGCTGAGTTTACTCTTTAAAAAAGATAGAAATGAGAGAAATCATGCTACTGCAACTATTTTCTTTATATTTCGAGAGTTTGATCTTGACCACCATCCTCGTCCTGATTTTTTTAGGAATTTGGATTGGACTGAGAGCAATGTCGGGAGTTGATAAGACAGCCAAGGCTCGCCAAGCCCATCTCTATGATATGATTATGATTGGAGTCTTGGTTGTTCCGGTATTATCCTTTGCGGTTATGAGTTTAATTCTTGTTTTCAAGGCATAATCCTTGCTTGATTGACAAGAAAGAGTTAGAATAAAGATAGTTACAACAAGAAAGAAGGAATCTATATGTACGATACTATTATTATCGGTGCTGGACCTGCAGGGATGACTGCAGCCTTGTATGCTGCTCGAAGCAATCTAAAAGTAGCCTTGATTGAAGGTGGGCTGCCAGGTGGTCAGATGAATAATACATCTGATATTGAAAATTACCCAGGATACGCTAATATTAGTGGGCCAGAATTGGCAGAAAAGATGTTTGAACCGCTTGAAAATCTTGGTGTTGAGCACATTTATGGTTATGTTGAAAATGTCGAAGACCATGGTGATTTTAAGAAAGTGATTACTGATGACCAAACGTATGAAACTCGTACAGTTATCGTAGCGACTGGATCTAAACACCGTCCTTTGGGAGTACCTGGAGAAGAAGAACTGAACAGTCGTGGTGTTTCTTACTGTGCCGTGTGTGATGGTGCTTTCTTCCGTGACCAAGATTTGTTAGTAGTCGGTGGTGGAGATTCAGCTGTTGAAGAAGCCCTCTTCTTGACTCGTTTTGCAAAGACTGTTACCATTGTTCACCGTCGTGACCAACTTCGTGCTCAAAAAGTTTTACAAGACCGTGCCTTTGCGAATGAGAAAATCAGCTTTATCTGGGATTCTGTAGTGAAGGAAATCAAGGGTGAAAACCGAGTAGAATATGTCGTATTTGAAAATGTGAAAACAGGTCAAGTGACAGAACAAGACTTTGGTGGTGTCTTTATCTATGTTGGATTGGACCCTCTTAGCGATTTTGTTAAAGAATTAAATATTCAAGACCAAGCAGGTTGGATTGTGACAGATAACCACATGAAAACTGCAGTTGATGGTATCTTTGCCGTTGGAGATGTTCGCTTGAAAGACCTTCGCCAAGTAACAACAGCAGTTGGAGATGGAGCTATCGCTGGTCAAGAAGCCTATAAATTTATCACAGAACATAGTTAATCATAAAAAAGTTTCCAATCAGATGACTGGAAACTTTTTTTATAGTCTATTTCGGAAAACTTCGTACATGAGAATAGCTGCAGCAACACTGGCATTAAGGCTTTGAACATGTCCATTCATAGGAATGGTAATCATTTCATCTACCTGTTTTTTGATGTTGCTAGAGATGCCTTTTCCTTCATTTCCAATGATGAGGGCGATTTTCCCTTTTGTATTCCACTTGTGGCACGGAGTACCATTCATATCCGTTCCAAAGGTCCAGAATCCTTCATCCTTGAGTTTGTCCAGAGTTTGGCTCAGATTGGTCACTCGAGCGATTGGAACGTGCTCAATAGCACCTGTGGCTGTTTTGGCAACGACAGGAGTAACACCGACAGCACGGTGCTTGGGAATGATGACACCTGAAACATTGGTCGCATCGGCTGTTCTTAAGATGGAGCCTAAGTTGTGAGGATCAGTTAACCCGTCCAGAATCAATAGCAAAGGATTTTCTTCTTGTCGTGTTTTGGCAAGAATGTAATCTAGCTCGCTATAGGCAAATTCAGATACTCGTAGAACAAAACCTTGGTGGACAGCACCTTCAGTCATCTCAGAGAGGGATTTTTTTGAGGTCCAAGAAATGGATACCTTTTTTTCTGTAGCTAGTTCCTTGACTTTTTCAACATTCTTACCTCGTAGGTCTTCTTGGAGGTAGAGTTTGTTTCCAGTATTTGCAAGGAGGGCTTCGGTAACGGCGTGGACGCCATAGACAATATCATTTGTTTTCATGCCTCTATTATAACACAAAACCCCGTCTTGCAACGGGATTTTCTTTATTCTAGAATCAGTAAACCATCTTTAACTGCAAATGGGTCTTTTTCATTGATACGATCGTAAAACATGATACCGTTGATGTGGTCAATTTCATGCTGAACAACGATGGAGTTGTAGCCTTTGAGCTTGATACGGTGTTTTTCTCCATCCTTGTCAAAGTAGTCAACAGTAACGCGGGCATGGCGAACAACATAGCCAGGCACGTTGCGGTCAACAGATAGGCAACCTTCTCCTTCACC
Source organism: bacterium (assembly GCA_905221155.1). GTDB lineage: Bacteria > Bacillota > Bacilli > Lactobacillales > Streptococcaceae > Streptococcus. The sequence continues at coordinate 771,800 of CAJNCB010000001.1, read as the reverse complement.
AAGAGCAGCGTCTTGAACAGAGTGAGAGACGATTTTTGGATTGTACATAATAGCTTGCAAGTCGTAGGCTTCCTGTGGAGTTTCGCCTTCTTCAACAATATTAGGCACCAAAACAGCGATAATACGTTTTGAGATATCTAACTGGGGAGCAGCAAGACCAACACCACCTCGGAGTCCCATTTTTTCAGCCATGACAGGATCTTGAGAATGTTTCAGGAATTGCATCATCTTTTCGCCAAGAATGATTTCCTGATCAGATAGGGGGAAAGTGACTTCCTCAGCAACCGCGCGTAGAGTAGGATTCCCTTCGCGGATAATATCTTTCATATCAATTAAGTGAGCAGCTTTTGTAATACGTTCTATAGCAGACATTTTCTCTCCTTTCATTACCTCTACATGATATCACAAAATGACAAGGATTGAAAGCATTACGGCATCGAGCTTTTATAGAAAATGCCTACTAGGTTCTATTCAATTGTGAAAGAAATACTTATCTGTGATATAATAAAAAGAAAAGGCTTGCATTAGAAAGTAGGGAGAATGAAGATGCAAAGAAGACAAGATAGACATAAACGTGGACCAGTTTTTCGTTTTATGAGGAGTTTTGTAAACTTTTTTAGGAGTTATCGCAAGTGGAGTAATAAGGGCTTTGTGGCGATACTCTTGCTAGCAGTTGCTTTATCAATGGGCTTGGTCTTGTTGTTTGAAAGTTTCCAAGGAATCCCCTTAACCAGTCAAAAAAAGGATGCCATTTCTCAAGAAGCAAATAAGACCAATCAAAATGCTAAAGATCAGGAAGAGGAAAAAACTGCTAGAATTATGGCCAACGGGGACCTCCTCTATCATATTCCCATCTATCGTTCTGCTTTAAAAGAAGATGGAACCTATGATTTTCATGAAAATTTTGATTATGTGAAGCCATGGCTCAAACAAGCAGACTTGATTATAGGTGATTTTGAAGGTACGGTAAACAAGGACCACTATTTGGCAGGTTATCCTCTCTTTAATGCACCTGGAGAAGTTATGGATGCCATCAAGGATGCTGGTTATCAAGTGCTAGACTTGGCGCATAACCATATCCTAGATTCACAAATAGAAGGTGTCGTTTCAACAGCAGATGCTATTGAGAAGGCAGGAATGACACCTATTGGAGTGTATACGCATGAGTCCCGTGATCAAGCTCCACTGGTTATCAAGGAAGTGAACGGCATTAAGGTTGCACTTTTGGCCTATTCTTATGGATTTAATGGAATTGAGCAAAGTATTTCTCAAGAAGACTATAACCGCTATCTTTCAGACCTAAATGAAGACAAGATGAAGGCTGAAATTGAACGGGCTGAGAAGGAAGCGGATATTACCATTATCATGCCTCAAATGGGTGTGGAGTATCGCTTGGAACCAACTGAAGAACAAAAGGCTCTTTATCACAAGATGATTGATTGGGGAGCTGATATTATCTTTGGAGGGCACCCTCACGTAGTTGAACCATCTGAAACAGTAGAAAAAGATGGGGATAAGAAACTCATTATCTATTCAATGGGGAACTTCATTTCCAATCAACGAATTGAAACTATGCAAGATGAAGAGAATGCTAAGTGGACAGAGCGTGGCGTGCTCATGGATGTGACCATTAAGAAAAAAGCAGGTAAGACGACAATCGAAACTGCCAAAGCGCATCCTTCTTGGGTAAACCGTACACCAAAAGGAACCTATTCTCCAGAAGGTTATCCACTCTTCCTTTACCAAACCTATATCTTAGAAGATTTTATTGAGGGTGGTAGTCATCGTGACCAGTTAGATGAAGCGACTAAGGAACGAATTGATACAGCCTATAAAGAAATGAATGAACATGTGGGATTGAAGTGGGACTAACTTGAATCCAGAGGAAAGTAAATGACGATTAAAGTAATTGCGACAGATATGGATGGGACCTTGCTGGATGCTAGAGGCCAGCTTGATCTCCCACGTTTGGAAAAGATTTTAGATCAGTTGGATCAAAGGGGTATTCGTTTTGTCATCGCGACGGGCAATGAAATTCACCGCATGAGGCAACTACTGGAGCACTTGGTCGATCGAGTGGTTCTGGTTGTTGCAAACGGTGCTCGTATTTTTGAAAACAATGAACTGATTCAGGCTCAGACTTGGGATGATGCCATTGTCGATAAGGCTTTGGCTCATTTCGAGGATCGAGCGTGTCAGGACCAGTTTGTTGTAACGGGGATGAAGGGTGGTTTCGTCAAGGAAGGTACGATTTTTACAGATCTTGAAAGTTTTATGACTCCAGAAATGATTGAAAAATTCTACCAACGGATGCAATTTGTGGATGCATTAACCTCTGATCTCTTTGGTGGTGTGCTTAAGATGAGTATGGTTGTTGGTGAGGAACGTTTGAGTTCGGTTTTGGAAGAAATCAATGACCTCTTTGATGACCGTATTCGGGCTGTATCGAGTGGCTATGGTTGCATTGATATCCTTCAAGCTGGAATTCATAAAGCATGGGGCTTGGAAGAATTACTCAAGCGTTGGGACTTGACTCCCCAACAAATCATGGCTTTTGGTGACAGTGAAAATGATGTTGAAATGCTTGAAATGGCTGGAATTGCCTATGCGATGGAAAATGCTGATGACAAGGCCAAAGCTGTGGCGACTGCTCTAGCGCCAGCCAATAGCCAAGGAGGAGTTTATCAAGTCTTGGAGAATTGGTTAGAAAAAGGAGAATGAAGTGGCAGTACAGTTATTAGAAAATTGGCTCCTAAAGGAACAAGAAAAAATCCAAACCAAGTATCGTCACTTAAATCAAGTTTCTGTTGTAGAGCCAGACATTCTTTTTATTGGGGATTCCATTGTCGAATATTATCCTCTGCAGGAACTATTTGGAACTTCGAAGACGATTGTCAATCGAGGCATTCGAGGTTATCAGACAGGGCTGTTACTAGAGAATCTAGATGCGCATCTGTACGGTGGAGCAGTAGATGAAATTGTCCTTTTGATTGGGACAAATGATATCGGAAAAGATGTGCCTGTGAATGAGGCTCTCAATAATCTCGAAGCCATCATACAATCCATTGCTCGCGATTATCCATTGACTGAGATTAAATTGCTTTCCATTTTGCCAGTCAATGAGGGCGAGGAGTACAAGCAGACAGTCTATATCCGCACAAATGAAAAAATTCAGAAATGGAATCAAGCCTATCAAGAGCTTGCTTCTGCCTATATGCAGGTAGAATTTGTGCCAGTTTTTGATAGTTTGACAGACCAGGCAGATCAACTCAAAAAAGATTATACAACTGATGGACTGCATCTCAGTGTTACTGGTTATCAGGTTTTGACCAAAGCTTTGAAAGACTATCTTTTGTAGTTAGTTGATTTCCTTTTTGCATTTTTGTGTTAGATAAGGTATAATGGTTTTACTGTCTTTTGGGGTCGTTACGGATTCGACAGGCATTATGAGGCATATTTTGCGACTCATCGGCAGATGTAAAAATGCCAGTTAAATATAACTGCAAAAAATAACACTTCTTACGCTCTAGCTGCCTAAAAACCAGCAGGCGTGACCCGATTTGGATTGCTCGTGTTCAATGACAGGTCTTATTATTAGCGAGATACGATCAAGTCTTGTCTAGCGGCTTGATAAGAGATTGATAGACTCGCAGTCTCTAGGCTTGAGTTATGTGTCGAGGGACTGTTAAACGAATACATAACCTATGGTTGTAGACAAATATGTTGGCAGGTGTTTGGACGTGGGTTCGACTCCCACCGGCTCCATTATTAATTGGTGAAACGTTGTTAAATCAACGTTTTTTATTTTGAAGTTCTTTATAAAAACTAAAAAAATGAACTTAACGTTCAAAAATTAGACATAACAAATTAAAAAATATACCGACTTTTATCTCCCTGAATGATATAATGATTGTATATTGTGGGTTTATTGTAATGTTGTGTTTGATTTTCAAAAAGAACAATTATCTAGAAGAAGAGAATATATAACATAGTTTTGAAATGATTCTTGAATTCGAACATTGGGTATAATTGAGTACGATTTTAAAAATTTTTGAATATAGACTTAGATACTTTATCTTGGTTGATAGAGTATTTACTTTAAAATACAAGGGTAACAGGTAAAAAATTAAATAAACAAAAAATGATGTTTATTCGTGATGTTAGGTTTGATAAATCCAATCGTTCTAGTATTTTTATTTTTGGAGAATTACTCAAGAGGCTGAAGAGGACGGTTTGCTAAATCGTTAGGTCGGGTGACTGGCGCGAGGGTTCGAATCCCTCATTCTCCGTTAGAATAATCTTGAGATTTTCTAAAGAAACACTCTTAGGGACTTTTTCCAAGAGTAAATTTTATAAAGAGGTGTATTATGAAAAAAGTTAAGTTGCTTGGTATTTTAGCGCTATCAGCAGTTGTCTTAGGTGCTTGTTCTTCAGCTCCGAGTCAGTCAGGATCGAATTCTGACAAAACCGAACAAACTGACAAGAAAGAAGAATCAGTCAAAGAAAAAGTTACAAAAGATGCTGAAACTTTATTAGATGCAGTTTTGACTACTGATATTGCTAAGTTCAAAAAGATTTACGGCGAAACCTATGAAAAATGGACTGAGGCAGTATTTGCGGTTCAAACTAGTGAAAAGGTAAAAGATGATGGTCTTACACCAGCCTCTACCTATTCTGTTCAATGGCATGCTGACTTCCCTATTGAAACACCAGAAGAAACAATTACTGGTTTCTTAAAAGTAAGACGGAAAATGTTCCAAGAGATTGGTTCTTACTCTATTAAGGATGTTAAGTTAGACGAATCAGGGAGTTCAGCTACTGTAACTTTTACATCTAAAAAGTTGCATTCTAAGGGCTTGGCTTCTTCAACAAGAGACGTTTTAACAACTCTAATTGGAGGAATTGACAACTTAGGTAAGTACAATACTGCGGGATCAAATGTTGATATTAAACGATACCAAACATTAATTTCGTACTGGATTTTTGAGCATCTGTTTAGGCATGATTTTACTATCTATAACGATGTTGACCCTAACTTAGCGTATACACCATTTACTACTGGAGATTTTGATACTGAAATCAAATTAACCAAAGATAAGGATGGCAATTGGCTTATCTCTCAAGAGGATTATCGTACTCTAGCAACGGAGTTAATTGATAATACAGAAGGTTATGAGACTGTTGTCAGAAGCAATGTTTCAAAAACTAACGACAAAGATAAGTCTAGTGATAAATCGACAGGCAACTCAACAGATAAATCTTCAGATAAAAAAGATAAAAGTAGTATCTGATAATTAGTTTAAAAAGTAAAGCAAGTAGTTTATAATAGCTACTTGCTTTATTTCGTTTTATTAGCAAAAAAGATACAACATTTTTTGCATCCTAGAAATAATTTTTCTTTTCCACGGAAGACATGGGATTCGAACCCACGCACGCTATTACACGCCTACCGCGTTTCCAACACGGCCTCTTAAGCCTCTTGAGTAATCTTCCAATACTTACTCAAATAGTCTACCATAAAGGCTCTTATCTTGCAATAAAAATTCTGGAAATAAGAAAAATGATAGATTTTGAAAGAAAGTGATAAAAAATGCTTGACTTTGAAAGAAAGTGTGATAGAATGAATAGTGTAAACGATAACAGGAGGTGATTCAGTGTTAAAAACAGAGCGGAAACAACTGATTTTAGAGGAGTTAAATCAACATCATGTAGTTTCTCTAGAAAAATTAGTTAGTTTGCTAGAGACCTCAGAATCAACGGTTCGAAGAGACTTAGATGAGTTGGAAGCGGAAAACAAGCTTCGTCGCGTGCATGGTGGAGCAGAATTACCCCACTCCTTGCAGGAAGAAGAAACCATTCAAGAAAAATCTGTCAAAAACCTTCAAGAGAAAAAGCTACTTGCTCAGAAAGCAGCCTCTCTCATCAAGGAACAAGATGTCATCTTTATCGATGCTGGAACAACAACTGCTTTTTTGATTCATGAATTGGTCAATAAGAATGTTACAGTCGTGACCAACTCGATTCACCATGCTGCTCAGTTGGTTGAAAAGCAGATTCCAACTGTCATGGTTGGAGGAAGTGTCAAGATGGCGACAGATGCGAGCATCGGGGGCGTTGCTCTTAACCAGATTAACCAATTGCACTTTGACCGTGCCTTTATCGGGATGAATGGTGTGGACGATGGTTATTATACGACTCCTGATATGGAAGAGGGAGCTGTGAAGCGTGCTATTTTAGAGAATGCCAAACAGACCTATGTCTTGGTGGATTCGTCTAAAATTGGACAAACTTGCTTTGCCAAGGTAGCACCACTCAAACGAGCTATTGTTATCACAAGTCAAGGGCATGAGCTCTTGCAGGCTATTAAGGAGAAAACGGAGGTAATAGAAGTATGATTTATACAGTCACACTCAATCCATCCATTGACTATATCGTTCGTTTGGACCAAGTCCAAGTTGGTAGTGTCAATCGTATGGACAGTGATGATAAGTTTGCTGGTGGGAAAGGAATCAATGTCAGCCGTGTCTTGAAACGTTTGGATATACCAAATACAGCGACAGGATTTATCGGAGGCTTTACTGGTAAATTTATCACAGATACTTTGGCTGATGAAGAAATTGAGACACGTTTTGTCCAAGTGGCAGAAGATACTCGTATCAATGTTAAAATCAAAGCAGACCAAGAGACAGAAATCAACGGAACGGGTCCAAATGTCGAACCAGCCCAGTTAGAAGAATTGAAAGCTATATTATCTAGTCTGACAGCAGATGATACGGTTGTCTTTGCGGGTTCGAGTGCTAAAAACCTAGGAAATGTTATCTACAAGGATTTGATTGCATTGACACGCAAGACTGGTGCGCAAGTTGTTTGTGACTTTGAAGGACAGACCTTGATTGATAGTTTGGACTATCAGCCACTTTTGGTCAAACCAAATAATCACGAGCTTGGAGCTATCTTTGGAGTGAAACTCGAAAGTTTAGATGAAATCGAGAACTATGCTCGTCAGTTACTGGCTAAAGGTGCTCAAAATGTGATTATTTCTATGGCTGGTGATGGTGCCCTTCTTGTCACATCTGAGGGAGCTTACTTTGCTAAACCAATCAAGGGGACAGTCAAAAATTCAGTTGGAGCTGGTGACTCTATGGTTGCTGGATTTACAGGTGAGTTTGTCAAATCAAAAGATGCAGTAGAAGCCTTCAAATGGGGAGTTGCTTGTGGAACGGCAACTACTTTCTCAGATGACTTGGCAACGGCAGAATTTATTAAAGAAACATATGAAAAAGTTGAGGTAGAAAAACGATGAAAATTCAAGACCTATTGAGAAAAGATGTCATGTTGCTGAATTTGCAGGCAACTGAAAAAACAGCTGTCATAGACGAGATGATTAAAAGTTTGACAGACCACGGTTATGTAACAGATTTTGAAACATTTAAAGAAGGAATTTTGGCGCGTGAAGCTCTAACTTCCACTGGTTTGGGTGACGGAATAGCAATGCCTCACAGCAAAAATGCTGCTGTCAAAGAAGCGACGGTTCTCTTTGCTAAGTCAAATAAGGGTGTTGATTATGAGAGCTTGGATGGACAAGCAACTGACCTCTTCTTCATGATTGCTGCTCCAGAAGGAGCAAATGACACTCACTTGGCAGCCTTGGCAGAATTGTCTCAATACTTGATGAAAGACGGTTTTGCTGACAAACTTCGTCAAGTAACATCAGCTGACCAAGTCATCGAACTCTTTGACCAAGCTTCAGAAAAAACTGAGCAGCCTGTCCCAGTACCTGCCAATAACTCTAGTGACTTTATCGTAGCTGTTACAGCTTGTACAACAGGTATTGCCCACACTTACATGGCCCAAGAAGCTCTTCAAAAAGTGGCTGCTGAAATGGGTGTTGGAATTAAGGTCGAAACCAACGGTGCTAGCGGTGTTGGAAACCAACTAACTGCAGAGGATATCCGCAAGGCTAAAGCTGTTATCATCGCAGCAGACAAGGCCGTTGAAATGGATCGATTTGATGGAAAACCATTGATCAGTCGTCCAGTTGCTGACGGTATCCGTAAGACAGAAGAGTTAATTAACTTGGCTCTTTCAGGAGATGCGGAAGTCTACCGTGCCGCTAATGGTGCAAAAGCTGCAACAGCCTCTAACGAAAAACAAAGCCTTGGTGGTGCCTTCTACAAACACTTGATGAGTGGTGTCTCTCAAATGTTGCCATTCGTTATCGGTGGTGGTATCATGATTGCCCTTGCCTTCTTGATTGACGGTGCTTTGGGTGTTCCAAATGAAAATCTTGGCAATCTTGGTTCTTACCATGAGCTAGCTTCTATGTTCATGAAAATTGGTGGAGCTGCCTTTGGTTTGATGCTTCCAGTCTTTGCAGGTTATGTTGCCTATTCTATTGCTGAAAAACCAGGCTTGGTAGCAGGTTTCGTGGCTGGTGCTATTGCCAAAGAAGGGTTTGCCTTTGGTAAGATCCCTTATGCAGCAGGTGGTGAAGCAACTTCAACTCTTGCAGGTGTCTCATCTGGTTTCCTAGGTGCCCTTGTTGGTGGATTTATCGCAGGTGCTTTGGTTCTTGCTATCAAGAAATACGTTAAAGTTCCTCGTTCACTTGAAGGTGCTAAATCAATCCTTCTCTTGCCACTTCTTGGAACAATCTTGACTGGATTTGTCATGCTAGCTGTGAATATCCCTATGGCGGCAATCAACACTGCTATGAATGACTTCCTAGGCGGTCTTGGAGGAGGTTCAGCTGTCCTTCTTGGTATCGTTCTTGGAGGAATGATGGCTGTCGATATGGGTGGACCAGTCAATAAAGCAGCTTATGTCTTTGGTACAGGTACGCTTGCAGCAACTGTTTCTTCAGGTGGTTCTGTGGCTATGGCAGCAGTTATGGCTGGAGGAATGGTGCCACCACTTGCTATCTTTGTCGCAACGCTTCTTTTCAAAGATAAATTTACCAAAGAAGAACGCAATTCTGGTTTGACAAATATCATCATGGGATTGTCCTTTATCACTGAGGGAGCGATTCCGTTTGGTGCAGCTGATCCAGCTCGTGCTATCCCAAGCTTCATCCTTGGTTCAGCAGTAGCAGGTGGCCTCGTTGGTCTTACTGGTATCAAACTCATGGCGCCACACGGAGGAATCTTCGTTATCGCCCTTACTTCTAATGCTCTTCTTTACCTCGTGTCTGTCTTGGTAGGAGCAATCGTAAGTGGTGTGGTCTATGGTTACCTACGCAAACCACAAGCATAAAAAATAGACAAATAAAAAGATTGGACCGTTTTATCCAGTCTTTTTCTCTTCCCGAAATGCCTGTGAAATATGGTATAATAGAAGAATGGCAAACAAGAATACAAGTAAAACAAGACGGAGACCGTCTAAAGCAGAACTCGAAAGAAAAGAAGCGATTCAACGAATGTTGATTTCACTAGGAATCGCGCTTTTATTGATTTTCGCAGCCTTCAAATTAGGGGCTGCAGGTATCACTCTTTACAATTTAATTCGCTTGCTAGTGGGGAGTCTAGCTTATCTGGCAATATTTGGTATCCTACTCTATCTCTTCTTTTTCAAGTGGATACGAAAACAGGAAGGACTCTTATCTGGCTTTTTCACCATATTTGCTGGCTTGCTCTTGGTTTTGGAGGCCTACTTAGTTTGGAAATATGGTTTGGATAAGTCGGTATTAAAAGGGACCATGGCTCAGGTTGTGACTGATTTGACTGGTTTTCGAACGACCAGTTTTGCTGGTGGAGGCTTGATTGGTGTTGGCCTCTATGTGCCAATCGCCTTTCTCTTTTCAAATATCGGCACTTACTTTATTGGTTCTATCTTAATTTTAGCAGGCGCTCTACTAATCAGTCCTTGGTCTGTTTATGATATTGCTGAATTCTTCAGTAGAGGATTTGCCAAATGGCGAGAAGGGCATGAGCGTCGAAAAGAGGAACGCTTTGTCAAACAAGAAGAAAAAGCTCGCCAAAAGGCTGAGGAAGAGGCTAGATTAGAACAAGAAGAGGCTGAAAAAGCCTTACTCGATTTGCCTCCTATTGATATGGAAACAGGTGAAATTTTGACAGAGGAAGATGTTCAGGATTTTCCACCTATACCTGAAGAAGAGTGGGTGGAACCAGAAATCATCTTGCCTCAAGCTGAACTTGAATTCGCTGAACAGGAAGATGGTTCTGATGATGAAGATGTTCAGGTCGATTTTTCAGCCAAGGAGGCTCTTGAATATAAACTTCCAAGCTTACAACTCTTTGCCCCAGATAAACCAAAAGACCAGTCGAAAGAGAAGAAGATTGTTCGAGAAAACATCAAAATCCTAGAAGAAACTTTTGCTAGTTTTGGTATTAAGGTAACGGTTGAACGGGCTGAAATTGGGCCGTCAGTGACCAAGTATGAAGTCAAGCCAGCAGTCGGTGTACGGGTTAACCGCATTTCCAATCTAGCAGATGACCTCGCTCTAGCCTTGGCAGCCAAGGATGTCCGAATCGAAGCACCTATCCCAGGGAAATCTTTAGTGGGAATCGAAGTACCTAACTCTGAGATTGCGACAGTTTCTTTCCGCGAACTATGGGAACAATCTCAAACAAAAGCAGAAAATCTCTTGGAAATTCCTTTAGGAAAGGCTGTTAATGGCACCGCAAGAGCTTTTGACCTTTCCAAGATGCCCCACTTGCTAGTTGCAGGTTCAACGGGTTCAGGTAAGTCGGTCGCTGTTAACGGCATTATTGCTAGCATCCTCATGAAGGCGAGACCTGACCAAGTTAAATTTATGATGGTCGATCCCAAGATGGTTGAGTTATCTGTTTACAATGATATTCCCCACCTCTTGATTCCAGTCGTGACCAATCCACGCAAAGCTAGTAAGGCTCTGCAAAAGGTTGTGGATGAGATGGAAAATCGTTATGAACTCTTTGCCAAGGTGGGAGTTAGGAATATTGCAGGCTTTAATGCCAAGGTAGAAGAGTTCAATGCTCAGTCTGAGTACAAGCAGATTCCACTCCCCCTCATTGTCGTGATTGTGGATGAGTTAGCTGACCTTATGATGGTAGCAAGCAAGGAAGTGGAAGATGCTATCATTCGTCTCGGACAGAAGGCGCGTGCTGCCGGTATCCACATGATTCTTGCAACCCAGCGTCCATCCGTTGATGTCATCTCTGGTCTGATCAAGGCCAATGTCCCATCTCGAGTGGCTTTTGCGGTTTCATCTGGTACAGACTCACGCACCATCTTGGATGAAAATGGAGCTGAGAAACTGCTTGGACGTGGAGATATGCTCTTTAAACCAATTGATGAAAATCATCCAGTTCGTCTCCAAGGCTCCTTTATCTCGGATGATGATGTCGAGCGCATCGTAAACTTCATTAAGGCTCAAGCAGATGCGGACTACGATGAGAGTTTTGATCCCGGTGAGGTTTCTGAAAATGAAGGAGAATTTTCAGATGGTGAATCTGGTGGTGATCCGCTCTTTGAAGAAGCCAAGGCTTTGGTGATCGAAACCCAGAAAGCCAGCGCATCTATGATTCAGCGTCGTTTATCAGTTGGATTTAATCGAGCGACCCGCCTCATGGAAGAACTTGAGATGGCAGGTGTTATTGGTCCAGCTGAAGGTACCAAACCAAGAAAAGTATTGCAACAATAAAAAAATAGCTTCTTTCCAAGTTTGGAGGGAAGCTATTTTAGTGATTATTGATTAGTTTTATTTTCCGAAGTTGGACTATTGGACTGTTTTTCATTTTCAGTAGCAGGTTTACTTGGAGTAGGAGTAGAAGAATCCTGAGTTGCTGCTTTCTGCTCTTCTTTTTTTTCTTCCTTGACGCTAGATTTTGGTGTTTCTTCTTGTTGTGTTTTTTCTTGTTGTGTTTTTTCTTGTGAAGTGTTGTTTTCCTTATTAGGACTAGTGTTTTCCTGAGGGGATTCCTTTTGAATTTCTTTGACAATTGTTGTCGTCTGGCTTGTCGTAGGTTCTTTTTTAGTATTTTTGTTATTATCCAAGGCGTTCATGATAGTGATACTTGCGGTAATTAAGCCAAGGATACTACCGATAGTGGCAACAGTTTTTTGAAAGACCGTAAAGCCTTTTTTGATGTGTTCTGTTTTTGGTTTTGAAGTTCTACGATAATTAGACATACATTCTCTCCTTTAATTAAAATTTATTATACCTCATTTCTTTAAAAAAATCTTAAAAAAAGAGGAATTGCCCTTTCTTGTCGCAAGCTCCGTTTCATGATACAATAGAAGGAGTGATTTTAGAAAGCGTGAGAAAACATGATTTACTTTGATAATTCGGCGACGACCAAGCCCTATCCTGAAGCCCTTGAAACCTATATGCAGGTCGCTTCAAAAATTTTAGGAAATCCATCTAGTCTCCATCGTTTGGGAGACCAGGCAACACGAATCTTAGATGCTTCTCGGCAACAGATTGCAGATTTAATCGGTAAGAAAAGTGATGAAATCTTCTTTACTTCTGGTGGGACAGAAGGAGATAACTGGGTCATCAAGGGTGTGGCCTTTGAAAAGGCTCAGTTTGGAAAGCACATCATTGTATCAGCCATTGAACATCCGGCAGTCAAAGAGTCAGCACTCTGGTTGAAATCTCAAGGTTTTGAAGTGGATTTTGCTCCAGTTGATAACAAAGGATTTGTGGATGTTGAGGCACTAGCAGATTTGATAAGACCTGATACGACCCTCGTTTCCGTCATGGCTGTGAACAATGAAATTGGCTCGATTCAACCTATTCAAGCTATTTCAGAACTGTTAGCAGACAAGCCGACTATTTCCTTCCACGTTGATGCGGTTCAAGCACTTGCTAAAATTCCGACTGAAAAATATTTGACTGATCGAGTGGATTTCGCGACTTTCTCTGGTCACAAGTTCCACGGAGTTCGTGGTGTTGGTTTTGTCTATATCAAGTCTGGCAAGAAGATTACGTCTCTTTTGACAGGTGGTGGTCAGGAGCGAGATTATCGTTCGACAACTGAAAATGTGGCAGGAATTGCAGCGATAGCTAAGGCTCTCCGTTTGTCCATGGAAAAGCTGAATATCTTTACTAGTAAGACAGGACAGATGAAGGCAGTTATTCGCCAAGCTCTTCTGGACTATCCAGACATTTTTGTCTTCTCAGATGAGAAAGACTTTGCACCTCATATCCTGACTTTTGGAATTAAGGGGGTTCGAGGAGAGGTCATCGTTCACGCCTTTGAAGACTATGATATTTTCATCTCAACGACCTCTGCTTGTTCGTCCAAGGCTGGGAAACCTGCAGGTACCTTGATTGCCATGGGAGTGGATAAAGATAAGGCCCAGTCAGCTGTGCGTCTTAGCCTAGACCTTGAAAATGATATGAGTCAGGTCGAGCAGTTTTTGACCAAGTTAAAATTGATTTACAATCAAACTAGAAAAGTAAGATAGGAGCATTCATGCAGTATTCAGAAATTATGATTCGCTACGGAGAGTTGTCAACCAAGGGTAAAAATCGTATGCGTTTCATCAATAAACTTCGCAATAATATTTCAGACGTTTTGTCTATCTATCCCCAAGTTAAGGTAACGGCAGATCGTGACCGAGCCCACGCTTACCTCAATGGAGCAGATTACACAGCAGTAGCAAAATCGCTCAAACAAGTTTTTGGAATTCAAAACTTTTCCCCTGTTTATAAGGTTGAAAAATCTGTAGAAGTTCTGAAGTCTTCTGTTCAAGAGATTATGAAAGATATCTACAAGGAAGGCATGACCTTTAAAATCTCTAGCAAGCGTAGCGACCATACCTTTGAACTTGATAGTCGTGAACTCAACCAAACACTTGGAGGGGCTGTATTCGAAGCCATTTCAAATGTGCAAGCTCAAATGAAAAGTCCTGATATCAATCTCCAAGTGGAGATACGTGAAGAAGCAGCCTATCTTTCTTATGAAACCATTCGTGGGGCTGGTGGTTTGCCAGTTGGAACTTCAGGTAAAGGGATGCTTATGTTGTCAGGAGGGATTGACTCACCTGTAGCAGGTTATCTTGCTTTGAAACGTGGAGTGGATATTGAGGCTGTTCACTTTGCAAGTCCACCATACACGAGTCCTGGTGCTCTTAAAAAAGCCCAAGATTTGACTCGTAAATTGACCAAGTTTGGGGGAAATATCCAGTTTATCGAAGTTCCTTTTACAGAGATTCAAGAGGAAATTAAGGCCAAAGCGCCAGAAGCCTATCTTATGACCTTGACGCGTCGTTTTATGATGCGGATTACTGACCGTATTCGTGAGGTACGAAATGGTTTAGTAATTATCAATGGGGAAAGTCTTGGTCAAGTAGCAAGCCAAACTCTCGAAAGCATGCAGGCTATTAATGCTGTTACCAACACTCCAATTATTCGTCCAGTTGTGACAATGGATAAGTTGGAAATCATTGACATTGCTCAGGAAATTGACACCTTTGAAATTTCTATCCAACCTTTTGAAGACTGTTGTACCATTTTTGCACCAGATCGTCCAAAGACTAATCCTAAGATTAAGAATGCAGAGCAGTATGAAACTCGCATGGATGTTGAAGGTTTAGTTGAGCGAGCTGTGGCTGGAATCATGATTACTGAGATTACACCGCAGGCTGAAAAAGATGAAGTGGATGACTTGATTGATAATTTGCTCTAATCAGAAAATCCAGAAGAATTTAGAAAAATAGATGAAAAAGTTAGTTTTTAATTCCAAAAACGGAAGCAAAACTAACTTTTTTTCTATTTTTATGGTATAATGAGATAAAATTTTGAATATAGAGAGTTTTCTGACAATGAATCAATCCTACTTTTATTTAAAAATGAAAGAACACAAACTCAAGGTTCCTTATACAAGTAAGGAACGCCGTGTACGTGTTCTTCTGCCTAAAGATTATGAGAAAGACACGGATCGTTCCTATCCTGTTGTTTACTTTCATGACGGGCAAAATGTCTTTTATAGTAAAGAATCTTTCATTGGTCACTCGTGGAAGATTATCCCAGCCATCAAGCGAAATCCTGATATCAGTCGCATGATTGTCGTTGCTATTGATAATGATGGTATGGGGCGGATGAATGAGTATGCGGCTTGGAAGTTCCAAGAATCTCCTATCCCAGGGCAGCAGTTTGGTGGTAAGGGTGTGGAGTATGCCGAGTTTGTCATGGAGGTGGTCAAACCTTTTATCGATGAGACCTACCGTACTAAAGCTGACCGCCAGCATACGGCTATGATTGGTTCCTCACTAGGCGGCAATATTACCCAGTTTATCGGTTTGGAATACCAAGACCAAATTGGTTGTCTAGGCGTCTTTTCATCTGCTAACTGGCTTCACCAAGACGCCTTTAATCGCTATATTGAACGCCAGAAATTATTGCCTGACCAGCGTATCTTTATCTATGTTGGAACAGAAGAAGCAGATGATACGGACAAGACCCTGATGGCTGGCAATATCAAACAAGCCTATATCGATTCGTCTCTTCGGTATTACCATGATTTGATAGCAGGTGGGGTACACTTAGATAATCTTGTTTTAAAAGTTCAGTCTGGCGCCATCCATAGTGAAATCCCTTGGTCAGAAAATTTACCAGATTGTCTCCGTTTTTTTGCAGAGAAATGGTAAGTTAGAAAAGGAGAAAGCCAATGCATATTGAAAACCTTAGCCACTGGAGTGGCAATCTTAACCGTGAAATGTACCTTAATCGTTATGGGCATGCTGGGATTCCAGTTGTGGTTTTTGCTTCATCAGGTGGCAGTCACAACGAATACTATGATTTTGGCATGATTGATGCCTGTTCTTCCTTTATAGAGGAAGGTCGTGTCCAGTTCTTTACCCTATCCAGTGTAGACAGTGAGAGCTGGTTGGCCACTTGGAAAAACGGTCACGACCAGGCGGAGATGCATCGTGCCTATGAGCGCTATGTGATTGAGGAGGCCATTCCTTTTATCAAGCATAAGACAGGTTGGTTTGATGGAATGATGACGACAGGTTGCTCGATGGGCGCCTACCATGCAGTCAACTTTTTCCTCCAGCATCCAGATGTTTTTACAAAGGTGATTGCTCTTAGTGGTGTTTACGATGCACGTTTCTTTGTCGGCGATTACTACAACGATGATGCCATTTACCAAAACTCGCCAGTAGATTATATATGGAATCAGAACGACGGCTGGTTTATTGACCGTTATCGTCAGGCAGAGATTGTGCTGTGTACGGGTCTTGGTGCCTGGGAACAAGACGGTCTACCATCTTTCTACAAGCTCAAAGAAGCCTTTGACCAGAAACAAATTCCAGCCTGGTTTGCTGAATGGGGACACGATGTCGCCCACGACTGGGAATGGTGGCGCAAACAAATGCCTTATTTCCTTGGAAATCTCTATTTATAAAAGGAGTTACCTATGAATTACCTTGTTATTTCTCCCTACTATCCGCAAAACTTTCAACAGTTTACCATTGAACTAGCTAATAAAGGCATCATAGTATTGGGAATTGGTCAAGAACCATACGAGCAATTGGATGAACCTTTACGCAATAGCCTGACCGAGTATTTCCGTGTTGACAATCTTGAAAATATAGATGAAGTCAAACGTGCAGTTGCTTTTCTCTTTTATAAACATGGTCCAATTGACCGTATTGAATCCCACAATGAATACTGGCTTGAGCTGGATGCAACACTCAGAGAACAATTCAATGTTTTTGGTGCCAAACCAGAGGATCTCAAAAAGACAAAATTTAAGTCTGAAATGAAGAAGCTTTTCAAAAAAGCAGGTGTTCCTGTGGTTCCTGGAGCTGTTATCAAGACGGAAGCAGATGTTGATCAAGCTGTGAAAGAAATCGGTCTTCCAATGATTGCCAAACCTGACAATGGAGTGGGAGCGGCGGCCACCTTTAAGCTTGAAACAGCAGACGATATCAATCACTTCAAGGCAGAGTGGGACCATTCAACTATTTATTTCTTTGAAAAATTTGTTACTTCAAGCGAAATTTGTACCTTTGATGGGCTCGTGGACAAGGATGGAAAGATTGTCTTTTCAACGACCTTCGACTACGCCTATACACCGCTTGATCTCATGATTTACAAGATGGACAATTCTTACTATGTTCTCAAGGAGATGGATCCCAAACTACGCAAGTATGGGGAGGCAATTGTCAAAGAATTTGGTATGAAAGAACGGTTCTTCCATATTGAGTTCTTTCGTGAAGGGGATGATTACATCGCCATTGAGTACAATAACCGCCCTGCAGGTGGTTTCACCATTGATGTTTATAACTTTGCCCATTCCTTGGATCTTTATCGTGGATATGCAGCTATTGTCGCAGGAGAAGAGTTCCCAGCGTCAGAGTTTGAACCTCAGTATTGTTTGGCTACATCCCGTCGTGCAAATGCTTACTATGTCTATTCTGAGGAGGACTTGCTTGCCAAATATAGCCAGCAGTTCAAGGTTAAAAAAATCATGCCAGCGGCCTTTGCGGAACTTCAAGGAGATTATCTGTATATGCTGACAACTCCGAGTCGACAAGAAATGGAGCAGATGATTGCAGATTTCGGACAACGTCAAGAATAAGAACTCCCGGATTAAGGAAATGCACCTCCTTAATCCTTTTGTTTTAACAAGAGAAATAAAACCGCTTTCTCATACATTCTTTTAGAAAACCTGTTGCTAAAAGATATAAAAATTGATAGAATAAGGATTGTCTAAAAAATTTTAAGGAGAATCTATCAAATGGATTTCACATGGGCAATTAAATATGCCACTGAATTTTTGGCCACTGCTATTTTGATCATTCTTGGAAATGGTGCAGTTGCCAACGTTGAACTTAAAGGTACGAAAGGTCACCAAAGTGGCTGGATCGTTATCGCTGTTGGTTATGGTATGGGGGTTATGATCCCAGCCTTGATGTTTGGTAACGTATCTGGTAACCACATTAACCCAGCCTTCACTCTTGGACTTGCGATCAGCGGTCTTTTCCCTTGGGCACAAGTAGCGCCTTACATCCTTGCACAAGTTTTGGGAGCTATCTTTGGTCAAGCCTTGGTTGTGGCAACACACCGCCCATATTACTTGAAAACTGAAAATCCAAACAACATTTTGGGTACTTTCTCAACCATTTCAAGTTTGGATAATGGTACAAAAGAATCACATTTTGCAGCAACTGTTAATGGTTTTGTAAATGAGTTTGTTGGTTCATTTGTTCTTTTCTTTGCAGCCCTTGGTATGACTAAAAACTTCTTTGGTGCTGAACTAGTATCAAAAGCACAAGCTGCTATCAATGCTCAAGTTGCACAAGCAACTACTCAAGGTCAAACAATTCCTCAAGAGCAAGTAACAGCAGCACTTGACCAAGCTAAAGAACAAGTAGCGCCATTTATGACTTCTGGTCTTGGAATTGCTCACTTGGCACTTGGATTCCTTGTTATGGCTTTGGTAACATCACTTGGTGGACCTACAGGGCCTGCCTTGAACCCAGCCCGTGACTTGGGACCACGTCTCCTTCATGCTTTCCTTCCAAAATCAGTTCTTGGTGAGCACAAAGGTGATTCAAAATGGTGGTACTCTTGGGTACCAGTAGTAGCACCGATTGCAGCAGCAATTGCGGCAGTAGCTATCTTCAAATTCCTTTACCTATAAGAAATTGAAACCGAGGAAATCCTCGGTTTTTTAGATGAAATTTTACGAAAAAAGGTAAATCTGAGCATAATTTCTTGTAAAAAATTCTAAAATCCTTTAAAATAAAAGAGTTGGAGGAGTTTATGAATGTAAATCAGATTGTACGGATTATTCCTACTTTAAAAGTTAATAATAGAAAATTAAATCAAACATTTTATATAGAAACCCTTGGCATGAAGGCCTTATTAGAAGAATCAGCCTTTCTGTCACTAGGTGATCAAACAGGTCTAGAAAAGCTGGTTTTAGAAGAAGCTCCAAGTATGCGCACTCGTAAGGTAGAGGGAAGAAAAAAATTAGCTAGATTGATTGTCAAGGTGGAAAATCCCTTAGAAATTGAAGGACTCTTATCTAAAACAGATTCGATTCATCAATTATATAAGGGGCAGAATGGCTATGCTTTTGAAATTTACTCTCCAGAAGATGATTTGATTTTGATTCACGCAGAAAATGATAGAGAAAGTCTAGTCGAAGTAGTAGAAAAACCTGAATTTCAAACAGATCTGGAGTCAATTTCTTTGAGTAAATTTGAGATTTCTATGGAATTACATCTTCCAATTGATATCGAAAGTTTCTTGGGAGTATCTGAAATTGGGGCGTCACTTGATTTTATCCCAGCTCAGGGTCAAGATTTGACTGTGGACAATACGGCTACTTGGGACTTATCTATGCTCAAGTTCTTGGTCAATGAACTAGATATAGCAAGTCTTTGCAAGAAATTTGAGTCTACCGAATATTTTATTCCTAAGTCTGAAAAATTCTTCCTTGGTAAAGATAGAAATAATGTTGAATTGTGGTTTGAAGAAGTATGAAGTGGACCAAGATTATTAAAAAAATAGAAGAACAAATCGAGGCAGGGATTTATCCCGGAGCCTCTTTTGCGTATTTTAAGGACAATCAATGGACGGAGTTCTATATTGGCCAGAGTGACCCAGAGCATGGCTTGCAGACTGAGGCAGGACTAGTTTATGACCTAGCTAGTGTCAGCAAGGTTGTTGGGGTTGGCACCGTTTTCACCTTCTTGTGGGAAAACGGTCAATTAGATATTGATAGACCTGTAACAGATTTTTTACCTGAAAGTGATTATCCAGACATCACTATTCGTCAGCTCTTAACTCACGCTACAGACCTTGATCCGTTTATTCCCAATCGTGATCTTTTAACAGATTCAGAATTAAAGGAAGCGATGTTTCATCTCAATAGACGAGATCAGCCAGCCTTTCTTTATTCGGATGTCCATTTTTTGCTGTTGGGTTTTATTTTGGAAAGAATCTTTAATCAAGACTTGGATGTGATTTTACAAGAACAAGTTTGGAATCCTTGGAGAATGACGGAAACCCAATTTGGACCTGTTGAGCTTGCTGTTCCGACAGTTAGAGATGTAGAGGCTGGTGTGGTACATGATCCCAAGGCTCGTCTCCTGTGCAGACATGCTGGTAGTGCTGGTTTATTTTCGACTGTAAAGGATTTACAAATCTTTTTAGAACACTATTTAGCAGATGATTTTGCAAGAGATTTGAGTCAAAATTTTTCTCCTTTGGATGACAAGGAACGTTCTTTAGCATGGAATTTGGAAGGAGATTGGCTAGACCATACGGGCTATACAGGTACCTTTATCATGTGGAATCGTCAGAATCAAGAAGCGGTCATTTTCCTATCAAACCGTACCTATGAAAAGGATGAGAGGGCTCAATGGATTTTAGACCGCAATCAGGTGATGGATTTGATTCGCAAAGAAGAGTAAGGAGAGACATGTCAAACAGTTTAAAAGGGACTCTATTAACAGTTGTGGCTGGTATTGCTTGGGGGTTGTCAGGAACGAGTGGCCAATACCTGATGACACACGGAATTTCGGCTCTGGTCTTGACTAACTTACGACTTTTGATTGCTGGTGGGATTCTCATGCTCTTGCCTTATGCTACTGCAAAGGATAAAATGCTGGCCTTTTTAAAGGATAGAGAGAGTTTGCTGTCTCTTCTTATTTTTGCTCTAATTGGTCTCTTCCTCAACCAATTCGCCTATCTAACTGCTATTCAGGAGACCAATGCAGGAACAGCGACTGTGCTTCAGTATGTTTGTCCTGTCGGAATTTTGATTTATAGCTGTATCAAAGATAAGGTGGCACCGACACTGGGAGAGATTATTTCAATCATATTAGCCATTGGAGGGACCTTCCTGATTGCAACTCATGGGCAGTTGGACCAGTTATCCATGACACCTGCAGGCCTGTTCTGGGGTCTCTTTTCTGCTCTGACTTACGCACTTTATATCATTTTGCCCATAGCCTTGATTAAGAAGTGGGGGAGTAGCTTGGTAATTGGTGTGGGAATGGTCATAGCTGGTTTGGTCGCCCTTCCTTTTACAGGGGTTCTACAGGCTGCTATCCCAACTAGTCTTGATTTTCTCCTCGCTTTTGCGGGCATTATTCTTATCGGGACTGTCTTTGCCTATACAGCCTTCTTAAAGGGAGCCAGTTTTATTGGACCGGTTAAGTCAAGTTTGTTGGCTTCAATTGAACCAATCTCGGCGGTTTTCTTTGCCTTCCTAATCATGGATGAACAATTTTATCCCATTGATTTTCTTGGTATGGCAATGATATTAGTTGCTGTAACTCTGATTTCTTTGAAAGATTTACTCTTGGAAAAATAAAAAGACTCTTTGTCCGTGACAGAGAGTTTTTGCATAGTAATCTAATTATTTTCAAGATAAAATTCAAAGCGTTCGCCTACATACTGACTTTTTACGTATTCAAATGCAGTACCATCTTCTAGGTAGGAAACCTGAGTCAAACCTAGAATAGCATGTCCTTTTTCAACTTCCAAATAGTGGGCAATTTTTTCCTTAGCAAGACGAGCATAAATAGTCTGCTGTGATTTACCAATACGGTAGCCGTGTTTTTGCAGAGTTTGAAAGAAATGACTGGTGATTTCTTCTTTTTTAAAGTCCTTAATGAATTTTTCAGGAATCGAAGCAACTTCATAAACCAGAGGAACTTGGTCGGCATAGCGAACACGTTCCATTCGGATAATATTCTCCGTTGGAGAAATTCCTAGCTTGGCAACTTCCTGTTCATTGGGAATGGTTTTTCTGTAGGAAATAAGTTGGCTAGAGGGTACTTTACCTTGGGACTTAACAATTTCAGTAAAACTGGTTGTCCCTCGCATCTTTTCTTGTACACGTGTACTGGATACAAAGGTGCCACTTCCTACACGGCGCTCTAAAACTCCTTCTTCGACCAAGAGGGAAATAGCTTGGCGGAGGGTCATGCGACTGACCTCAAACTGCTCTGCTAAATCTCTTTCACTGGGAAGTCTCTCACCAATGGCCCAACGATGTTCGTCAATATCCTTTTTAATCTGATCATGGATTTTCATATAAGCGGGTAGCATATTTTTCACTTCATTTCTATCTTTTCTCTATTGTACCCCAATAAACTAGAAAAAGTCAATCTTCGCCTTGTTTAGTTGGTAATTCGCCCTTATTTGTGATAGAATATTGAAAAAAGATATTTCTTTTGAGAAAGGAAAAAGATGAGCAACATTTCAACTGATTTGCAAGATGTAGAAAAAATCATCGTATTGGACTATGGTAGCCAATACAACCAGCTGATTTCACGCCGTATCCGTGAGATTGGTGTTTTTTCAGAACTAAAAAGCCATAAAATTTCAGCTGCTGAAGTTCGTGAAATCAACCCTGTAGGAATCATCCTTTCAGGTGGTCCAAACTCTGTATACGAAGATGGTTCATTCGATATTGACCCAGAAATCTTCGAACTTGGAATTCCTATTTTGGGAATCTGTTATGGTATGCAGTTATTGACCCATAAACTTGGAGGAAAAGTTGTTCCCGCAGGTGATGCTGGAAATCGTGAATACGGTCAATCAACCCTAACTCACACACCATCAGCGCTTTTTGAATCAACCCCAGATGAGCAGACTGTATTGATGAGCCACGGCGATGCAGTTACTGAGATTCCTGCTGACTTTGTTCGTACAGGAACTTCAGCTGATTGCCCATACGCAGCTATCGAAAACCCAGATAAACACATTTACGGTATCCAATTCCACCCAGAAGTTCGTCATTCTGTATACGGAAATGATATCCTTCGTAACTTTGCCCTTAACATTTGTAAGGCTAAAGGCGACTGGTCAATGGATAATTTCATCGATATGCAGATCCAAAAAATCCGTGAGACTGTCGGTGATAAACGTGTCCTTCTTGGTCTATCCGGTGGGGTTGACTCATCTGTCGTTGGGGTTCTTCTCCAAAAGGCTATTGGTGATCAATTAATCTGTATCTTCGTGGACCACGGTCTTCTTCGTAAAGGAGAAGCGGACCAAGTTATGGACATGCTTGGTGGTAAGTTTGGTTTGAATATCGTCAAAGCAGACGCTGCTAAACGTTTCCTTGACAAACTTGCTGGCGTTTCTGACCCAGAACAAAAACGTAAAATCATCGGTAATGAATTTGTCTATGTATTTGATGACGAGGCAAGTAAGCTCAAAGATGTGAAATTCCTTGCTCAAGGTACCTTATATACAGACGTTATCGAGTCTGGTACAGATACAGCTCAAACTATTAAGTCACACCACAACGTGGGTGGTCTTCCAGAAGACATGCAGTTTGAATTGATTGAACCACTCAACACTCTCTATAAAGACGAAGTTCGTGCCCTTGGTACAGAGCTTGGTATGCCAGACCATATCGTATGGCGCCAACCATTCCCAGGACCAGGACTTGCTATCCGTGTTATGGGTGAAATCACTGAAGAAAAGCTAGAAACAGTTCGTGAGTCAGACGCTATTCTTCGTGAGGAAATTGCTAAAGCAGGTCTTGACCGCGATATCTGGCAATACTTCACAGTGAACACAGGCGTTCGTTCAGTCGGTGTTATGGGTGACGGTCGTACTTATGACTACACGATTGCAATCCGTGCGATCACTTCTATCGATGGTATGACTGCTGACTTTGCCAAAATTCCATGGGATGTCCTTCAAAAAATCTCAGTACGTATCGTAAACGAAGTAGACCATGTTAACCGTATCGTCTATGATATTACAAGTAAACCACCTGCAACCGTTGAGTGGGAATAGTCATCTAAGGACTAATTTATGTAGTGTAATTAGCCAGTATCTTTGGATACTGGTTTTTACTTTATCTGGCTTTTTGACCACTTGTTTCAACTGGGTTAATTTTCGATAGTTTATTAGTCATTATGCAAAGCTCATACTCAATGAAAATCAAAGAGCAAGGTAGGAAGTTAGCTGCAGGTTGCTCAAAATACTGTTTTGAGGTTGCAGATCGAATCTGACGTGGTTTGAAGAGATTTTCGAAGAGTATTAAAAGATTAGAATTGTCAAAACAATCTGTCTAGGCTTGATTTTATCATTTATTTACTATAAAATTAGAAGGAAAAACGTCAAACTTTTATATTGCAAATAGGAGAAAACATGACAAAAACATTAAAACGTCCTGAGGTTTTATCACCTGCAGGAACTTTAGAGAAGCTAAAAGTAGCTGTTCAATATGGAGCGGATGCTGTCTTTATCGGTGGTCAGGCCTATGGTCTTCGTAGCCGTGCAGGTAACTTTACCTTTGAACAGATGGAAGAAGGTGTCCAGTTTGCGGCCAAGTATGGTGCTAAGGTTTATGTGGCTGCCAACATGGTTATGCACGAAGGAAATGAAGCTGGTGCTGGTGAGTGGTTCCGTAAACTACGTGATATCGGAATCGCGGCAGTTATCGTATCTGACCCAGCCTTGATTATGATTGCGGCGACTGAAGCACCGGGTCTTGAAATTCACCTCTCTACCCAAGCAAGTGCGACTAACTATGAAACCCTCGAGTTCTGGAAAGAACTGGGCTTGACTCGTGTCGTTTTGGCGCGTGAGGTTTCAATGGAAGAATTAGCAGAAATTCGTAAGCGTACAGATGTGGAAATTGAAGCCTTTGTACATGGGGCTATGTGTATTTCTTACTCTGGTCGTTGTACACTTTCAAACCACATGAGTATGCGTGATGCCAACCGTGGTGGTTGTTCTCAGTCTTGCCGTTGGAAATATGACCTTTACGATATGCCATTTGGGAAAGAACGTAAGAGCTTGAAAGGTGAGATTCCAGAAGAATTTTCTATGTCAGCTGTTGACATGTCCATGATTGACCACATTCCAGATATGATTGAAAATGGTGTAGATAGTCTCAAGATTGAAGGACGTATGAAATCTATTCACTACGTATCCACAGTAACAAACTGCTACAAGGCGGCTGTTGATGCTTATCTAGAAAGTCCAGCGAAGTTCGAAGCTATTAAGCAAGACTTGATTGATGAGATGTGGAAGGTTGCCCAACGTGAATTAGCAACAGGTTTCTACTACGGGACACCATCTGAAAATGAGCAGTTATTTGGTGCTCGTCGTAAAATTCCTGAGTATAAGTTTGTCGCTGAGGTAGTTTCTTATGATGATGCAACACAAACAGCAACCATTCGTCAACGGAATGTCATTAATGAAGGTGACCAAGTAGAGTTTTACGGCCCAGGTTTCCGTCATTTTGAAACGTATATCGAAGATTTGCATGATGCTAAAGGCAATAAAATCGACCGTGCTCCAAATCCAATGGAACTCTTGACAATCAAAGTCCCACAACCCGTTCAAGCAGGAGATATGGTTCGTGCGCTCAAAGAAGGTCTTATCAATCTTTATAAAGAAGATGGAACCAGCGTCACAGTTCGAGCTTAATAAGCGTGCAGGAGACGAAAGCTTTCTAGTTGCTTTCTCTGTAATCCTACTTACTAAAGAGCATTAGGTTAAAGAAAATATATTAATTTTCATCCGAGATTTCATCTCGGATTTTTTCAATATTTTTCAGAAATGTCTAGATAATGGTCGGATTTATTACAAGTTTTTTACAAAGTTTTCTATATAATAGGCTTAAAAATAGTAAAATTGTAAATAATTTTCATTAAACGCTTTCAATGTTAGTAAAAAGTTGACAAATCCAATTTTTAGGACTAAACTAAGTAAGTAAATTTTAATTAAAAGGAGAATTCGTCATGAATTTAACATTTTTCGGTCTATGTCTTGCCTGTATGGGTGTATCTCTTGGTGAAGGTATGTTGATGAACGGTTTGTTGAAATCAGTTGCTCGCCAACCAGATATCATCTCAGAACTACGTAGTTTGATGATCCTAGGGGTTGCCTTTATTGAAGGTACTTTCTTCGTTACTCTTGTCTTTTCATTTATCATCAAATAAAAGAAGTATAAATTGAAAAAGGGAGGATTTTAGATGGAAGAAAGTATTAATCCAACCATCAATATTGGTCCTGTTACCTTTAATTTAACCATAGTAGTTTTGACTTTGTTGACTGTAGCACTTATTTTTGGCTTTATTTATTGGGCAACTCGAAATATGACTTTGAGACCCACAGGAAAACAAAATGTATTAGAGTATTTATTTGATTTTGTTGTTGGATTTACAAAATCAAACCTTGGTCCAATGATAAAGGATTATTCTCTCTTTTATTTCTGTTTATTCCTATTTATGGCCATTGCAAATAATATTGGCTTAATGGCTAGAATTCAGACTACAGATGGTGTAAATCTTTGGACCTCACCAACAGCAAATTTGTCATTTGACTTGGTCTTGTCTTTTACAATTATCTTGATGACCCACGTAGAAGGAATTCGTCGTCGTGGAATCAAAAAGTATTTAAAAGCATTTGTAACACCAGGTTTTATGACACCAATGAATCTCTTGGAAGAAGTTACCAATCTCCTTTCACTTGCATTGCGGGTCTTTGGTAATATCTTTGCAGGGGAAGTGATGGCAAGTATGTTAGTCCTACTTTCTCATCAGGCCTTCTATTGGTATCCTATTGCTTTTGGAACAAATCTAATCTGGACTGCATTTTCTGTTTTTATTTCTTGTGTACAAGCATATGTATTTACATTGTTATCTTCAATGTACCTAGGAAATAAAATTAATGATGAAGAATAGAAAGGAGTAGTTTATGAATGTAACAGTAGGTGAATTACTTGGTGATTTTATACTAATCGCTGGTTCCTTTATTCTCTTGCTAGTCTTGGTTAAGAAATACGCTTGGTCAAATTTGACTAGTATTTTCGAACAAAGAGCAGAAAAAATTGCAGCAGATATTGACGGAGCTGAACAAGCACGTCAAAAAGCAGAAGTATTGGCTCAAAAACGCGAAGATGAATTGGCTGGTAGCCGTAAAGAAGCTAAGACAATCATTGAGAATGCGAAAGAAACAGCTGAGAAAAGTAAAGCTAGTATTTTAGCAGATGCTAAGCTAGAAGCAGGACGCTTGAAAGAAAAAGCGAACCAAGAAATTGCTCAAAATAAAGCTGAAGCTTTACAAAGCGTTAAGGGTGAGGTAGCAGATTTAACAATCAGCTTGGCTGGTAAAATCATCTCACAAAACCTTGACGGTCATGCCCATAAAGAACTCATTGATCAGTATATCGATCAGCTAGGAGAAGCTTAATGGACAAGAAAACAGTAAAGGTAATTGAAAAATACAGCATGCCTTTTGTCCAATTGGTTTTAGAAAAAGGAGAAGAAGACCGTATCTTTTCAGACTTAGCTCAAATCAAGCAAGTTGCTGAAGAAACAGGTTTACCTTCTTTTTTAAAAAAAGTGGCAGTAGACGAGTCTGACAAGGAAAAAACAATTACTTTCTTCCAAGATTCAGTGTCACCTTTATTGCAAAACTTTATCCAGGTTCTTATCTACAATCACAGAGCAAATCTTTTTTATGATATGCTTGTAGATTGCTTGAACCGACTTGAAAAAGAAACAAATCGATTTGAAGTGACGATTACGTCTGCTCATCCTCTAACTGATGAACAGAAGAGTCGTTTGCTCCCTTTGATTGAGAAAAAAATGTCTCTGAAAGTAAGGAGTGTAAAAGAACAAATCGATGAAAGTCTCATTGGTGGTTTTGTCATTTTTGCCAATCACAAGACAATTGATGTGAGTATTAAACAACAACTTAAAGTTGTTAAAGAAAATTTGAAATAGAAAGTGGTGTTCTTTTGGCAATTAACGCACAAGAAATCAGCGCTTTAATTAAGCAACAAATTGAAAATTTCAAACCCAATTTTGATGTGACTGAAACAGGTGTTGTAACCTATATCGGGGACGGTATCGCGCGTGCTCACGGTCTTGAAAATGCCATGAGTGGAGAGTTGTTGATTTTTGAAAACGGCTCTTATGGGATGGCTCAGAACTTGGAGTCAACAGACGTCGGTATTATCATCCTAGGTGACTTTACAGATATCCGTGAAGGCGATACAATCCGCCGTACAGGTAAAATCATGGAAGTGCCAGTAGGTGAAAGTCTGATTGGTCGTGTTGTGGATCCTCTTGGTCGTCCAGTTGACGGTCTTGGAGAAATCCACACTGATAAAACTCGTCCAGTAGAAGCACCAGCTCCTGGTGTTATGCAACGTAAGTCTGTATCAGAACCATTGCAAACTGGTTTGAAAGCTATTGACGCCCTTGTACCGATTGGTCGTGGTCAACGTGAGTTGATTATCGGTGACCGTCAGACAGGGAAAACAACCATTGCGATTGATACAATCTTGAACCAAAAAGGTCAAGATATGATCTGTATCTACGTAGCGATTGGACAAAAAGAATCAACAGTTCGTACGCAAGTAGAAACACTACGTCAGTACGGTGCCTTGGACTACACAATTGTTGTAACGGCCTCTGCTTCACAACCATCTCCATTGCTTTTCCTAGCTCCTTATGCTGGAGTTGCCATGGCGGAAGAATTTATGTACCAAGGGAAACATGTTTTGATTGTTTATGATGATTTATCAAAACAAGCGGTAGCTTATCGTGAACTGTCTCTCTTGCTTCGTCGTCCTCCAGGTCGTGAAGCCTTCCCAGGGGATGTTTTCTATCTTCACAGCCGTTTGCTTGAGCGCTCAGCTAAAGTTTCTGATGAACTTGGTGGTGGATCTATTACAGCCCTACCGTTTATCGAGACACAAGCAGGAGATATCTCTGCCTATATCGCAACCAACGTGATTTCAATCACTGATGGACAAATCTTCCTTGGTGATGGTCTCTTCAATGCGGGTATTCGTCCAGCCATTGACGCGGGCTCATCTGTATCTCGTGTAGGTGGTTCTGCACAAATCAAAGCCATGAAAAAGGTTGCTGGTACACTTCGTATCGACCTTGCTTCATACCGTGAGTTGGAAGCCTTCACTAAGTTTGGTTCTGATTTGGACGCAGCAACACAGGCTAAGTTGAACCGTGGACGTCGTACAGTTGAAGTCTTGAAACAACCTGTTCACAAACCATTACCTGTTGAGAAACAAGTAACCATTCTCTATGCTTTGACACATGGTTTCTTGGATACTGTTCCAGTAGATGATATTGTTCGTTTCGAGGAAGAGTTCCATGCCTTCTTTGATGCTCAACATCCAGAGATTTTGGAAACCATTCGTGATACAAAAGACTTGCCAGAAGAAGCAGTCTTGGATGCTGCGATTACAGAGTTTCTCAATCAAACCAGCTTCCAATAAGAATAGAGGTGTCAGATGGCAGTATCTCTAAATGATATTAAAACAAAAATCGCCTCAACAAAAAATACGAGTCAAATCACTAATGCCATGCAGATGGTATCAGCTGCTAAGCTAGGTCGTTCTGAAGAAGCTGCTCGCAACTTCCAAGTTTATGCTCAGAAAGTTCGTAAACTTTTGACGGATATTCTTCATGGGAATGGAGCTGGCAGTTCAACCAATCCGATGTTGATTAGTCGTCCAGTTAAGAAGACAGGCTATATCGTCATTACTTCAGACCGCGGTTTGGTTGGAGGTTATAATTCTTCTATTCTGAAAGCCGTTATGGAGTTGAAAGAAGAGTACCATCCAGATGGTAAAGGTTTTGAAATGATCTGTATTGGTGGAATGGGAGCTGATTTCTTTAAGGCTCGTGGTATTCAACCACTTTATGAACTACGTGGCTTGGCAGACCAACCTAGCTTTGATGAAGTCCGTAAGATTATTTCAAAAACTGTTGAAATGTACCAAAATGAACTTTTTGATGAACTCTATGTCTGCTATAACCACCATGTCAATACGCTAACCAGTCAAATGCGTGTGGAACAAATGCTTCCAATTGTTGACTTGGATCCAAATGAAGCAGATGACAGTTACAGCTTGACCTTTGAATTGGAAACTAGCCGAGAAGAAATTTTGGAGCAGTTGTTGCCTCAGTTTGCAGAAAGTATGATTTATGGTGCTATTATCGACGCTAAGACAGCCGAAAATGCTGCGGGTATGACAGCCATGCAAACAGCGACAGATAATGCTAAGAAAGTCATTAATGATTTGACAATTCAGTATAACCGTGCCAGACAGGCGGCGATTACACAAGAAATTACAGAAATCGTAGCAGGAGCTAGTGCCCTAGAATAGGCACTAGTCCAGCTCGTATGAAAATGAACTTAGGACCTAGTTAAGCTAGGGACCGACAGTATCTTATATAGAATAGGAGAAGGAGATGAGTTCAGGTAAAATTGCTCAGGTTATCGGTCCCGTTGTAGACGTCTTGTTTGCAGCAGGGGAAAAACTTCCTGAGATTAACAATGCACTTGTCGTCTACAAAAATGACGAAAGAAAAACAAAAATCGTCCTTGAAGTAGCCTTGGAGTTGGGAGATGGTATGGTCCGTACTATCGCCATGGAATCAACAGATGGTTTGACTCGTGGAATGGAAGTATTGGACACAGGTCGTCCAATCTCTGTACCAGTAGGTAAAGAAACTTTGGGACGTGTCTTCAATGTTTTGGGAGATACCATTGACTTGGAAGCTCCTTTTACAGAAGATGCAGAGCGTCAGCCAATTCATAAAAAAGCTCCAACTTTTGATGAGTTGTCTACCTCTTCTGAAATCCTTGAAACAGGGATTAAGGTTATCGACCTTCTTGCCCCTTACCTAAAAGGTGGTAAGGTTGGACTTTTCGGTGGTGCCGGGGTTGGTAAAACCGTCTTAATCCAAGAATTGATTCACAACATTGCCCAAGAACACGGTGGTATTTCAGTATTTACCGGTGTTGGGGAACGTACTCGTGAGGGGAATGACCTTTACTGGGAAATGAAAGAATCAGGCGTTATCGAGAAAACAGCCATGGTATTTGGTCAGATGAATGAGCCACCAGGAGCACGTATGCGTGTTGCCCTTACTGGTTTGACAATCGCTGAATACTTCCGTGATGTGGAAGGCCAAGACGTGCTTCTCTTTATCGATAATATCTTCCGTTTCACTCAGGCTGGTTCAGAAGTATCTGCCCTTTTGGGTCGTATGCCATCAGCCGTTGGTTACCAACCAACACTTGCTACAGAAATGGGTCAATTGCAAGAGCGTATCACATCAACTAAAAAGGGTTCTGTAACCTCTATCCAGGCTATCTATGTGCCAGCGGATGACTATACTGACCCAGCACCAGCAACAGCCTTCGCTCACTTGGATTCTACAACAAACTTGGAACGTAAGTTGGTACAATTGGGTATCTACCCAGCCGTAGATCCACTTGCTTCAAGCTCACGTGCCTTGGCACCTGAAATTGTTGGAGAAGAGCACTACGCAGTTGCTGCAGAAGTTAAACGTGTTCTTCAACGCTACCATGAGTTGCAAGATATCATTGCTATCCTTGGTATGGATGAGCTTTCTGATGAAGAAAAGACCTTGGTTGCTCGTGCCCGTCGTATCCAGTTCTTCTTGTCACAAAACTTCAACGTTGCGGAACAATTTACTGGTCAGCCAGGTTCTTATGTTCCAGTTGCTGAAACTGTTCGTGGCTTTAAGGAAATCCTTGATGGTAAACATGACCACTTGCCAGAAGATGCCTTCCGTGGCGTAGGTTCTATCGAAGATGTGATTGCCAAAGCTGAAAAAATGGGATTTTAAGAGGTGATCTATGGCTCAGTTAACTGTCCAGATCGTGACACCAGATGGTCTCGTCTATGATCACCATGCCAGCTATGTATCGGTTCGAACTCTGGATGGTGAGATGGGGATCTTGCCACGACATGAAAATATGATTGCGGTTTTAGCAGTTGATGAAGTAAAGGTAAAACGTATTGATGATGAAGATCACGTGAACTGGATTGCAGTAAACGGAGGCGTTATTGAAATTGCCAATAATACCATCACAATCGTTGCGGATTCTGCAGAACGTGCTCGTGATATCGATATCAGTCGTGCAGAACGTGCCAAACTTCGAGCAGAGCGTGAAATTGAAGAAGCACAAGACAAACACTTGATTGACCAAGAACGTCGTGCTAAGATTGCTTTGCAACGTGCCATTAACCGTATTAATGTCGGAAATAGACTATAAGAAAAAAATGAACTTGAGTTACCAAGTTCATTTTTTATGTTTTCTTAAGGGGCAAAACTGATGCAGACTGCTTCTGGGACATGGAAGTCGTTAGATAGTTCTGCTAGACGACCAGTTTCAGGATTGCGTTTAAAGACGGTTGCATTGTCAGAGTCTTGATGGACAGCAATGACAAATTCTTGGTCTGGTGTCAAATCAAAATCACGTGGAGTCTGACCATGTGTCGGAACGATTTCTAATAACTCTAAGCTACCGTCCGCAAGAATTGTATATACTGCGATAGAATCATGACCACGGTTAGAGGCGTAGAGGTATTTACCATCTTTAGAGAGACGAATAGCAGCAGTACCATTAAAGCCTTCATAACCGTCTGGTAGAGTTGAAATGACTTGCATGCGTTCAAATTCGCCAACACCATCGTAGATTAGAACCTCGATAGTGCTATTGAGTTCACAAATCAGATAAGCGATTTTATAGTGGTTATGAAAAATGATATGGCGTGAGCCTGCTCCTGGCTGACTGTGATAGGTATAGAGCTTAGATAATTTTCCTTCTTGATCAAGGTCATAAGTGATGACTTGGTCAGTTCCCAAGTCACAAGTCACTAGATAGTGGTCAGGTGTTAAATCTGTATAGTGAACATGGGGTGAAGCTTGATTTTCATGTGGACCTTGGCCACTGTGTTGATCCACATCACTAAGTAGAAGACTGCCATCTTCCTGACGTTTATAAACAAGGACTTGTCCCTTGTGGTAGTTTGCCGCGTAAACCAAATCACGCTTTTCATCAACGGCAACATAACAGTGAGGAGCTCCTTCTTTAACGACATGATTTAATAATGTCCCGTCAGTTTGATAGGCTGCAATACCCCCCTTTTCATCTTGACTACCAACAGTGTATAAATGTTGGTGGTGGTCAAAGGCAAGGTAGGTTGGACTGGGCTCAGCTGCAAAAAGTTCTAGATTTGAAAGTTGACCAGTTTCTGTATCAAAGTCTGCCTTGTAAATCCCTTGGGAAGTACGACGTGTATAAGTTCCAAAATAAACAGTTTCTTTCATAACTTTACCTCTATAATAAAGATATGACTATTATATCACAAAAATTGTAGTTGGAGGAATTCTATAACACATAATTAAATATAATAAAATATCAAATTTAACTTGTTTTTGTATTGATTTCCTTCTGAAAAGTGCTATAATAATCCTATACAAATTGCAAAGGAGTTTTTTATGAAAAAACGTGTTTTCTTAGCAGCTGGAGTTGCTGTACTCTCAGCAGCTGTTCTAGCAGCTTGTTCGTCTGGTAATGGGAATAAAGAAGCAACTAAACCAGTTACTTATGCCTATGTATTTTCATCAGATCCTGCGACTCTGGATTATACAGTTTCGGGGAAAAATTCTACAAAACAGATTACTGGTAATGTCATTGATGGACTACTAGAAAATGATCAATACGGGAATCTAGTACCATCAGTTGCAGAAGATTGGACTGTTTCCAAAGATGGTTTGACCTATACCTATAAAATTCGTAAGGGTATCAAGTGGTATACCAATGAAGGCGAAGAATATGGAGAAGTTAAGGCTCAGGATTTTGTGACTGGTCTAAAACACGCAGCTGACAAGAAATCAGAAGCACTTTATCTTGTACAGGATTCTATTAAAGGATTAGATGACTATGTAAATGGGAAAACAACGGATTTTTCTACTGTTGGTGTAAAAGCAACAGACGATTATACTGTAGTCTATACTTTAAACAATCCAGAATCTTTCTGGAATTCGAAGACAACAATGGGAGTTCTTGCTCCTGTTAGCGAAAACTTTTTAGCTTCTAAAGGAGATGACTTTGGTAAGGCGACTGATGTAACAAGCATTCTATACAATGGGGCTTATCTTCTAAAAGGTCTTACATCTAAATCTTCTATTGAAATGACTAAAAACCAAAACTATTGGGATAAACAAAATGTCTTTATTGATGATATTAAGTTGTCTTACTTTGATGGTCAGGATGCAGACTCTCTTGGACGTGGTTTTGATGAAGGAAATTATCCTGCAGCACCTCTCTTTAAAAACTCTGCTAACTATGAACGGCTAAAAGAAAAATACAAAGATAACATTATTTATAGTCAACAACAAGGAACGACTTTCTATATTTCGACGAATATTGACCGTGTTGCCTACAATCACACCGCTAAAACAAGTGATGCAGAAAAATCATCTACTAAGAAGGCTTTGCTGAACAAAGATTTCCGTCAATCCTTGGCTTTTGCTATAGATCGTAAAGCAGGAATCTCTCAAGTATTTGGGGACGAAGTAGCACCTCGTAAGTTACGGACAAGTTTCACTCCTCCAACCTTTGTACAAGTAGGGGATCAAACATTTGGTCAAGTTACTAAGACAGAATTGGATAAATTGGATAATGTCTGGAAAGATGTTAGTCTTGATGATGCCCAGGATTCACTTCATAATGTAGATAAGGCTAAAGCTAAATTGGAAGCTGCTAAGAAAACTCTTCAAGCTGATGGAGTACAGTTCCCTATTCATTTAGATATTCCAGTATCTTCTACTCGTCCAGATTTTGTGCGTCAAGCTCAATCTTATAAACAATCCATCGAGGAAGCTATTGGAGTAGACAATGTTGTAGTTGATATTCAACAAGTTTCTGACGATGAATTGTCAAGTATGACAGTTCTAGCTACTTCTAATACTAATACTGACTGGGATATTAATGTAAATAGTGGATGGTCACCTGATTACGCAGATCCTTCAACTTATCTAGATATATTTGATCCAACATCTGGACCAAATCTTCTTAGTTCCTTAGGTGTAACACCAGGTAAAGACAGTTCAGTAATCAAAGCTGTTGGCTTAGATAAGTTTAAAGAGTTAATTACTGATGCTAATAGTGAGAAAACAAATCTTGAAAAACGATATGCCAAATATGCCAAAGCTCAAGCTTGGTTAACAGATAGTGCCTTGGTTATTCCTGTACAATCAAACGGTGCCCAAATGCTCGTAACGAAGAAAGTTCTTGGAACAGGTGCCTATGGTTGGGTAGGTGATAAGACCGGTGAACTTAGCTATAAATATCTTAAACTCCAAGATAAGATTGTCACTACTAAAGAAATGGATGAGTTCCGTAAGAAATTTGCTGATGAAAAAGCCAAATCAAACGCTGATTATCAGAAGAACTTAGACCGTCATATTCAAGACTAATCGAATCTCCTCTTTTGAGGAGATTTTTTATGTAGTGGTCTCCATGTAAGCACTTTAAAAAAGAGTTATTTTGATTTAAAAATGGTATAATGAGAGAACAATAGAAAGGAAGTATTTATGGAGCAAAAAGAGAAACATTTTAGCCTATCTTGGTTTTTCAAGTGGTTTTTGGATAACAAGGCAATTACGGTATTTTTGGTAACTTTATTATTGGGACTGAATCTTTTTATTTTAAGTAAGATTAGTTTTCTATTTTCACCTGTTTTAGACTTTTTGGCAGTTGTGATGTTGCCAGTCATTCTATCTGGTTTACTATACTATTTATTAAATCCTATAGTTGATTGGATGGAGAAACACAAAATCAATCGTGTTATAGCGATTAGTATTGTCTTTGTCATCATCGCTCTCTTTATCATTTGGGGTTTGGCAGTAGCTATTCCAAATCTGCAACGTCAAGTTTTAACATTTGCAAGAAATGTACCAATCTACCTCGAAGATGCTGATCGGGTTATTGATGATTTGGTAACCAAGCGTTTACCAGATGATTTCAGGCCTCAGTTAGAACAAGTTTTGACAAACTTCTCTAGTCAGGCTACAGTTTGGGCGAGCAAGGTTTCTTCTCAGGCAGTCAACTGGGTGAGTGCATTTATTAGTGGGGCCTCTCAAGTGATTGTTGCCTTGATTATCGTTCCTTTCATGCTCTTTTATCTCTTACGTGATGGGAAAGGCCTGCGTCACTATTTGACCCAATTCATGCCAACGAAATTGAAAGAACCTGTAGGACAGGTTTTGTCAGATGTGAATCAACAGTTGTCTAACTATGTCCGAGGGCAAGTGACAGTGGCTATTATTGTAGCAGTAATGTTTATCATCTTCTTCAAAATCATTGGTCTACGCTATGCAGTTACGTTGGGTGTTACTGCTGGTATTCTAAATCTGGTTCCTTATCTTGGTAGCTTCCTAGCCATGCTTCCTGCCCTAGTATTGGGCTTGATTGCTGGGCCAGTCATGCTTTTGAAAGTAGTGATTGTCTTTATCGTAGAACAAACTATTGAAGGCCGTTTTGTCTCTCCATTGATTTTGGGAAGCCAATTAAACATCCATCCCATTAATGTTCTCTTTGTCTTGTTAACTTCAGGATCCATGTTTGGTATCTGGGGAGTTTTACTCGGTATTCCGGTTTATGCTTCTGCTAAAGTTGTCATTTCAGCCATTTTCGAATGGTATAAGGTAGTTAGTGGTTTATATGAACTAGAAGGAGAGGAAGTAAAGAGTGAACAATAGTCAACAGATGTTACAGGCTTTGGAAGAACAAGATTTAGATAAGGCAGAACATTATTTCGTCAAAGCTTTAGAAAATGATCCAAGTGACCTTCTGTATGAGTTGGCAACTTATCTAGAAGGGATTGGTTTTTATCCTCAGGCCAAGGAAATTTACCTGAAAATCGTAGAGGACTTTCCAGAGGTTCATCTTAATCTAGCAGCTATTGCTAGCGAGGATGGTCAAATCGAAGAAGCCTTTGCTTATCTTGAGGAAATCCAAGCTGACAGTGACTGGTATGTTTCTGCTTTGGCTCTGAAGGCAGACCTTTACCAGTTGGAAGGTTTGACAGATGTGGCGCGTGAGAAATTATTGGAAGCCTTGACTTACTCAGAAGATCCTCTCTTGATATTGGGATTAGCAGAGTTGGATAGTGAGTTGGAAAATTACCAAGAAGCTATTCAAGGCTATGCCCAGTTAGATAATCGTACTATTTATGAGCAAACAGGCATTTCTACCTATCAACGGATTGGCTTTGCCTATGCCCAGTTGGGGAAATTTGAAACGGCTACAGAGTTTTTAGAAAAAGCCCTGGAGTTAGAATACGATGACTTAACAGCTTTTGAGTTAGCCAGTCTTTACTTTGATCAAGAAGAATACCAAAAAGCCGTCCTCTACTTTAAGCAGCTTGATACCATTTCACCTGACTTTGAAGGCTATGAGTATGGGTATAGTCAGGCCTTACATAAGGAACATCAAGTTCAAGAAGCCCTGCGTATTGCTAAGCAAGGCTTAGAGAAAAATCCCTTTGAAACTCGCCTCTTACTAGCTGCTTCACAATTTTCTTATGAATTGCATGATGCTAGTGGAGCAGAAAATTATCTCCTTACTGCTAAAGAAGACGCTGAGGATACGGAAGAAATTCTACTCCGTCTAGCTACTATTTATCTAGAGCAGGAGCGTTATGAAGACATTCTAGACTTACAAAGCGAGGAGCCAGAAAATCTTTTGACCAAGTGGATGATTGCCCGTTCCTATCAAGAAATGGACGATTTGGATACTGCCTACGAGCTTTATCAAGAGTTGGCAGGAGATTTGAAGGACAATCCAGAGTTTCTGGAACACTATATCTATCTCTTGCGTGAATTGGGCTACTTTGAGGAAGCAAAAGTCAATGCTCAAGCTTACTTAAAACTGGTTCCAGATGATGTGCAAATGCAAGAACTATTTGAGAGATTGTAAGAATATATTTTTAAAAACTGTATCTAATCATTTTTGATAGATATAGTTTTTCTTTTTCAAAGAGAATTTTTTTACAAAAATTCTTGGTTATTTTGTTTATTTATGCTATAATAGGAACAATTATTTTTAGGAGGTGCAGTATGTCTTATTTGTTTGAGATATTACCGAGTTTATTGAGCGGTGCAAGCATGACTTTGCAGGTTTTTGCACTGGTCTTGATTTTTTCTATTCCCTTGGGCGTTTTGATTGCCTTTGCCTTGCAAGTCCATTGGAAGCCCCTCCATCATTTGATTAATATTTATATTTGGATTATGCGGGGAACACCCTTGCTCTTGCAATTAATCTTTATCTATTATGTGCTGCCAAGTATTGGGATTCGTTTGGACCGTCTTCCTGCGGCTATAATTGCCTTTGTTCTCAATTATGCGGCTTACTTTGCTGAGATCTTCCGTGGAGGGATTGATACCATTCCTAAAGGTCAATATGAGGCTGCCAAGGTCTTGAAGTTCAGTCCTTTTGCAACAGTACGCTATATTATCTTGCCCCAAGTGACCAAGATTGTTCTTCCTAGCGTATTTAACGAGGTCATGAGTTTGGTCAAAGATACTTCTCTTGTCTACGCTCTAGGAATTTCAGATCTTATCTTGGCTAGTCGTACAGCTGCCAACCGTGATGCTAGCCTGGTTCCTATGTTCTTAGCAGGAGCTATTTACTTAATTTTGATTGGTATTGTGACTATTCTTGCCAAAAAAGTTGAGAAGAAGTACAGTTACTATAGATAGGAGGCTACTATGTTAGAATTACGAAATATCAATAAAGGCTTTGGTGAAAAGCAAATTTTGTCCAATTTCAGTCTAAAAATTCCTGAAAAGCAAATCCTAGCTATCGTTGGGCCTTCTGGTGGAGGTAAGACAACTCTCTTACGTATGCTTGCGGGCCTTGAAACCATTGATTCAGGGGAAATTTTTTATAATGGTGAACCTTTAGAACTGGATGAACTGGAGAAACGAAATCTACTGGGATTTGTCTTCCAAGATTTTCAACTGTTTCCTCATTTATCAGTTCTAGATAATTTAACCTTATCTCCTGTGAAAACAATGGGGATGAAGCAGGAAGAGGCTGAGAAGAAGGCGCGAGGGCTTTTGGAACAGTTAGGACTGGCTGGCCATGCAGACGCCTATCCTTTCTCACTATCTGGTGGGCAAAAGCAACGTGTGGCCTTGGCGCGTGCTATGATGATTGACCCAGAAATCATTGGCTACGATGAACCAACTTCTGCACTTGATCCAGAATTGCGCTTGGAAGTTGAAAAACTGATCTTGCAAAATAGAGAATTAGGGATGACGCAGATTGTGGTTACCCACGATTTACAATTCGCTGAAAATATCGCAGATCAGATTCTCAAGGTTGAACCCAAGTAGGAGGTGCCGATGACTAATAAAAAAATTGTCTTGGTGTTGGTTTCGTTCCTGACTCTCTTCTTAACAGCCTGTACTCAGAAGGCTAGTGATCCAAAGCAGGATAACTGGGATAAGTATCAAGAGCAGGGGAGTATAACCATTGGTTTTGATAATACCTTCGTACCTATGGGATTTGAAGAAAAGAATGGTCAATATACAGGATTTGATATTGACTTAGCAGAGGCTGTCTCTGAAAAATTAGGTTTTAAGGTTCAATTTCAGCCAATCGACTGGGATATGAAGGAGACAGAACTGCAAAATGGAACCATAGATGCCATTTGGAATGGCTATTCTGCGACTGATGAACGCCGAGAAAAAGTTGCCTTTAGTATTCCTTATATGGAAAATCAGCAAGTACTAGTTACGAAGAAAAGCAAGCAAATTCGTTCAGTAGAGGATATGAAGGATAAGACCTTGGGAGCTCAAGCAGGTTCCTCTGGTTATTTAGACTTTGAAGCTCAGCCAGACTTACTGAAAAATCGTGTTAAAGACCAGAAGGCCAATCAGTACCAGAGTTTTAATGAGGCATTGATTGATTTGAAAAATGATCGGATTGATGCTTTGTTGATTGACCGAGTGTATGCTAATTACTATCTTCAGTCTGAGGGAATATTAAATGACTATAATGTCTTTTCAGCTGGATTTGAAAGTGAATCCTTTGCTGTCGGAGTTAGACCAGCTGATAAAAGATTATTAACAGTATTAAACCAAGCCTTTATTGAACTATACAAAGAAGGAAAGTTCCAGGAAATCAGCCAGAAATGGTTTGGAGAAGATGTAGCAACAAAAGAAGTGAAAAGTGGAGATTGAGTTTTTCCTCAGTCTCTTTTTGCATCAAAAAATCCTCTGGCAAGTACCAGAGGATAAGAGTTTATTTCATTGTTGGGAAGAGCAATACGTCACGGATAGTGGTTGTGTCTGTGAGGAGCATGCAGAGACGGTCGATACCGATTCCCAAACCACCTGTTGGTGGCATACCGTATTCAAGGGCCTCGATGTAGTCATAATCGATACCTGTCGCTTCATCGTCACCAAGTTCTTTTGCCTTTGCTTGAGCTTCAAAACGGCTAAGCTGGTCGATTGGATCGTTCAACTCAGTAAAGGCATTACCGTACTCCTTAGTCATGATGAAGAGCTCGAAACGGTCAGTAAAGCGTTCGTCTTCAGGATTCTTCTTAGCTAGTGGAGATACAGCTACTGGATGTCCGTAGACAAAGGTTGGTTGGATCAAGGTTTCTTCAACAAACTCTTCAAAGAAGGCATTGATGATGTGACCAACTTCAGTGTAGTGTTTCTCAACTGGAACTTTCTTCTCAGCAGCGATAGCTTTGGCTTCCTCGAAAGTCATGTCTTGCCAGAAATCGACACCAGTAATTTCCTTGATAGCATCCACCATATGAACACGCTTAAATGGTTCATTGATTTTGATTTCAGTGCCTTGGTAGTTAACTGGGCCATCGTCCTTAACTGATTTAGCAGCATGTTGGATAATGCCCTCAGTTAAGTCCATGATATCTTGGAAGTCTGCATAAGCCTGGTAAACTTCGATAGAAGTAAATTCAGGGTTATGAGTAGCATCCATTCCTTCATTACGGAAGATACGACCGATTTCATAGACACGTTCCATACCACCCACGATAAGGCGTTTCAAATGAAGCTCAGTCGCGATACGAAGTACCATGTCAATGTTTTGGGCATTGTGGTGAGTGATAAATGGACGGGCAGCAGCACCACCAGCTTCGTTGTGAAGAACAGGTGTTTCCACTTCAAGGAAACCTTTTTGATCAAGGTAACGACGGATTT
Organism: bacterium; assembly: GCA_905221155.1. GTDB lineage: Bacteria > Bacillota > Bacilli > Lactobacillales > Streptococcaceae > Streptococcus. The sequence continues at coordinate 730,811 of CAJNCB010000001.1, read as the reverse complement.
CAGAGATGATTTTTGAACGAGTAACAAAGCGCTCAAAACTTTCACGATTAGAAATTAAGTCAAGGTAACGTTTACGGTAAATTGTTTCAACGTCTGTCAAACCATGGAATTTCTCTGGAAGTGGACGAAGTGCTTTAGACAAGTGAGTGATGTGAGTAGCTTTGATAGAGAGTTCTCCCATATCTGTACGCATTACTTCACCTTCGACACCAAGGAAGTCACCAAGGTCTGCTTTTTTGAAGATTTCGTAGTTTTCTTCACCGACAGCATCCTTACGAACGTAGATCTGGATTTGACCTTCGCGGTCTTGAAGGTGGGCAAAACCTACTTTACCCTTACCACGTTTGGTTACCAAGCGTCCTGCGATAGTAGCTGTTTCGTTTTTATCATGTAATTGTTCTTTATCGAGGTCAGCATATTTATCTTTTAATTCTTGTGAATTTGCAGTGCGTTCAAAGCGTTTTCCGAAAGGATCGATTCCTTGTTCACGGAGCGCAGCCATTTTTTCACGGCGAACGATCTGCTGGTCATTTAGTTCTTCCATATGTTCTGTTGACATGGGATCCTCCTAGTTTTACTCAAAATTGAATACGATGAGTCATTTTTTGCGATACTCCCATTTTATCATAAATAGCCAAGAAATTCACGGATAATCTTTCAAAACTAAAAAGAACTTGACGCTAAAATCAAGTTCTGTTATTGATAGGAAGTATCATTCCAAGTATCGAGAGTAAATGTTTCAAAATCATGGGTTTCTAGAATTGTCAGGCTAGCATTTGCTAGACCGCCATCTTTACGAAGAAGTGGTTCTTTATAACCTAGAAGAGTACGAAGACTAGCAGTAAGATTGGCGCCGTGTCCGACAATTAGAATACGCTCAGCTGGACTATCTTTTAATGATTTGATAAATTGGATGGTCCGTTGCGTGGTACTATAGAGGGATTCGGCTCCAAACATTTGAGTGTCAAATTGAGCAAGATTAGATCGGAAAGCTTTGATTTGTTTTGGGTAAATAGCTTCCAAGGTTGCAATTTTCAAACCTTCCAACTTCCCCAGCTGCCATTCACGGAGATTAGGAACACTTTCTAAAGGACAGGGGGTCTGGAGTTGACTTTGGATAATTTCAGCAGATTTGACCGCTCGAGGTAAATCACTTGAATAAATCTGATCGAAAGGAACATCCTTGATATACTGGCCTAGTCGTTTTAGGGTTTCAATGGATTCAGGAAGAAGGGGAGAATCTCCACTAGCACCTTGAAAGCGTCCTTCTTGGTTCCAGACTGTACGACCGTGGCGGACAAAGTAGAGTTTCATTATTTCCTGTCCTCCAAGATATCTGCAAAGTCGGCCTTTACAAAGCTGGCCAAGTCTTGTGGCGCGACGATAATGCTGTGACCAACTTCCCCAGCAGAGACAATCATTTGATCCAAGTCTAGAGCAATTTTATCGATAAAAATGGGGTAATTGTGTTTCTGACGAATGCCAACTGGATTATTTGCTCCATGAATGTAACCAGTTGTTTTTTCCAAGTCCTTTTGGGGAATCATGCTCACTTTTTTATTGCCAGAAATTTTGGCTAGTTTCTTTTCAGACAAGTGTTGGGTGATAGGGACAATTCCGATAATCGGTCCTGTTTTATCTCCCAAAAGCGCCAAGGTTTTGAAAATCTGAGCTCGTTCATAACCTTGAGGAAGTTCTCCTTCAAGGGCATTGATTTGAATCCCTTGATGTGAGATAGCTGCTTTAGACAGGATTTGTTCGACCAATGTTTTTTTGATTTTAACTTTTTTTACCATTATTTATACTTGTCCTCCAATTGACTCATCCAAATACCAAGCCAGATTCCCAGTGCAAAGAAGAAGGCGATGATGACATACCCAACAAGAGAAATACCTGTGTATTGGATACTTTCAGCGTTTCCTGCATTTGGAATCAAGATCAAAAGAGTACTTGATAAGACGATTCCGATGATGAAATGATAGACGCGTGAGTGGTAGTTGTTTAAGGCATAATCCATCAATTTTGAAAAAATAATGAGAGTTGCGCCTGCTCCGATTCCAATCGGGAAGAAGGTTCCCAAGAGGTCAAAGGTTTTAAAACCAGTCAACATAGGAGCATAGAGACCCAAAATCAAAAGTAGATTTGATGGACTGAGGCCAGGAACTAATACGCCAAGAGCCAGCAGTGCACCAGCTAGGACGAAATTAAGAAAGCTGGCACTTAAGGTTCCAACAACAAAATTTAAGGCATAGAGTCCTAATCCAGAAATGATAAAGGTTGTCCAGAACCAAGCTAAATCAATCTTGTCTCGGTCAGATTCTCGAGTTGATTCTTTGAGAAGGCTAGGAACTGTACCAATGATGGCACCTGCAAAGCTCCATAAGACAAAGACCTGATAATTTTCAAGCAGGTATTCAATCGGGTAGGAAAATAAGCCGATTCCCAGAAGCATACCGATGGCTACTGGAATAAAGTACAAAACATTTTCTTTAAAGTCTTTAAAGGGATGAGCCAGAAAACCAATCATTCGTTCATAAATTCCTAAGATTGCTGCTAGAACCCCTCCGGAAATTCCCGGTAAGATAAATCCAAGAGCAATGACAATCCCTTTAATAACACGTGCTAACCATGAGAGCATATTGTTCCTCCAACTATTTCTATTTCAAAAAATCCTTACTATATTGTATCACAATCAAACACAAAAAGAAAAAGCAAATGATAAACAAATGCTTTTAAGGTTTTAAAAAGAGTTTTCTAAAGGTTTCTTCTTTATTTTTTAAGGAAGAGATGACGTTGATATCCAAATCGTGGTCAAAGCCAGCAATTTTTCCTTTAGAAGTGTACTGGTGAATGTCGTAATCTAAATCAGTCTTAGGAGTTGCTTCGTAAAATCCTGAGTCAGAACCATAGGAAGGAATCCAAACAGAGGTAAACTTGTCTGTATCAATACTGTGTTCTTCCATGAAGTAGACCCCAACGTAGATGCCGATATTTTTAGCACCTAGTGATTCTAGTTTTGCTCGAAAGGCTTCAACACCTTCGTTCATATTGGACATGGTTTTTTCTTCCACATCTAGCCAATAGTAGCTAGGGCTGTATGGCGATGAAGCGTTATAAAAAACTTCAGCAGCCTTTTCCATTTCTTGGACATTTTTTCCAGCTACATAGGCATAGACACCAACTGGGACATTTCGTTTTTGAAACTCAGTGATGTGGGTTTTAAAGGCCTTATCTACCCCATTAACAAAGGAAGCATCGTTCTCTTTTGAAGACTGAGCGCCACTATGGACGCGAACGATAGCTCCAGAAATGTTTTGAGATAGAGTATCATAATTTATTTCCTCAGGACGTTGCCAACCAGAAACATCAATCACCGGTTTATCTATATTATGTAGCGCTTGCGTTTCTACTTGCGCGATATTGGACTTTGTTTTTACAGGATGGTCCTCAAAACGAGGGCGATTCAGGATTAAAATGAAAATCATAATCCCAAAAAAACCAAACAAAATAAGCGGATTTATTTTCTTTCTCATATCTCATAATTTTACCTTAAAAATGAGAAAAAATCAAAAAAAATACTCAAAAAATGGGTTAAGAAAGGACTTTAGAGCATTTTTTCATTCAAGAGCGCGGAATGATTTGAAATATGGTATAATAAAAGGGAATTTCTAGAGAAAAGAGAAGATTATGTCAAATTATGCCATTATTTTAGCAGCGGGTAAAGGGACTCGCATGAAATCTGATTTGCCAAAAGTGTTGCACAAGGTTGCGGGTATTTCTATGTTAGAACATGTTTTCCGTAGTGTGGGTGCTATCCAACCTGAAAAGACAGTAACAGTTGTAGGACACAAGGCGGAATTGGTTGAGCAGGTCTTGGCTGGACAGACAGAATTTGTGACTCAATCTGAACAGTTAGGAACTGGTCATGCGGTTATGATGACAGAGCCTATCCTAGAAGGTTTGTCAGGTCACACCTTGGTCATCGCAGGAGATACTCCTTTAATCACAGGTGAAAGCTTGAAAAACTTGATTGATTTCCACATCAATCATAAGAATGTAGCGACTATCTTGACTGCTGAAACGGATAATCCTTTTGGCTATGGACGAATTGTACGTAATGACAATGCTGAGGTTATTCGTATTGTTGAGCAAAAGGATGCCACAGATTTTGAAAAACAAATCAAGGAAATCAATACTGGAACATATGTTTTTGATAACGAGCGTTTGTTTGAGGCTTTGAAAAATATCAATACCAATAACGCTCAAGGCGAGTACTATATCACAGATGTCATTGGAATTTTCCGTGAAGCTGGTGAAAAAGTTGGTGCTTATACTTTGAAAGATTTTGATGAAAGTCTTGGGGTAAATGACCGTGTGGCACTTGCGACAGCTGAATCAGTTATGCGTCGTCGCATCAATCATCAGCACATGATCAATGGTGTTAGCTTTGTCAATCCAGAAGCAACTTATATCGATATTGATGTTGAGATTGCTCCTGAAGTTCAAATCGAAGCCAATGTTACCTTGAAGGGGCAAACGAAAATTGGTGCTGAGACTGTTTTGACAAACGGTACTTATGTAGTGGATAGCACTATCGGAGCAGGAGCTGTTATTACCAACTCTATGATTGAAGAAAGTAGTGTTGCAGACGGTGTAACTGTTGGACCTTATGCCCACATTCGTCCAGGTTCAAGTCTAGGTGCCCAAGTCCACATTGGGAACTTTGTTGAGGTTAAAGGCTCTTCAATAGGTGAGAATACCAAGGCTGGTCATTTGACTTATATCGGAAACTGTGAAGTGGGTAGCCATGTTAACTTTGGTGCTGGAACCATTACAGTCAACTATGACGGCAAAAACAAATACAAGACAGTCATTGGAAACAATGTCTTTGTTGGTTCAAACTCAACCATTATTGCGCCAGTAGAACTTGGTGACAATTCCCTCGTTGGTGCTGGTTCAACGATTACTAAAGACGTGCCAGCAGATGCTATTGCTATTGGTCGTGGTCGTCAGGTCAATAAAGACGAATATGCAACACGCCTTCCTCATCATCCTAAGAATCAGTAGGAGTCTGTCATGGAATTTGAAGAAAAAACACTTAGCCGAAAAGAAATCTATCAAGGACCAATATTTAAACTAGTCCAAGATCAGGTTGAATTACCAGAAGGTAAAGGAACTGCCCAGCGGGATTTGATTTTCCACAATGGAGCTGTCTGTGTTTTAGCAGTAACGGATGAGCAAAAACTTATCTTGGTCAAGCAGTACCGTAAAGCCATTGAGGCAGTCTCTTACGAAATTCCAGCCGGAAAGTTGGAGGTAGGAGAAAACACAGACCCTGTCGCAGCAGCACTTCGTGAATTAGAGGAAGAAACAGCCTACACAGGGAAATTAGAACTGTTGTATGACTTTTATTCAGCCATTGGCTTTTGTAATGAAAAATTAAAACTATACCGAGCAAGCGATTTGACGAAAGTGGAAAATCCGCGTCCGCAGGATGAAGATGAGACCTTGGAAGTCCTTGAAGTGAGCTTAGAAGAAGCCAAGGAATTGATCCAATCAGGTCATATCTGCGATGCCAAGACAATTATGGCTGTTCAGTATTGGGAATTGCAGAAAAGATAGAGGAGGTCAGTATGGGTAAACCTTTATTAACGGATGAAATGATTGAAAGAGCTAATAGAGGCGAAAAGATTTCAGGTCCTCCTTTGCTAGATGATGAGGAGACAAAAATTTTACCAACCTCTTCTTCCCGTTTTGGTTATGCCAATCCTAAGGATCATGGTTTTAGCCAGGAAACCTTGAAGATTCAGGTCGAACCGTCTATTCATAAAAGCCGTCGCATTGAAAATACCAAGAGAAATGTCTTCAATTCTAAGTTGAATAAAATTTTATTTGCAGTCATCTTTCTCTTGATTTTGCTTGTCTTAGCAATGAAACTTTTGTAATAGAAAAGGAATTGAAATGAAAATAGGAATTATTGCGGCTATGCCAGAAGAACTGGCTTATCTGGTCCAGCATCTAGAAAATGCCCAGGAGCAAGTTGTTTTAGGCAATACCTATCACACAGGAACCATTGCCTCTCATGAAGTCGTTCTTGTAGAAAGTGGAATTGGTAAGGTCATGTCTGCTATGAGTGTGGCGATTTTGGCTGATCATTTCCAAGTGGATGCTTTGATTAACACGGGCTCAGCTGGGGCAGTAGCAGAAGGTATTGCTGTTGGGGATGTTGTGATTGCTGACAAATTAGCCTATCATGACGTGGATGTCACAGCTTTTGGCTATGCTTATGGACAAATGGCGCAACAACCGCTTTATTTCGAATCAGATAAAACCTTTGTTGCTAAAATTCAAGAGAGTCTATCTCAATTGGACCAGAACTGGCATCTTGGTTTGATTGCTACAGGAGATAGTTTTGTTGCAGGAAATGACAAGATAGAAGCGATTAAGTCCCATTTTCCAGAAGTTTTAGCAGTTGAGATGGAAGGAGCAGCTATTGCTCAGGCAGCGTATGCCCTTAATCTTCCAGCTTTAGTCATTCGAGCTATGAGTGACAATGCCAACCATGAAGCAAACATCTCTTTTGATGAGTTTATTATCGAAGCTGGACGTCGCTCTGCCCAAGTCTTGTTAGCCTTTTTGAAGGCTTTAGATTAAGCGGAAATTTGACAGTTTTTCTAGCTTATGATAAGATTTAAGTAAAGAAAAGCTAGAAAACGTTTCAGAGGATATTATGAGTATTGAAATGACCGTCAGTGAGATTGCAGAGGTCTTAGGATTATCTCGCCAAGCAATCAATAACCGTGTCAAAGAATTACCAGAAGAAGACACAGATAAAAATGACAAAGGGGTAACAGTCGTTACCAGAAGTGGCTTGATTAAGCTAGAAGAAATCTATAAAAAAACGATTTTTGAAGATGAGCCTGTCAGTGAAGATGTCAAGCAACGTGAACTGATGGAGATTCTGGTTGATGAGAAAAATGCAGAAATTCTCCGTCTTTATGAACAATTAAAAGCCAAGGATCGTCAGTTATCAGAAAAAGACGAGCAGATGCGCATCAAAGACCGTCAGATTGCTGAGAAAGACAAACAACTTGATCAGCAGCAACAATTGACCCTTCAAGCCATGAAGGATCAAGAAAATCTTAAGCTAGAGCTGGACCAAGCAAAAGAAGAAGTCCAATCAACTAAGAAAGGCTTTTTTGCTCGTTTATTTGGAGGATAATCAAGGAGCTGTTTAGGTTAAATGCTAACCTGATGGCTTCTTTTATTTCTAAATAGTATAGTTGCTCAAGTAATACTTAATGAAAATCAAAGAGCAAACTAGGAAACTAGCCGCAGGCTGTACTTGAGTACGGCAAGGCGACGTTGACGTGGTTTGAATTAGTATAAAATAACAGTATAGGAGAGGTATAGAATGGAACGATTAGAAGATTACATTGCTTTTGACTTAGAATTTAATCAGCATGAAGGGCAAACACACTTGATTCAAGTATCAGCTGTGCGTTTTAGAGATGGTCAGGAAATCGATGCCTATGATTCCTATGTTCATACCAGTGTCCCCTTAAAAAGTTTTATCAATGGTTTGACTGGGATTACAGCTGAGACCTTAAAAGATGCCCCTCCAGTGGAGAAAGTTATAAAAGATTTCCAAGAGTTTGTGGGTTCTTTACCCATGGTTGGCTACAATGCTGCTAAAAGTGATTTGCCTATTCTAGCAGAGCATGGTTTAGATTATAGCCAGCAGTATAAAGTGGACTTGTATGATGAAGCTTTTGAACGTCGGAGTTCGGATTTACATGGTATTGCCAATCTCAAATTGCAAACTGTTGCCTCATTTCTCGGATTTCGAGGTCAGTCCCATAATAGTTTAGAGGATGCTCGGATGACGGCGCGTGTTTACGAGTCCTTTCTAGAGTCGGATCAAGCTAGAGAATTGTTAGAGATAGAAAGTAGCCTATCAAACAATCCTTTTGGAGGCTTGGACTTGTCTCAATTATTTGACTAGGAGTGCCTATGAAACCTGAAAAACCTAAAAATCTAGGTTTTAAGCAGATATACTTTAATCTAGATAAAATACTCTTTCTTTTCTTCTTGACTTTCATGATGATTGAGTTTGTATGGTTACCGTCAAATTCTTGGATTGCTGGACTTTTGCTCCGTCAGACAGGTTATCTCTTTTTATCTTACAACAATATTTTTGCCATTATAAAGGGTTCTCCCTTTGTTAGTCTTGCTTTATTTATTCTGGTAATCGTTAATTTACTGATCGCCTATTACCAGATAGGATTTCTCTTTATCGGAGCCCGGCACCTCCTCTATCATGAAAAGAGAACTTTGCTGGAGTACAGTCGTAAGGTCTTTCGACAAAGTTTCTTGTTTATGAAGCAAGTGACACTTTCCAAGATAGCCTTTATCTTCTTTTATGTCATGATGCTCTTTCCATTGATTCGAAAGATTTTAAAGATTTACTACCTCAATAAAATTGTTATTCCAGACTTTATCGTTGATTATGTGGAAGACAAGTATTGGCTAGTGGGTATAGTGGTTACTATTCTGGCTTTACTTCTGTTTTACATTTCAGTGCGTTTCATGTTTGCCCTACCTCAGCTTTTATTTGAGAAAAAAACAGTCAAAGAAGCAGTCAGATACAGTCTAGAGAAGACAAGAAGGCACTCCTGGTTTTATACTTGGAACTTGCTTTGGATTGTCGTCAAAACCTACCTATTTTTTATCCTTTTATTGATTCCAATATTAGTAAGTCAGGTGCTGATGGATGGTTTGACCCATAAGGAATCTCTTGTGCTGGGAATTATCAACTTTGTCTTGATTAAGAATTTCCACTATATGGCCTTGACTTACTTTCTCATTAAGTTTGTTTCCTTCTTAACAGGAGAAGAACTAGAAATCACACCAAGGAGAAAGAAAGACCACTGGATGAGATGGGGAGTGATGGGCTGTGCTTGTATCTTTTTCGCTCTTGAGGGTTATGTTTATTTAGAAGCTCCAGTTGCCAATAAACCTTTAATTATTTCTCACAGGGGAGTATCTAATAAGAATGGTGTCCAAAATACAGTCCAATCTTTAGAAAAGACGGCTCAGCTATCTCCAGATTTTGTTGAGACAGATGTTCAGGAAACGAAAGATGGCCAGTTTGTCATGATGCATGATGCTAATATCAAGAATTTGACAGGAGTTAATGCCAATCCTCAGGATCTCACTTTGGAAGAATTAACCAAACTTGATATTTCAGAAAATGGCTATCATAGCAAGGTGTCTAGTTTTGATGACTATCTCAATAAAGCCAATGAATTGCATCAAAAACTCCTTATTGAAATTAAAACCAGTCGAAAAGATAGCCCAGATATGATGAAACGCTTTATGGAAAAATATGGAACTGTTCTTAAGCAGAATGGTCACCAAATGCAATCCTTGGACTACCATGTGATTGACCAGGTTTTAGCCTACGATACTCAAATTCCAGTCTTTTTCATCCTACCTTATAATAGTATTTTTCCAAGAACCAACGCTACAGGTTATACCATGGAGTATTCAACTTTAGATGAAAATTTTGTCAACAAGCTTTGGAATACCGATCAGAAATTGTACGTGTGGACCATCAATAGTTCAGAGTCCTTTGATAAATCTGTTCATTTGGGTGCAGACGGCATGATAACAGATGACTTGGAAATGATTCAAGACCAGGTTACCATTGCCCAAGAAGACCCAGAGTATACGGATTTACTGTTCAAACAGGCCATGGAATTCTTTAATTTTTAGTAAGCAAAAAGAGGAACAATTGTTCCTCCCATGATAGGCAAGTATTCTCTTGAATGCTTGTTTTTCTTATGCTTAGAATGGCAATTTCCCAGCGAAAGCACCTAGTTTTTTCTTGGTAGTCTCATCGATTTGTTCAAGAGCAGAGTTGATGGCTTGAACAGTCATATCAGAAAGAGTTTCAAGATCTTCAGGGTCAACGACAGCTGGATTGAAGTCAATGCTGACAACTTTCTTATCTCCAGTTAAGGTCGCTTGAACAAGGTCTTGAGCAGATTTACCAACAAATTGCATAGCAGCAAGTTCAGCTTGGCTTTGTTCCATTTGTTTTTGAAGTTTTTGTGCTTGGCGCATCATGTTTTGCATGTTCATCATAGTGATTTACAGTTTCCTTTTATCTTATTTTCTTTCCTATTTTATCAATTTTGATGTTAAAAGTCTAATCTTTTTCAGAGTGAATCTAAGAATTGTGCTTGGCAGTGGAAAATAAAAGTAGACTTCCTGTGAAACAAAATATGATACAATAAAACTATGAATTATGAAGTAAGTAAATAATTAACTGATGCACGGTTTAAGCGTCTTGTTGGTGTTCAGCGCACTACTTTTGAAGAGATGTTAGCTGTGTTAAAAACAGTTTATCAACTTAAACACGCAAAAGGTGGACGAACCCCTAAGTTAAGCCTAGAAGACCTCCTCATGGCTACTCTTCAATACTTGCGAGAATACCGCACTTATGAAGAAATTACGGCTGATTTTGGCATTCACGAAAGCAACTTAATCCGTCGGAGCCAATGGGTTGAAGCAACTCTTATTCAAAGTGGCTTTACGATTTCAAAAACTCATCTTAGTGCTGAGGATACGGTGATTGTGGATGCAACAGAGGTAAAAATCAATCGTCCTAAAAAATCAACTAGCCAATTATTCTGGTAAAAAGAAATGTCATGCTATGAAGGCTCAGGCGATTGTCACAAGCCAAGGGAGAATTGTTTCTTTGGATATTGCAGTGAACTATTGCCATGATATGAAGTTGTTCAAAATGAGTCGCAGAAATATCGGACAAGCTGGTAAAATCTTGGCAGACAGTGGTTATCAAGGGATCATGAAGATGTATTCACAAGCGCAAATTCCGAGGAAATCAAGAAAACTTAAGCCACTAACTCTTGAAGATAAATCCTATAATCATGTGCTATCTAAAGAGAGAATCAAGGTTGAGAATATTTTGGCCAAAGTAAAAACGTTTAAAATGTTTTCAACAACCTATCGAAATCGACGTAAACGATTTGGATTACTAATGAATTTGATTGCTGGAATTATCAACTGTGAACTAGAATTCTAGTTTCGCAGGAAGTCTAATAAAAAACTTTGTTCTCTAGAAACCATCGTGTGGCTAGCTAGAGTGCAAAGTTTTTTTAACTATCATGCTTTCGTTAAGAATCATTCTAAAATGTGATATAATAAGAATAAATTGGAAATAGGCAAACTATTTTCATTGTATTTTCAAAACTCCATTAATAAAATAGATAAAGACAAGATTAGAAAGTGAATATTCCTATGTCTTCTTACAAAAAGGTCTCTCTTTCTGAGATCAACCAATCTATTGAAACTCCGAATAACAATCATTTTTGGCAAAATCTAAAAGCATTTTTAGGGCCTGGAGCTCTTGTAGCAGTTGGTTATATGGATCCTGGAAACTGGATTACCAGTGTGGTTGGTGGTGCTTCCTACAAGTATAGTCTCTTATTCGTTATTTTGATTTCATCCATCATCGCCATGCAGCTACAACAGATGGCTGGAAAACTCGGTATAGTGACTAGGATGGATTTAGCGCAGGCAACAGCACATCATGCTTCCAAGTGGCTCCGCTATAGTCTATGGGTGATTTTAGAATTAGCTTTAATGGCGACAGACTTGGCTGAGGTTATAGGTTCAGCAATTGCCTTAAATCTTTTGTTTAAAATACCGATTATGGTCGCGATACTTCTAACCGTTTTAGATGTATTTCTTTTGCTTTTGTTGATGAAGTTTGGCTTCAAGAAGATTGAAGCTATTGTTACAACCCTTATCTTAACCATTTTAGGTATCTTTTCTTATCTAGTGGCTTTATCCAATCCAAGTATGCAGGGGATTTTTGGTGGCTATTTACCGACTTCGACTTTATTTGAAAGTCCCTTGCCAGGACATGAGAGTCAACTGACTTTGGCTTTAGGGATTGTGGGAGCAACAGTCATGCCCCATAATCTCTATCTCCATTCATCCCTATCTCAAACAAGAAAAATCAACCATAAGGATAAGAAAGATATACGAAAAGCTGTCCGTTTTATGACCTGGGATTCAAATCTTCAGTTGTCCCTAGCCTTTGTTGTCAATTCTTTGCTTCTTATTTTAGGGGCCTCCCTCTTTTTTGGCCATGCATCCGAAATTTCAGCTTTCTCTCAAATGTACAATGCTTTACAGGATTCGACAATAGCAGGAGCGATAGCCAGCTCAACTCTGTCAACTTTGTTTGCTTTAGCTCTCTTAGCAAGTGGCCAAAATTCTACTATTACAGGTACTTTGACTGGCCAGATTGTTATGGAAGGTTTCTTGCATCTGAAATTACCACAGTGGATTATCCGTGTTGGAACACGGATTTTTGCCTTGCTCCCTGTGATGATAGTCGCTGTCTTGTTTGGGCATCAAGAAAAGACCTTAGATCAGTTATTGGTCTATTCACAGGTCTTTCTTTCAATCGCTCTTCCATTTTCAATTTTTCCCTTAATTTATCTGACTTCTAAGCAGTCAGTGATGGGAGAATTTACCAATGCCAAGTGGAACACAATCCTAGGCTACGTAGTTTCAATCATCTTGACCATTCTCAATATCAAGCTTCTTTTCGATATTTTTTAACCCCGTTTGAAATCAATTATAGTGTCAGCGTGATGGTTGTCAAATAGAAAGTAGTAGTGATTGATTCATAAAAAGAAGAAAAAAAGAACAGTCGAAACTGTTCTTTTTTATCATTATTTGAGACCGTATTTTTTGTTGAAACGATCCACGCGTCCATCTGCTTGAGTGAACTTTTGACGTCCAGTGTAGAATGGGTGTGAGTCTGATGAAATTTCCACACGGATCAATGGGTAAGTTTCGCCTTCGAACTCAACTGTTTCGTTAGAGCGTTTTGTTGAACCGCTAAGGAATTGGTAACCAGTAGTTGTGTCCATGAAGACAACTGGGCGATATTCTGGATGGATATCTTTTTTCATTTTGCAATATTTCCTTTCTGCCATGGTCTCTTTGCGAGCCATAGATTGTTACCATACTAGTCTATCAGATTCTGAAAAGTTTGGCAAGTATTTTATCAGTTTTTAAGCAAGTTTTTTAACTTTTGATAGATGATTTCGTTTTCCTCTAGGCTATAGGAATTAGCACCACTTGCTAGAGGGTGGCCTCCACCATCATGTTCCTTGGCAATTTCATTGATAGGATGGATTTTACTGCGTAAGCGAACACGGTAGTGGCCATCAGCCTGCTCTACAAAAATTCCCCAGAGACTGACGCTGTCAATCCGACCAGGTGCACCGACAATAGCAGCAGTTTCAGCATCGGTAACATTGAATTGTTTCAAGACTTCTTGACTCAGGATAACGCGAGCAGCACCATTTTCATCCACTTCCAGATGGTCGTAGATGTAGCCTTGAAGTTTAGCAATTTTGTAGCTCATAGTGTCCATTTTTCGAGTGAGAGACGCAAAGTCAAAGTTCTGTTCTCTCAGATAAGCAGCCAGTCGAAGAGTCCGTGCAGTGGTAGAAGGGTAGAGGAAGCGACCTGTATCACCAACAATTCCTGCAAAGAGCAATTCAGCAGCTCGATCTGACAAGGCCAGTTGGGTTGTTTGGGCAAAGAGGGTAATCATTTCGCTAGCGCTACTTGAACTAGTGTCTACCCAAGACAGGTCACCGTATACATTATCATTTGGATGGTGGTCAATCTTAATGAGAAAATCACCTTGACTATAGCGCTTATCATCGATACGAGCAGTATTCGCCGTATCACAGACGATGACAAGGGCACCTTGGTAGGCACTATCTTCAACAAGATCCATCTCAGCCATCCAAGTAAGAGTTGGTTCATCAAAACCAACTGCTTTGATGGTTTTTTCTGGGAAATGATGTTTGAGAAGAGCTTTCAAGCCCACTTGACTTCCCAAGGCATCAGGGTCTGGTTTCATATGACGATGAATGATAATCGTGTCGTATTCTTTAATTTTTTCTAAAATTTGATGGCAAATGTCCATAAATAACCTCAATTCTTTCTCATTTCATTGTAGCACAAGAATTTTTATTTTTAAAATGAAAAAGATGTGATATAATGGAGAAAGATAAATTGAGGAGGACGATATGGCATTAGCAAAAATTGTATTTGCCAGTATGACCGGTAATACCGAAGAAATTGCAGATATTGTAGCAGACAAATTACGTGACTTGGGCTTGGATGTCGATGTTGATGAATGTACAACTGTTGACGCTTCAGACTTCTTGGAAGCAGACATCGCTATCGTTGCGACCTATACTTATGGTGATGGAGAATTGCCAGATGAGATGATGGACTTCTACGAAGATCTAGCTGACCTCAACTTGAATGGCAAAATCTACGGAGTGGTCGGCTCAGGAGATACCTTCTACGATGAATTCTGTAAGGCTGTCGATGACTTTGACCGCGTTTTTGTAGCGACAGGAGCAGAAAAAGGTTCAGAGTGTGTTAAAGTTGATCTTTCTGCTGAGGAAGAAGACATTGAACGTTTAGAACAATTCGCAGAAGAATTGGCTGCTAAAGTAGGATAAGTATAAAACTGCGCTGATGGAATCAATCAGTGCAGTTTTCTTATCGAGAGTTGGGATTTTACTAGCCTATTTGGTGGCTTTTTGATACAATAATTCAAATAAAGGAGGAGATTGTATGGATTTAGATATTATTCGTCAAGAAATTGATCAAATTGACGATCAAATTGTCAAACTGTTAGAAGAACGAATGCATTTAGTTGAAGGGGTTGTCGCTTATAAGAAGGCTTCAGGGAAACCGATTTTAGATACCAAGAGAGAAGCAATTATCTTTGAAAAGGTTAGGAGTCGTGTAGAGGATAAGCGCTATCAGGAGACTATTGTAGCGACTTTTTCGGACATACTCAAACGTTCGCGTGATTATCAGGATCAAAACATCAAATGAAAAAAGAACAATTTTATCCGCTAGGCATTTTTCTAGCTGCTATGTTGGGCGGACTTGTGCGCTACCTTGTTTCTACTTGGTTACCATCCAGTCCAGATTTCCCTTGGAGCACCCTTCTTGTTAACTATCTGGGTATTTTCTGCTTGGTTTATCTTGTCAAGGGATATCTGGTCTATAAAGGAACCAGTAAAGGCGTTATTTTAGCACTGGGGACGGGATTTTGTGGCGGTTTAACAACTTTTTCCAGTCTAATGCTTGATGCTGTAAAATTACTGGATACAGGGCGTTATCTGAGTTTGGTCATGTATTTGCTTTTGAGCATTGGTGGAGGCCTATTCTTGGCTTATTTTCTAGGGAGGAAGAAATGGTAATGGTCTATCTTGCAATTGCTTGTGGTTTCGGAGCTTTAGTGCGCTATTTCTTTTCCCGCTATAATCAAGCATCTAACTTGCCACTCGGAACTCTAATAGCCAATCTTTTGGGTTGTTTTTTAATTGGATTATTCTACAATCATGTGGAATCTAAGGAAGTCTATGCTATTCTAGTAACTGGATTTTGTGGCGGTTTGACAACTTTTTCGACCTTGAATGATGAACTTCAAAGACTGTTAAGTGATAAGAAGGTATTTTATAGCTACCTAGCCTTAACCTACCTAGGTGGTTTGATTGCGATTTTTTTAGGAATTCTGCTATAAATTTCTTTACTTTTTTGTGGAAATTTGGTAAACTGTATCTTGTGTGTAATGGACGCACAAAAATACAGTTTATCCGCTGAGGAAGGTTCCTCAAGATTGACAAAGATAGGAGAATAAAATGAATCCATTAATCCAAAGCTTGACTGAAGGTCAACTTCGTACAGATATCCCATCATTCCGTCCTGGTGACACTGTTCGTGTACACGCGAAAGTTGTCGAAGGTAACCGTGAACGTATCCAGATTTTTGAAGGTGTTGTTATCGCACGTAAAGGTGCTGGCATCTCAGAAAACTACACAGTTCGTAAAATCTCTAACGGTGTAGGTGTTGAGCGTATCTTCCCAATCCACACTCCACGTGTTGAAAAAATCGAAGTTGTTCGTTACGGTAAAGTACGTCGTGCGAAATTGTACTACTTGCGTGCTCTTCAAGGTAAAGCAGCTCGTATCAAAGAAATCCGTCGTTAATTCGACTAAAAAACTCTGCTTCTTCAGCAGAGTTTTTATCTAGCTCCCTTAGTTCAATGGATATAACAACTCCCTCCTAAGGAGTAGTTGCTGGTTCGATTCCGGCAGGGGGCAATAGTTCAATCGAAAAAGCACTGAATGATCAGTGTTTTTTTCTTGTCCTAAAATGGAAACCATTTCAGATGAAAATAGAGGTGTGGTATAATAGGAGAAAATATACGTACTAATTTGGTTGGGATTTCTCTCCTTATTATGAGATCGGATTAAGTATTAGGATCTAGATTTCTGAGAAGAATAATGATGTTTGAGTAAAGAAGGAAATCGAATGAAAATTGCTGAGACAAGCGGTAACATTACTTTTGACTATGAAAATGGCTATGTTTTAAAAGCAGAGGGAGAGCTGCTGACTGATAATAGCTTTCTTGTATATAAGTCAAGCATAGAGAATTGGGAACCACCATACAATCATATTCGTATCTCACAAAAAGAGATCGATAAACTTGTCGAGGAAGTGAACTCCATGATGACGGAGCAAACAATTCAGATCGAATTTATCTGAGTTAGATTAGGAGAAGGGCGATGAAAATTGATTACAGTGAACAGATGCTCACATGGGAGTGGGATGGCAATGCAATAAAGATAGAAATACCATAAATCATTCATATGGAATATCATAAAGATAAAAACATGGTGATTGTTTATAGCGGGGAAAATTTTATTAGCAAAACCATTGTCTACTATAGTTTAGAAGGAAAATTATTAGGGCGACAACATGTATCAGAAGGAACGCTAGAGTGGCATTATAATGGCCAACATCAGGTTGGTTTTGATCATCTCCATCACCTTCGCTTTAACCTTAACAATCAGCGTATATTCAGTATATTTCGCTCATCAAGCAATTTTGATGTACCATCAGAATTAGAGATTTATAATTTAGAAGGTGAAAAAATGGATCAAATTGAATCTCCTGCAGGATTTACAATGCTGTATATTTCTGAGATAAGTAAAGAAAAACTGAGAATTGTATGTGAAGCTCTTAAAGAAGATTGTTTTGATAAATATGGTCGAAGTGATTTTTATTTTAATTTGGATTTAGAAACTAGAAAATGGATAAAAGAAGGCGTAGCCTATTGATGAAGAGAAAAAGAAGCCTGATTTTATGATATTCTGGTTGAGAAAAAAACTTGCACTAGGAGAAAATAAATGAAACCAACAAAACTAGAATGGGAAGATGTTACCAAGTTTGAAGAGGTAAAAGGATACGGTCAGCACATTTGGAGAGATGAGGACAAGTATTATTTGGTTTTAGAAGAAGGAACCATAATTTCTTGGTTAGTTGTCTATGAATTACCAAATGAGATATTTGCCTTACTAGAGAGTGGGGAGAGAACGCTACGCGAAGTATCTTGGAAGATTAAACACGATTCTTGGCCACCGACGGAAGAAGAGAGAAGAGAATCTAGAAGAAAATTTATAAGTAAACATCCAGCTTCTTTAATAGATGTCCCTAAAAATAGGAAACTTTTTTCTAAAGAAGAACTTGAAGAGTTGATTCCAATTGCTGAGAAGCAGTGGATTGAATCTGAAGGCAAACTTCCAGATGATTATGTATCACCACTTAAGTAAGGAAGGTATAAAATGAAACCAACAAACCTAGAATGGGAAGATGTTATCCAGTTTGAAGAAGTTGAAGGATATGGGAAATCCATTTGGAAAAATGAGGATAAATATTATTTAGTTTCAGAAGAGGGAACTGTGGCTTCTTGGTTAGCGGTCTATGATTTGCCCCAAGAATTATTCTCTCTATTAGATAGTGGAGAGAGATCACTACTCGAAGTATCTTGCAAGGTTAAACACGACTATTGGCCACCGAACGTGACACAAGAAGAAGCTAATAGAAATTTCTTGAGGCAATATCCAGAAGCTTTAAGAGGAAATCCTAAAGCGCAAGGTTTATTCACAAAGGCTGAACTGAAAGAAATATTACCCGAAGGGGCTGAAATTCTAGCGAGTAGCGATTAAGAAAAGAAAACTAAGCTTAATAAAATCAAAATGGTAAATTTTGCAGAGAACGAACTAAGTCTTTTCGGAATTGGAGATATGAAAGATTATCAAATGAAAAATTACAGAAAACTCTTGTTAGAAGCTATCCAAGCTGGCAATGTTGTAGGGATTTTGCGAGGTGAAAAAAGATATCGCATAGAGTCTCCGACCTCTGTGCCAGATGTTTTTCCGACAGATATTTGCCAAGTATTAGCTGAGTATTTCTACAAGCAGAATGATATTGATAAGATTCAAGATATATTAGAAGGCAGTCTTATAGAGCTATCGCAGCGTTCT
Organism: bacterium; assembly: GCA_905221155.1. GTDB lineage: Bacteria > Bacillota > Bacilli > Lactobacillales > Streptococcaceae > Streptococcus. Next base: position 712,335 of record CAJNCB010000001.1, on the reverse strand, counting down.
GCCGTTGATTTGTATATTTCAGTTTTGTTTTTTGATGCAATCCTTTTTATGCAAGAAAAAAATATAGCTAGTTTTACAATCCATACGTCGACAGTTGCCCAAGCAATTGCTAAAGGAATTAAGGATTACCAAGAGGAATTGAACGACAGCATCACTTTCCCAAACGGTCTTGTTAAAATAAAACCAATGAAGCAACTGGAAAGATTCAATCAAAAATATCAAAAGAATGAACAGTTTTCCATTATTGTGAAATAGTGATGGGACTTGTGACACTCTATAGATAAACTGTTAATTGGGACAATAATATAAATAATAATTTGAATTTAGATTTGTTAAAACAAGATGTAGAAAAAGAAATCAGAGAAAAAGGCTTTGAAAATCTTTATTATGCTCTATTTGATGAGCATAGTAGTCAACTTTGGGCCATACATCTATACTATCGAGATGGGAAGTTTATGGTAAATAGTCGGGACGACCGGACCTATATAATGGGGAAAACATGGGAGTTTGACAATTTTGAAGAGGCAAAGCTATTTTTTCTTAATTTAATGGAGTCTTTTATCGAAATGAACGGATATTTTGTACAGAATGGAGATTCACCCTATTATTCATGTAGTTTGTGGGATGAAAAAGGAGATGACTAGAAGATGAGAGACGAAGCCAAAGAACGTTTAGAACTGTTGTCAGCCATTCAAGATTTAGGATACGAAAGTTTGAGATATTCTATTTTTAACGAATATGGTCCTGGTGAATGGGAAGTGGTAATCGAATTTGACGATTCTAAGCAAGTGTATAATGTCTACGCTACCATGGATAGAGCAAGTTATAATAAAAAATTGGAATTTGATAATTTTGAGGATGCTAAAAATAAATTTCTAGAAAAACTAGATCTTACTATAGAAATAAATAAACTTTTTGTAGAAAATGGGGAAGTTCCTGAATACTCCTCTCCGTTATGGGATAAAATCGAAGCTGACATTGAGAATATGAGATGTATAGTTGAGCAAGAGATTAAAAAACGACATTTTGAGAGCTTACATTATGTTCTATTTGACGAAACGAAACAGCTTCCTTGGGCAACACATTTGTTTTTTAAAAATGGCAAATTTCAAATTAACAGTAGGGATGAACGTTCATATATTGTGGGGAAAACATGGGAGTTTGATACGATGAATGAAGCAAAGGATGAGTTCCTTAAGATTCTAAGTCAAACAGTTCATGCGGAACAGTTAGCTAATGAACTTGGTTTTTCACACCCCTATCCTTCGCCACTATGGGACAAGGAAAAGATGGATTGATTGTTAATTGCAGGAGATAATGAATGAAAAATTTAGATAAAGAAAAGCAAGACTTGCTATCAGCCATTCATGATTTAGGTTACGAGAGTTTGAGATATTCCATCTTTAACGAATATGGTCCTGGAGAATGGGAAGTGGTAATCGAATATGACGATTTTAAGCAAGTCTACAGTGTCTATGCTACCATGGATAGAGCAAGTAAGGGGGGAATTTTCAACTTTACAGACTTTTCAGAAGCAAAAGAGAGATTTTTAAAGCTTTTGGGAGATACTATTTTTTTCAATCGTTATTATGTTCAGGAAGGAATGGGTAAGATGTATTCTTCTCCATTATGGGACGATTCTGAGACTCTTTCAAGAGAGATTATTGAAAACTATAAGAGAATAATTGAAAAATCCATTAGCGAAAAGAACTACCAATCTTTAGTCTATGTTTTGTTTAATGAAAAAGATACTACTCCTTTTGCGATTCATCTGTTCTTTAGGGATAACCTGTTTATGGTAAATTGTAGAGATGATAGGTCTTATATTATGGGAAAAACATTTGAATTTACTAATTTTTTGGAAGCAAAAGAGAAATTCTTTAAGCTGTTAGATTTTATAGTTCGTGAAGGACGAAGAGATGTAGCAAACAGCGGAAGTTATATGTACTCATCTCCATTGTGGGACAAGGAAGAGACTGATTAATTCCTCAGAGCCAGTGGTATAAAGATTTTAAATAGAGAAAGAAGCTGAAGCTATGAATCAGAAAGAACAAGCAATCATCTCACCTTTGCCAACTGATGCCTTATTGCATGAAAGAGAAGTGGCGTGGAGAGTTAGACTGCCTGATGATTATAAGGAATTTATTAAAAAAGAGAATGGGTGCATTCCCTCAAAACGGTATTTTCATTTTGGGCATAATGAGAAAGTAATCGATCGCTTTTTAGCAATACTAGCTATTTCAGGTGAGAAGACAGAAGAGGCTTACGATATCGGAGTTGTGAGTACGCAATTGGAAGGTCGTATTGTATTTGATGAAGATTCAGTGGGAATGCAACTAATCCCCATAGTAGCATTGTATGGTGGAGATTTTCATTGTCTAAACTATGTGGAGGATACTGAAAATCCGAGTATTTGTATCTGGTATCACGAAGAGTCCTACGAGTTAGAGCCAGCTATAGAGTTTTTAGCTAATAACTTTACAGAGTTTTTAGCTATGTTACAGGATTAGCTATGTGCTGGATATTGATTTAACACGAAGACGAAGAAACGATTAAAAGACTAATTAATGTAGAAATTCACGGATGAAAGGTTGATACAATGGCAGAATATAAAAAACATCAGCTAATAGTAAATGATAAAATTATAAAATCATTTAAATTTGAAATCCGAAATGTAATTGAATATAGTGACGAATTTATTGTTTTATTGGGGATTCCTTTTGATAATGAGAGTGAAAAGAATAACATTTTAAGAGTTGATGCTAGTGGAAATGTAGTTTGGACGATAGATAATAGTGGATACAGTAAGCATATTTATCCCTTTGAACAGATGACTTTGAGCGATGGCTGGCTTTATGCGACTGATTTTTATGGCAGAAAATTAAAAGTCGATATAAAAACGGGGAAAATAGTTGATTTGACTCTATCAAAGTAATAGAAGTTTGAGAATTTCGAAAATATGTGGAGGTCTCGTAAATGAGCGAAGATTACTTACCTACAAGAGATAGTTTAGGTTATCAGAATGTCAAACAAGCTTTAGAGAAAATTTTTTCGATTGACCTTGATACGATTGCCATTCATGAAGGAGAAGATGAAAATTTTAATTTTCCATTCGCGTATAAGGGATATCATATGACGATGGGGATATCATCAACCGGTAAAAATAGGCAATTGGAAGCTGGAGAGGGTGGCTTGTTTAACATTTGGTTCACTCAAATGGATGAACAGAGATTTTCAATCACTTTTTTATCCAAGGTTATTGATGTTAAGAGTATAAGAAGAGTGTATGGCCGTGATGAAAAGTCTGTTGAACACACCTTGCAACTATTAAAAGACTTTATAGATTCAGATAGAGCAGAAGTTTTATTAAGGAGTTGACCAAATAGATTTTAAAGAAAATGATTTCTTTGAGGAGAATGTAATTAAGGAGAAATGATGGCACAAATTCGTTTTACTTATGGAAATTTTCGGTATTTAGTATTTGAATTCAATCATCAATACTATCTACTTGATAGAAGACCATGTCATTTGATAGGCTATCTTTTTCCACCTATAAATTGGTTTTTCTTTCAACATGTATATCCCATCACATCGGATGAGTACTGTAAAATAAAAGAAAAAAATGGATGTTCTACAAAACTTACTGTTTCAGCTTCTCTCGGTGCTGGGCTGAGTATCTTTTTATATAATTGGTTACGTGTTAACAAGATTGATATCACTAAGTATTTTGAAACGAATCTTTCAACTTTTACGAAAGTGGTACTCTTTTTAATGACTTTTCTTTTAACATATGTTCTGGTTGAATTATTTTACTATTCTCGGAAAAGAAGGATGGCCTCCTTACTAGGGTGCGAACTTAGGCATTTAAAATACTATAAAATCACGCCAGTAAGAATCGACTTTAAACAATTACTAGGATTTATAGTGGTTATTGGTGGACTAGCATTTTTTATGTCCTTGTATTATTTTTACTCAGGAAATTTACTTTTTGGATTAATGGCCCATGCAATCATCTTTCTATATTTGTTGGCTTCTAATGTTGCCTTTGGAACTGAAAGTTATCACTTATACAAAATAAATGGTAAAATATTAAAATAAGTTGTAGATGATATCGAGGTACTCCTCATAGTTTGGAAAAACTCATGTTTTCTTAGATTAGTAAGGATTAAGATGCAAAAAATAAAATTATATTATAAAGGGAATCTTCGATACCTATTATTTCATTATCAGGGGAAACAGTATCTATTAGATAGATCTCCTAAACATTTTCTCGTATACTTCTGTTTGCCTTTAAACTGGTATCTTTATCAGAAAGTTTATGCTATCTCAGATGAAGAACTTTTTAAAATCGAAGAAAAAAACTCTAAGGCGAGCAAATTTATCCTTCCAACGTCATTAGCCGCAGGATTGGCAGTTTTTGTGAATGCCTGGGCTCGTATGAATCATATTGATTTATTTGCCAACTTTTATGTGAATTTTTCGATAGTAACTAGCTTGGTTATAGTAGTTATTGGTCTATTATTGTCTTTTAGTTTGCTTCAACTCTTATATTCTAAAAAGAAAAAGACTTTGGAAAAATTACTCAATAGATCGTTGGAGCAATCTATTAATTTTAAGATAAAACCAGTAAATTCATTGGGTCTTTATGTCAAAATGTTTCTATTGAGACTATGTATTATTACTTTAACTCTTTTATTTGCTATGGCATTCATATATTTGAAGAATATTGCCATGCTTTGTTTAATGATGTTAACAGTGTTCATATTTCTAGCAACCATAAACGTTGCCTTTGCACCTGGAGAAGAACGGGAATATGAGATAGTTGATGTTTTATCAAATCAAAATAAAAATTAAAAGAAGTGATTAAAGTTAATAAGGGATTCAATTATGAAGAACAAATACACCCAATATATAGGACGATTACAAGATTTGATTAACTTAGAATATCCAGGTCAGAAGTTATACCCGGGAATTATACAGGATATATATAAGCTAACTAAGCTTATAGAACGAGGGGAAAATATCAATAACATTAGTTTTTTTAGTTTAGCGAGAAGATTTGTAGATGAAACAATGGATTATAAAAGTGACATTTTAGTTGTTTTAAAACAATTGGAGAAAGAACTGAAAAAAGAAAATGAAAGAAAAGAGAAAGCATTATAAAGAACTAGTTCATCTAGGAGAATTTAAGAACAAATTAGTCTATTATGACTTAAAGACAAAGAAATTGTATTTTTCAATTCCAGAAAGAACTTCTAAGAGTCAACAGTACGTTATTTTGTCCCTTGTGTTGCTCGTTCTCCCTTTTATCAGATTTCTGAATGGATTGACAATCTTTAGTATACCTGCTCACAAGTATATTTATCTGATTTTATTCTCTTGTCTTTCCTTACTTTTCGGGAAATTGCTAGATGCCTATTTTAAGAAATATTTGGATTTATATCCGGCTCTATTTACAGATTTGGAGTATTTAGAGTTCTTAGAAGTATCGAAGAAAAATGCGGCTATCGTATTATTCTTTATACGTTGTAGTCTTATCAGTCTGCTAGTATTTGTACTAGTCTATCTGTCATATCCTAGTTTTTTGCCATTATTTTTCCACTCGATGCTTTTGTTTATTCTCTATTTGTATTTGGCCAATAATTTGCACAAGCGGAAGAAGGTAATGGAGAGTTTGATAAGAAATGCACGTACCAACTAGGTCTTTTTGCCTATGGTAAAGAAGAATCAAAAAAATAAAGAAAGTTCATTTTTCTAACAAACATAAACCCTTGCCTTTGCACATGGAAAAGAACGTGAGTATGAGGTAGTCCTAAAAAGAATGTAAAAATAATTAAATTCAGGTGATAAAATATGAAAAGAAATTCCTTATTTAAAGCAAGTTTTGAAGAGAGTTTGAATTTATTAGATGATGGTTTTTTACAGTATCAGAAAGGAAATGTTTTCTCTAAGTTAGAAACATATTATAGGGAAGGAAAGTCTAAACTAGTTCTTCATATTCAGAATATTGTTTTCACTCTTATCGGTCCTGTCATTATAAACTTTATGATTCTTGTTTTCTCGCTGTCCTTGCACAACTCTGATCCTAAAGATTTAAGATTGCCTATCTATCAACATCCATTACTAACAGCTGAGGTATATCTAGTCTGTTTCTTAATTTGGGTATTTATCATATTGATTGGTAAAGTTTTTAGAAAAGCTTTTATACTGCCTTATCGTAATCATTTTCATGTCATCACATTTCTAATTTGGCTTAGTCTTGAATTTAATCTGTTAGCGATTGATATGTCATTACCAACTTTATCTATTTGGATGGTTGCTGCTATTTTTGTTTTTATTACTATATTAGCCTATTTTATGTTTAGCCTTGAAATTGAAAGTCTTAAAAAATTGATGTATGGTAATGGAAGTGGCTCTTCTCTTCGCAACAAAATTGCCAATAAGATAGCGATTTATGGAATGAGTTTTTTGGGAATTGGAGTCATTATAAACTTTATTATAAAAAGTTTTTCCATAAAATTTTCAACTTCATTGGAAGGATTAGGTCTTTTGATAACATGGATTATCCTAAATATTGCTGTGATTGCTATGCTAATTTACATCGAATTTCCTAGTTATTTACAAGCATTCTACAAATGGAAATACCCAGAAGAATATCGTCAGTGGGAAGGTAAGACTGTAGAGGAATGGTATGGGAAAAAATATTTAAAAAAACACAAGGAGTTATTAAAATAGGATTTGGGTAAAAAAATGAAAAAGAAATCAATTTTTAAAGCAAGTTTTGAGGAGAGTTTGAATCTAGAAGATGATGGACTTCGAAAGTTACAGCAAGAGCAACATGATAAGACGGCTAACTATTTTAAAAAAGGGAGAGCCTCTCTTTGGTTCTGTATCAAAAGTTTTATTTTATCCCTTATTTTTCCTATTGGTTTTAACTTTCTATTGCTTATTGTATCTATGGCGTTCCATGAAAGTGACACTTTAACTCTTCCAATAGCTAAGCACGAGTCATTAACGGTAAATGTTTTTTTGATATTACTTCTAATTTGGCTATTCTTAGTCATACTCGGAAAGTTTATTAAACGAGTCTATCTTTTACCATATCGCTATCAGTTTCATGCTTTTATATTTATGATTTGGTTCTTATTGGAAATTGATTTAATCGTGTTTGATATTCTATTAGCAAATCTGGCAACTTGGGAAATGATTGGCATCTATGGAATCATTATGATTGTCACTTATGCGATATGGAATATTGAGTTAAGAGGATTAAGACGACTCATGTATGGTGAGGTTTCGGGAAATACTTTCCGTAATAAGATTGCAAAAATGCTCTCTCTCTATGGTATGGGGATTTTAGGAGCAGGTATTATCATAAAGCGTATTTTAGGAATCTTTACAGTAGATATGTCAAGTTCAATAAAGGCATTTGGTTTCTTGCTATTATGGATTTTTTGTAATGTTGTTCTGGTTGCTGTAGTTGCTTTCATAGGTTTACCTTATTTCCTTCAAGCCTACTATAAATGGAAATATCCTGAAGAATATCGTGAGTGGGAAGGGAAAACTGTAGAAGAATGGTATGGGAAGAAATATTTAAAAAAACACAAGGAGTTATTAGAATAGTTTTTGGGTGAAAAGTATGAAGAAATCAATTTTTAAAGCAAGTTTTGAGGAGAGTTTAAATTTATTAGATGATGGCGTCTCAGGGAAATTTGCTCGGGACATTTACCAAGATGCTTTAAAAAAAGAGCAATTTAGAGGAACAAAAAAATCATATGTTTGGCTGGTAATTCTGACTTTCCTATTTATAATTGGTCCCAATTGGTTGATTGTAGCTTTAAATGATTATTTATTTTACCATTCTGATCCTAGAGATTTAACAGTCCCTTTACCCGACATTAATTTTCTTCCGTACTGGGTATTTTGGATAGCACTTGCAATATGGATTTTATTGATTATACTAGGGAAGCGATACAATCAGCAGTTTATTTTGATTTATAGGGGCCAATTTCATTTTATGGTTACCTTTATTATCTGGCTAGTTGTTGAACTCAATCTTTTTTCTCTAAACTTAATTTATGCAGTAGCTGGATTTTGGGGAATGTTCACTTTTGTAGGATTAATATTATTAATAATTATTTCAATGATTCTTTCTGAGTGTGAGTCATTAGGAATGTTGTTATATGGGACAACTCTAAAGAAAAGTTTTAGTGATAGATTCTTCGGCAAGATGTTTAGCATAATTGCCAAGTATGGTGGTTTGGTTGTAGCAATTTGGCTAGTCATTCGTATTTTTTTCTCAAGTTCGATGGAGAATAGGAATAATTTGATTGGAGGACTAGGTATTTTGGCTTCAATACTGATTCTTAATATTTTAGTTGCTGCTTTTGAAGTTTATTTCATGTTTCCCTATATGTTACAAGCCTACTATAAATGGAAATATCCTGAAGAATACCGCGAGTGGGAGGGAAAAACTTTAGAAGAGTGGTATGGAAAAAAATATTTAAAAAAACACAAGAAACTAATAGCTATTAAAAATGAAGTCGATTTATACTAGTCAAAAAGATATGTTGGAAATTTGTCAAGATGGTGATAAGTATTTCTTACGTTATCCAACTTTTAATATTACTATGCCAGAAGTAGTTCAAGAAATCCCCAAAGAAGCTGCAGATAGTTATATGTCTGGAGAACATACTGGTAAAGAGTTGATGAATTATGCAGATTATGGTTTTTGGAAATCTAAAAAGCAATATACACAAGAAGAGTCGAATAAAATTTTTATACAAAATAATCCTGACTTAATTTTCAATGATTTATCTGATAACCAAAAAATATTTTCTCCTGAAGAATTTACCCAAATCGTAACCAAAGCTATTGTTTCAGAACTAGAACCTAGCGAACTTGACGCTATTGGTATAGTTGATAATCATTTAGAGTTACTCCTTGTTGATCTAGTCGGCTGGGAGGAAGAAATAGAAGCAGTTCATATAAAAATCCTGCAAGAAAAAATGAACAATTATATTCACTTCCTCGAAAGCAAGCAATATGTGGAGAGATATGGCGATAACTTTGATAAAAAAGTCATCCATATTACCTTCCAATATTCTCCATCTGATGATGGACTAGCCTTTCTCGCCGCTGTTCAGAAAGTATTGCAAAATACAGATATGAGTTTGAAGGTAGAATTGCTAGAGTGATAAAGTCTCTATTTGATATAACAGCTGTTCATTTTGTTTTTGTATTATCAAGATTTAAGTGACTGTGCAACAGCAATTCAATTTATTGATTTACTCTTATTGTGATATCTTCATAATAAAAACCGCTCAGCTGAGCGGTTTTCGCCTATTCTTTCCTTTTACAGTACCCATGTACGGATGGCATGGGCAACGCCAGATTTGTCATTTGTTTTGGTGATGTATTTGGCGATTTTTTTGAGTTCTGGATTTCCGTTTTCCATGACAACGGGGTTACCAACGACTTCCAGCATGGCACGGTCATTTTCTTCGTCACCGATAGCCATGGTTTCATCTTTGGTCAATCCGAGTTTTTCAGCTAAGTGAGTAATGGCTGAACCCTTGTCTACATTCTTTTTAAGGAGTTCGAGGTAGAAAGGAGCAGATTTGTTAATGGAGTAGCGTTCGTAAAATTCTGCTGGGATTTTTTCAATCGCAGCATCCAGAATCTCTGGTTCATCGATAAACATACACTTGACGATTTCTTTATCAGCCATTTCTTCAGGAGTGCGGTAGAAAATAGGCATGCTGACGAGGGTTGATTCGTGCACAGTGTATTTTCCAATATTGCGATTGGCAGTATAGATACCATCCTTAGTAATAGCATGCATGTGAACACCAAGCTTACGACTGAGAAATTCCATATCCAGATAATCTTCATAGGTTAAGGATTCACTGATAATCTCATGTCCTGTAGCAGTTTCTTGGACAAGGGCACCGTTGAAGGTCACGACATAGTCACCCTCGTCTCTCAACTGCAGGTCATCGAGAAGCTTGGCAACACCTGCGATGGGGCGGCCAGTTGCAATCACGACTTTGACACCTGCTTCTTTGGCATCTTGAATGGCAGAAAAGACTTCAGGAGTAATCTCCTTTTGGCTGGTGACTAGGGTTCCGTCAATATCAACGGCGATTAGTTTAATACTCATAAATTTCCTCTTCTAGTTTTTATTTGGAGTAAAATGATCGTTCTCAATCAAGTGTAAAAATTGCTGGGTAATACTTGCGAAGATGCTGTTTTGGTCTAACATTTCTTTTGGAAAATAAAAGCGATTATCTCCGTGGCGGCTGCCAGCAAGGGATTGGACGATAGGAGACAGGCTAGAGAGTTCAGCCAGTTCTCCATTTTTTTGTAAAATCTCAATCTGTGTCCGTGGATTTTCAGATTCGGGACGATAGATATCATAAGGGAGGTCGAAGTTCTTATGAATGGCAGTGTAGTAGTCCGGATCAAAGCCGATGTCCTCAACCAATTTTCTCATGCTAGCGAGTTGGTCTTGATCCTCTTGTGAAAAGGTAATGGATTTAAAGACCTTGCGGTTGACAAAGCGTTGCGACAAATCTGCGAGAATCTTGTCAGGACTAGTCATCCAGAGCTGGAAGTAGGTATTCATCACACCATCATCCAGAGCCAGATAGTCAGATAAGGTCACATTTTTTTCAAAGAAAGGCAGGAGATGTGGAGAAGTTCGGGCAAAGAAGTCCTTGTCCTCGGGATAGAGTTCTTTAGCGCGCTTGAGAAGATTCTGCAGGAGAACTTCCATGGCACGTGTTGCAGGGTGGAAATAAACCTGCATATACATCTGGTAACGGCTGAGGACATAGTCTTCGATGGCGTGCATGCCATTGCGCTGAAAGGCGATACCATTTTCGACAGGACGAATCACTCGGAGGATGCGAGTCAGGTCAAACTCTCCATAGGAAGCTCCTGTAAAATAGGAGTCGCGCAAGAGATAGTCCATGCGGTCTGCATCAATCTGACTAGAAATGAGTTGCACAACCTGCTTGTTAGGATAGGTGTGATCAATGACACTGGCTACCTTTTCTGGAAAATCAGGCGCCACTTGTAGCAGGACTTGGTGAATCTCTGTTTCAGGGTTTTGGATAACCTCCTGAGTAATGGCTTCATGGTCTGTATCAAAGAGATGTTCAAAAGTATGGGAGTAGGCACCATGCCCAAGGTCATGTAGGAGAGCAGCGATCATGGTTAAAAGAGATTCACTAGGATCCCACTCGTCTGGATATTTTTCTTCAAAAATCTCTGTGATACGTCGTACAATTTCATAAACTCCTAGACAATGAGAGAAGCGGCTGTGCTCCCCACCGTGGAAGGTATAACTGGAAGTTCCCAGTTGCTTGATTCGACGCAAACGTTGAAATTCTTTTGTATTAATCAAGTCATAGATGATTTGATTATTGACATGGATGTAGTTGTGAACTGGGTCACGGAATACTTTTTCGTTCATATGACCATTATAGCAAAATCCTGCTCTTTTTGGTAAAATAGTAGGACAAGAGACAAGAAAGAGGACTTGATGTGAAGATTCGGATTCGAAATACGATTCAGTTTGATGAACAGTTGGAAGTGATTGACCAGCTTTATGACGTGGAAGTGCATGAAAAAGGAGATTATAGCTACCTGCTTTTCTATAATGAGGAAAAGGAAAAAGTGGTTATTAAATTTCATGGTCAAGAACTTGTGATGAGTCGATTTTCCAATCCCAAGACCATTATGCGCTTTCTAAAGGATAGCGATAGTTTAGCCTATATTCCTACACCTATGGGCATGCAGGAGTTTATCATCCAAACGAATCGTTATCAAGTGGATGGACAAAAGATTTATTTAGACTATCAACTACAAAATCAAGAGGGACACCTCTTTGCCAGCTATAATTTAGAAATTACTTGGGGCTAGGCTCATGTCTTTTTCAAATTTTGCTAGCTATCTTCTCGGATTAGCCTACTAATGTGGTAGATTAGGCTATTTTTTGGTATAATAAAAGTTATGGAAATTGAAAAAACCAATCGTATGAATGCGCTCTTTGAATTTTATGCGGCGCTTTTGACAGATAAGCAAATGAATTATATAGAGCTCTACTACGCTGATGATTACAGCCTTGCTGAGATTGCCGAGGAGTTTGGTGTTAGTCGTCAGGCTGTCTATGATAATATCAAGCGGACAGAAAAGATTCTGGAAGATTATGAGATGAAATTGCACATGTACTCAGACTACATTGTCCGCAGTCAGATTTTTGACCAGATTTTGGAGCAATATCCCAAGGATAACTTTCTGCAGGAGCAGATAGAAATTTTAACAAGCATTGATAATAGAGAATAAGAGGAAGAAAAATGGCATTTGAAAGTTTAACAGAACGTTTACAGAACGTCTTTAAAAATCTACGTAAAAAAGGGAAAATCTCTGAGTCTGATGTTCAAGAGGCAACCAAAGAAATTCGCTTGGCCTTGCTTGAGGCCGACGTTGCCTTGCCTGTTGTAAAGGACTTTATCAAGAAAGTTCGTGAGCGTGCAGTCGGGCATGAGGTCATTGATACCCTTAATCCTGCGCAACAGATTATCAAAATCGTTGATGAGGAACTGACAACCGTTTTAGGTTCTGATACAGCTGAGATTATCAAGTCACCTAAGATTCCAACCATCATCATGATGGTCGGTTTGCAGGGGGCTGGTAAAACAACTTTTGCTGGTAAATTGGCCAACAAACTCAAGAAAGAAGAAAATGCTCGTCCTTTGATGATTGCGGCGGATATTTATCGTCCAGCTGCCATTGACCAGCTTAAGACCTTGGGTCAACAGATTGATGTGCCTGTCTTTGCACTTGGAACCGAAGTACCAGCTGTTGAGATTGTACGTCAAGGTTTGGAACAAGCCCAAGCTAATCATAATGACTATGTCTTGATTGATACGGCAGGTCGTTTGCAGATTGACGAGCTCCTTATGAACGAGCTTCGTGACGTGAAAGCATTGGCTCAACCAAACGAAATTCTGCTCGTGGTTGATGCCATGATTGGTCAAGAAGCAGCCAATGTTGCGCGTGAGTTTAATGCTCAGTTGGAAGTGACTGGGGTCATCCTTACCAAGATTGATGGGGATACTCGTGGTGGTGCTGCTCTATCTGTTCGTCACATTACTGGAAAACCAATCAAGTTTACTGGTACAGGTGAAAAGATTACGGACATTGAAACCTTTCACCCAGACCGCATGTCTAGCCGTATCCTTGGCATGGGGGATATGCTCACTCTGATTGAGAAAGCTTCTCAGGAATACGATGAGCAAAAAGCCCTTGAAATGGCTGAGAAGATGCGCGAAAACACCTTTGATTTCAATGATTTCATTGATCAGTTGGATCAGGTGCAAAACATGGGCCCAATGGAAGACTTGCTCAAGATGATTCCAGGTATGGCCAACAATCCAGCACTTCAAAACATGAAGGTGGATGAGCGCCAGATTGCGCGTAAACGTGCTATTGTGTCTTCAATGACACCTGAAGAACGTGAAAATCCAGATTTGTTAAATCCAAGCCGTCGCCGTCGTATAGCAGCTGGTTCTGGAAATACCTTTGTCGAAGTCAATAAATTCATCAAGGACTTTAACCAGGCTAAACAGCTCATGCAAGGTGTCATGTCTGGAGATATGAACAAAATGATGAAGCAAATGGGAATAAATCCAAATAACCTTCCTAAAAATATGCCAAATATGGGAGGCATGGATATGTCTGCCCTTGAAGGAATGATGGGACAAGGTGGGATGCCTGACTTGTCAGCTCTAGGAGGAGCAGGAATGCCAGATATGAGCCAGATGTTTGGTGGCGGACTCAAAGGTAAAATCGGTGAATTTGCCATGAAACAGTCTATGAAACGCATGGCTAACAAAATGAAAAAAGCGAAGAAGAAACGTAAGTAAGACAAAGGAAGGCCGCAGGGCTTTCCTTTTTTAGAAAGAAGAAAAATGAGCACTTCCGTAATTGGAAATGCTCGTTTTTGGATGTGTTTAGATTCTTAATCTTTATTTTCGTATGGCAAGATCAAGTTCAAGATGATTCCTGTCATGGCTGATAGGGCAGTACCTGAAAGGGTAACTGGACCGAGTTTAAGGATAGCTCCTCCAAGTCCAAGAACCAACATAGCACTTGCGATGATTAGGTTACGCATTTGACCAAAATCAACACGTTCTTTAATCAAGACTTTCAAACCGTTGCTGGCGATAACTCCGTAGAGAAGGATTGACATACCACCAAGTACAGCATTTGGAATGGTTGAAATCAAGGCAGTGAATTTACCAAGGAAGCTAAGGGCAATCGCGATAAAGGCAGCGTTACGGATAACTGAGACAGAAGCGATACGAGTCATACCGATAACCCCTGTGTTTTCTCCATAAGTTGTATTGGCTGGTCCACCAAGGAAGGCAGAAACAGAAGTTGCGATACCGTCACCAAGAAGAGTACGGTGAAGACCTGGTTCTTTCAAGAATTGACGGCCACAGATTTGACCCAAAACAGTATGGTCTCCGATATGTTCAGAAATTGTTACGATAGCGATTGGCAAGATAGCGATGGTTTCTGGCCCAAAGTAAAGATTGTATTCTTTAAAGGCACCACCTGTGCTAAATGGCAAGTAGAAACCAGGAATTTCAAACCAGTTAGCTTTTAGAACTGGTGTAAAGTCAACCAAACCAAGAGTTAGTGCGAAGAGGTAACCACCGATAATGGCAAAGAGGAATGGAATGATTCGTAGGAATCCTTTTCCTTTTGTATTGATAAAGGCAGCAATCAAGAATGTAACAACTGCTACAAGAGCATTTTTCCAATTCCCGTCTGCTACAAGACCAGCATTGGTAACAGCTGAACCTGCAAGTCCAAGACCGATAACGATGATCATAGGTCCAATGATGATTGGTGGCAAGAGTTTATCAATCCATTTTGTACCTGCAAAACGAACACCAGCAGCCACAAGGACATAGACCAAACCAGTCAAGATAACCCCTGTTTGAGCAGCAGATACATCACCACCCATTTCTTTCATAGCAAGTGACATTGCTGTGATAAAGGCAAAAGAAGAACCTAGATAAACTGGAACTTTAAAACCAGTTGAAATCATGTAGATGAGTGTCCCGACACCTGAAGCAAAAAGGGCAACAGATACGGGCATTCCCAAAATCAATGGTACCAAGATGGTCGCACCAAACATGGCGAAAACGTGTTGGAAGCTAAGGAGAATTCCTTTTCCAGCTGAAGGACGTTGGTCAACGTCTAGTAACAAATCAACAGTTGATTCTTGTTTCATATAAACCTCACTTTTGGGCATCAAAAAAGAGCCCATTATTTTACAGCAATAGGCCCTCAGAGTAAGACTTCTCTAAAATCTAGATTTTAAAGAGTTTTAAATATTTCTGCGTCTTCGTCACCTCACGGGATGACATTAAAAACCTTTGCTTAGGATAGTATAGCAGAAAAAAATGATTTTGTAAATCATTTTTTCCCGAGCCTAAAAATAAAAGAGCGAGGCTGACTTTGTAAATATTTTTTTACTAAAAAAATTAAAGTGGGCGTTTATTGGGCATGCCAGCCTTACGTGGATATTTATTTGGTGTTTCTTTTTTCTTTTCCACCACTGTGATGTAACGCGGATCTCCATTAGGTAGAGTGTAGCTGAGATTGTCTTCGACCTTACTAAAAAGGAGGTTGAGGGCATTCTTAGCTTCTAATAATTCCTCAGGCGCATTGCTAGCCTTGAGAGCCAATAGTTTTCCGCCAACTTTAAGGTAGGGAATAGTCAATTCAGACAAGACCTGCATACGGGCAACCGCACGAGCTGTTACAAAATCATATTGAGCACGGAAGTTTTTGTCTTGGGCCAAGTCTTCTGCACGTCCATGGTAGAAATGAACACCGTCCAAATCCAGCTCCTGAGCCAAAAGTTGGAGGAAGTTGATGCGCTTATTGAGTGAATCAATGATGGTCACATCTAACTGAGGATAGAGAATTTTCATCGGTAGACTAGGAAATCCTGCCCCAGCTCCAATATCAAGAAGTTTGATAGTTTCATTGGGAATCAAATCTTGAAGAATGGGTGCAATCGAATCGTAAAAATGTTTGAGATAAACTTCTTCCTTGTCCGTAATAGCTGTTAAATTAATCTTTTCATTCCACTCGATCAAGAGCTCAAAATAACGTTCAAATTGTTTTTTTTGCTGGTCCGAAAGTGGAAGATTCTGATTGGCAAGCAGGTTGTAAAATGTTTCTGGTTTCATAGTTATTTCCTTCTTTAGTATCATCTTATTTTACCACAATCATTAAAAATTTGATATACTGGTACTAATCTAAAAGTAGAAAGGACTTATATAATGACTTGGATTATTCTTGGAGTTATCGCTCTTATTGTTATTTTTGTAATTGTTAGCTATAACGGTTTGGTTAAGAATCGTATGCAAACAAAGGAGGCTTGGAGTCAGATTGATGTTCAGTTGAAACGTCGAAATGACCTCTTGCCAAACTTGATTGAGACTGTAAAAGGTTATGCCAAATATGAAGGTTCTACCCTTGAAAAGGTGGCAGAACTACGTAACCAAGTGGCGGCAGCGACTTCACCAGCAGAAGCTATGAAAGCTAGTGATGCCCTTACTCGTCAGGTTTCAGGTATTTTTGCAGTTGCAGAAAGCTATCCAGATTTGAAAGCTAGTACCAACTTTGTTAAATTGCAAGAGGAGTTAACAAACACAGAAAATAAAATTTCATACTCTCGTCAACTCTACAACAGTGTTGTTAGCAACTACAATGTAAAATTAGAAACTTTCCCAAGCAATATTATCGCTGGGATGTTTGGATTTAAAGCAGCAGATTTCCTTCAAACACCAGAAGAGGAAAAGGCAGTTCCTAAAGTTGATTTTAGCGGTTTAGGTGACTAAGATGTTGTTTGATCAAATTGCAAGCAATAAACGAAAAACGTGGATTTTGTTGCTGGTATTTTTCCTACTCTTAGCTCTTGTTGGCTATGCGGTTGGTTACCTCTTTATGAGGTCTGGGATTGGTGGTTTGGTTATCGCACTGATTATCGGCTTTATCTATGCCTTGTCCATGATTTTTCAATCGACAGAGATTGTCATGTCCATGAATGGAGCGCGTGAGGTTGATGAACAAACGGCGCCAGACCTTTACCATGTAGTAGAAGATATGGCTATGGTGGCCCAGATTCCTATGCCCCGTGTTTTCATCATTGATGATCCAGCCTTAAATGCCTTTGCGACAGGTTCTAACCCTCAAAATGCGGCGGTTGCTGCGACGTCAGGTCTCCTAGCTATCATGAATCGTGAGGAGCTAGAAGCTGTTATGGGGCATGAAGTCAGTCATATCCGTAACTATGATATTCGAATTTCGACTATTGCCGTTGCCCTTGCCAGTGCTATCACCATGCTTTCTAGTATGGCAGGTCGTATGATGTGGTGGGGTGGAGCAGGTCGCAGACGAAGTGACGATGATCGGGATGGAAATGGCTTAGAAATCATTATGCTAGTGGTTTCCCTACTTGCAATTGTGCTGGCACCTCTCGCTGCAACATTGGTGCAACTAGCTATTTCTCGTCAGAGGGAATTTCTAGCTGATGCTTCCAGTGTCGAGTTGACCCGCAATCCTCAAGGGATGATTAATGCTCTACGTAAGTTGGATAATAGTAAACCGATGAGTCGTCCTGTCGATGATGCCAGCAGTGCACTTTATATCAATGATCCTAAGAAAGGTGGAGGGTTCCAAAAACTCTTTTATACCCACCCACCTATCTCAGAACGGATTGAACGTTTAAAACATATGTAAAATGAAGGCTGGGAAAAAGTCTTTAAAATCTTAAAAACGCATAATATCAGGTGTGCAAAAACTTGATATTATGCGTTTTATTATGGGAAGATTTACTTTCTCTTCTCCTAAAATTGTGTTTTTGCCTCACCTATCTGCTATGTTGCAAATTTATAAATCGTCTAAATTAACTATCTCCAAACCGTGTTCTGTCAAGCGATAGATAGTCGAACAGACCTCTTTTAAGAAACGCCTGTCATGCGAAACAGTGATGAGACCGCCAGGATAAGTGGCAAAGAGTTTTCTGATTTCGGGTTGAGAAGTTGGAGAAAAGTTTCGTGTGGGTTCATCTAGCAGGAGAAAGTTTGGTTTGCGCAAGACTAAATCCAAAAGCAGAAGTTTCCCCTGTTGCCCGCCAGATAAGGAGCGAATTTGATGCTGCATTTCTGGATAACTGAAATTGAGACTGGCTAAGTGAGATTGGATTTTCTGTAGTTCCTCTTTTTCTCCAGTTTTGCTGAGGTAGGCTATTGGTGATAAATCCAATTGCAGTTTTTTGTGGTAATCTTGTGGCATAAAACCAAGCAAAATTTCTCTTTTGGCGCTAAGCAGTTGTTGAAACTTGTCTAGCAGAGTCGATTTTCCAACACCATTTGAACCGATGATACCGATTTTTTCTTGGCCATGGACAGTTAGTTGTAGTTCCTGAGCCAAAACACGGTCGTCAATGGACAAATTTTCTTTTTCCAGTTGGATTAAGACTTTAGAAGCCGGTAATGGTTGTATGTCTGAAAAGAAAAGTTGGATTTGTTCTTCTTCAAGTGGTTTTTGGGTCATGAACTGGGCTGTCTTTTCAATGCGTTTTTCTTGAGAGAGCACATTTTTCATCTTTTTAGCCAATAGGCGACCGGCAGTACTATCTTTAGTAGCTCGAAGCGCAGTTTCTACATTTTGCTTGACTCGCCGATGTTTTTCCATGGTTTTATCATAGGCTCTTTGGTCGTTAGCAGCTTGCTGGCTTTGTTTGGCAAAATTAGCCTTTCTCTGCTCACTATAGTGATCATAATCTAAATGCTCGACTAGCGTTTCTGCTTCTTTACGGTGCTTGACCAGTCGCAAGTGGACAATAGTGTTTGCCGTTTGAGAAAGAAAGTCCTCATCATGTGAAATGAAAATAACAGTTTGCCTCATCTTGCGAATCTGACCTTTTAGCCAATCAACTGTCTCAAGGTCCAGGTCATTTGAAGGTTCATCTAAAAATAGAATCTCAAAGGGTTTGGCTAACTCATGGATGAGCTGAATTTTCAAAGCTTCGCCCCCTGATAGACTGCCAATCTCTTGGTCACTAGCGAAGCGATCACTATCAAAATGCAACTCTTCAGCTAAGCGATAAAGGATACTGTAATCTAAATCAATAGAATCTAAAAAGAAGTAGTCGTGTAGACTTCTCTTTTTCAGCTCCTCGGGGAGTTTTTGAGGAATGTAGGCTAGTGACTGATAGTCAGACTGGATGTCTCCCCTGATAGTGAAATCAGGCAAAGCTTCTCCCATTAAAGTTTTAAGCAAGGTCGATTTTCCATTTCCTTCTTCACCAATAATAGCAACCTTTTCCCCGTCTTGGATAGTCATGGTTAGGTCAGATACAAGATTTCGTAAATCTTTGTTTTGTGTGATGGTCAGATGATTGATTTTTATCATATTGTTGCCCTTTCTAGAATTTCCAATAGTGCATAACAAAAAGCTCTACTTTACCTAGTAGAGCCAAAGTTTATGTCAAAAAAACTCTATTAATACTCTTCGAAAACCTCTTCAAACCACATCAGCGTCGCCTTACCGTATATATGTGACTGACTTCGTCAGTCTTATCTACAACCTCAAAACAGTGTTTTGAGCAACCTGCGGCTAGCTTCCTAGTTTGCTTTTTGATTTTCATTGAGTATAAAATGCCAGAAAAAGAGCATAAAATAGCACACAAAAAGAGACAAAAACAAGATCTACTAAATAAAGTTCTTTATTCGATAGACTTAGTTGTTCATGTCTCCCTTACCTCCGAGTATTAGTACCTCTATCCTATACCTTTCAGGATATTTTGTCAACAGAAAACTGGAAATTCCAATCTCTAAAATCCAAAAACAGGTCCATAAAGAGTTAGTACGTGTTTGACATGCTCGTAATGGAACTTGTCATAGTTGCGCCAAGCGGTACGTGCTTGATCGTTTAGTTTTAGGCTACCGAGACCTATCAGAAGACTGGTACGTTGGTAAAATTTCTCAAGGTCTATTAAGATACTGTTGTTCAACTTTTCCGCTTTTTTGAGCTCTTGCAGAGTAGAATTTAGTAGCTCTTGCAGTCGAATATCATCTGCCGTACCCTGTTTGCAGCTTTGGAAACTTTTATTTAACTCGGATAGGAGTTGGGTTGCATTAGTAATGAGTTCTTTGTCTTCCATATGAGCATCCTCCTTGCTCTGATGTATTATTGCCTATAGTATAGCACTAAAAAATAAAAATGTCATAGTAAATATGTTAAAAAATCGAAATTTAATTACAAAGTTTGGTGGGCTGATTTGTAGGCTTTTCATGGTATAATCAAGAGAGTAAATCTTTATGGAGGAAGTATGAAATTAAATATTCAAGAAATTCGTAAGCAGTCTGAAGGCTTGCATTTTGAACAAACGTTAGACCTAGCCGCCGACCTACGTGCACGTAATCAAGAAATTTTAGATGTAAAAGATATCCTTGCAGTTGGGAAAGTTCAGTACGAAGACCGTATGTATTTCTTAGATTATCAACTATCTTATACCATTGTTCTTGCTTCAAGTCGCAGTATGGAACCAGTTGAGTTAGTTGAATCTTATCCAGTAACGGAAGTTTTCATGGAAGGCGCAACTAACCAACTAGATCAGGAAGTTTTAGACGATGATTTGGTCTTGCCTATCGAAAATGGAGAACTTGACCTTGCTGAGAGCGTGTCAGACAATATCCTACTAAACATTCCTATCAAGGTCTTGACGACTGAAGAAGAGGCTGGTCAAGGATTTGTTTCAGGAAATGACTGGCAAATCATGACTGAGGAGGAATACCAAGCTCAACAAGCTGTTAAGAAAGAAGAAAACAGTCCTTTTGCTGGCTTACAAGGACTATTTGACGGAGACGAATAATGGTCTTGTCAAAAAAACGCGCACGAAAGGTGCTAGAAGAAATCATTGCTCTTTTTCCAGATGCCAAGCCTAGTCTTGATTTTACCAATCATTTTGAACTTTTGGTTGCGGTCATGTTGTCAGCGCAGACGACGGATGCAGCGGTAAATAAGGCCACACCAGGTCTCTTTGCTGCCTTTCCAACGCCCCAAGCCATGTCTGTGGCGACAGAGAATGAGATTGCTTCACACATTTCTCGTTTGGGATTGTATCGGAATAAGGCTAAATTCCTTAAAAAATGTGCTCAACAGTTATTAGACGATTTTGACGGTCAAGTGCCTCAGACTCGAGAGGAATTAGAAAGTCTAGCAGGAGTTGGTCGCAAGACAGCCAACGTAGTTATGAGTGTGGGCTTTGGGATCCCAGCCTTTGCAGTGGATACTCATGTGGAGCGTATTTGTAAGCACCACGATATTGTCAAAAAATCAGCGACACCACTTGAGGTGGAAAAGCGGGTCATGGATATCTTGCCACCTGAGCAGTGGTTAGCAGCCCATCAGGCCATGATTTATTTTGGAAGAGCTATCTGTCATCCTAAAAATCCAGAGTGTGACCAGTACCCACAATTATATGATTTTAGCAATTTGTAAGATGGAAGATCGAAAGTTTTTGCTTGATTTTAAGCATGCTTTGTGCTATAGTATTTGATAACTAAATATTCCTTTAAACCTGTCCCGTGAGGCAGGCAAGGAGCGCGATAAAGTAGAAGGGTGAAGTCTATACTGTTTGCAGTAGGGCTCGCTTGGCTATACATTTCAAGTCTCCTTGTTTAAGGAGACTTTTCTTTTTGGAGGTTTGTCATGAAGGCAAAAGAAGTTGTAGACGAATTGACTGTCAAACGAGCGATTACGCGTATTACTTATGAGATTATCGAACGCAACAAAGATTTGAATAAAATCGTCTTGGCTGGTATTAAAACTCGTGGTGTCTTTATCGCCCACCGTATTCAAGAACGTTTGGAGCAGCTAGAAAATCTTTCAGTTCCTGTTGTGGAATTGGATACGAAACCTTTCCGTGATGATGTTAAAAGTGGAGAAGATACTTCTTTGGTTTCTGTCGATGTGACAGACCGTGAAGTTATCTTGGTGGATGATGTGCTCTATACAGGTCGTACCATCCGTGCTGCTATTGATAATATTGTAGGTCATGGTCGTCCTGCGCGCGTGAGTTTAGCAGTTCTAGTCGATCGTGGACATAGAGAATTGCCAATCCGTCCAGATTACGTTGGAAAAAATATCCCAACCAGTCGTTCTGAAGAAATCATCGTAGAGATGGCAGAACTTGATGGCCAAGACAGAGTTCTGATTACTGAAGAAGCTTAGAAAGCTAAAGGAGTAGCCATGTCAGAAAATCAACAAGCATTGAACCATGTGGTGTCCATGGAAGACCTTACTGTCGATCAAGTGATGAAATTGATCAAGCGAGGAATTGAGTTTAAAAACGGAGCTCAGCTTCCCTATGAGGACCATCCGATTGTTTCCAATCTTTTCTTTGAGGATTCTACACGGACGCATAAGTCCTTTGAAGTAGCAGAGATTAAACTGGGATTGGAGCGACTTGACTTTGATGTGAAGACCAGCTCGGTTAATAAGGGTGAGACACTTTATGATACCATTTTGACTCTGTCTGCTTTAGGAGTGGATGTCTGTGTGATTCGCCACCCAGAGGTTGACTACTACAGAGAGTTAATTGCTAGTCCCACGATTACGACTTCCATCATCAATGGTGGAGATGGTTCGGGACAACACCCTAGCCAGAGCTTGCTTGATTTGATGACCATTTATGAGGAATTTGGCCAATTTGAGGGTCTCAAGGTTGCGATTGCAGGTGACTTGGACCATTCACGTGTTGCCAAATCTAATATGCAGATTTTGAAACGCTTGGGAGCTGAACTCTTTTTCGCTGGACCTGAGGAATGGAGAAGTCAAGAGTTTGCAGACTATGGACAGTTTGTAACTATTGATGAAATCATTGATCAGGTGGATGTCATGATGTTTCTCCGTGTGCAACATGAACGCCATGATAGTGGAGCTGTCTTTTCGAAAGAAGACTACCATGCCCAACATGGTTTGACTCAAGAACGTTACGATCGTTTGAAAGAAACAGCAATCCTCATGCACCCAGCTCCAGTCAACCGTGATGTAGAAATCGCAGACCACTTGGTTGAAGCACCAAAATCACGGATTGTTCAACAAATGACCAATGGTGTCTTTGTTCGAATGGCAATCTTAGAATCCGTATTGGCGAGTAGAAACGCCAACTAAAACACAAGACGTTAAAAGACGCCAGTGAGCGTCCACGAGAGGTGAAAATATGACAAAAAGACTTCTAGTATTAGAAGATGGCACAGTTTTTGAAGGCAAGGCCTTCGGCGCAGATATTGATGTAACAGGCGAAATCGTCTTTAATACAGGGATGACCGGCTATCAAGAATCCATCACAGACCAGTCCTACAATGGACAAATCTTGACCTTTACTTATCCTTTGGTAGGAAATTATGGAATTAACCGTGATGATTACGAATCCATTATTCCAACTTGTAAGGGAGTTGTTGTTTTCGAAGAAGCACGTAGAGCAAGCAACTGGCGCAACCAAATGACCTTGGATGAATTTTTGAAAGCCAAGAAAATTCCAGGTATTTCAGGAATTGATACACGTGCTCTTACCAAGATTATCCGTAAGCATGGTACCATGCGTGCAACCTTGACCCATGTTGGGGACAGCATGGACCATGTGACGGACCAGCTCCAAGCAACAGTTTTGCCGACAGACAATATCAAGCAGGTTTCTACTAAAACATCCTATCCAGCTCCAGGAGTTGGTTTGAGCGTGGTGCTAGTGGACTTTGGTCTCAAACACTCAATTCTACGTGAACTTTCTAAACGCAACTGTAATGTGACGGTTGTTCCGTATTCGACAACGGCTGAAGAAATTCTCCATCTCAATCCTGACGGAGTGATGTTGTCAAATGGTCCAGGTAACCCAGAAGACGTTCCACAAGCACTCGACATGATTCGTGGTGTGCAAGGAAAAATTCCAATTTTTGGTATTTGTATGGGGCACCAACTCTTTGCTATGGCAAATGGTGCTAAGACCTATAAGATGAAATTTGGACACCGTGGATTCAACCATGCGGTACGCGAAATTGCTACAGGACGTGTGGACTTTACCAGCCAGAACCATGGTTATGCAGTCAGCCGTGAGGATTTGCCAGAGCACTTGATTATTACCCATGAAGAAATCAATGACAAGTCAGTTGAAGGTGTGCGCCACAGATACCAACCTGCTTTCTCTGTTCAATACCACCCAGACGCAGCCCCTGGTCCACACGACGCTAGCTACCTATTTGACGAGTTTATCGAGATGATGGAAGCTTTTAAACAATCAAACTAAGAGCGAGTAAAAGCTCGTCGGAGAATTTATTTAATGGCAATCCGAGAGTTGCCGAATAGAAAGGAGAAGATACATTGTTCGCGGAAGTGAACACGCCCTAAGAACTGTGTGAAAAAGATAAACATCGTCTTGACGCTGAAGGCGTCTGCACCGAGTTTCCTATTTTCACTGTGTTCTTTACGGGCTTTGTATCATAAACTATGCCTAAACGTACTGATATTCAAAAAATTATGGTGATTGGTTCTGGTCCGATTATTATTGGTCAAGCTGCTGAGTTTGACTACGCTGGGACCCAGGCTTGCTTGTCTTTGAAAGAGGAAGGTTATGAGGTTGTTTTGGTTAACTCAAACCCTGCAACCATCATGACGGACAAGGAGATTGCTGATAAGGTTTACATTGAACCGATTACACTTGAGTTTGTGACACGTATTCTACGTAAGGAGCGTCCAGATGCCTTGCTCCCAACACTCGGTGGTCAGACAGGTCTCAACATGGCCATGGAATTGTCTAAAAATGGTATCCTCGATGAGCTTGGTGTTGAACTTCTGGGTACTAAATTATCTGCCATTGACCAAGCGGAGGACCGTGACCTCTTTAAACAATTGATGGAAGAGCTTAACCAACCCATTCCAGAATCTGAAATTGTCAACACAGTCGAAGAAGCTGTTGCCTTTGCAGCAACAATTGGCTACCCAGTCATCGTTCGTCCAGCCTTTACACTTGGTGGTACTGGTGGTGGTATGTGTGCCAACGAGGAAGAATTGCGTGAAATCGCTGAAAATGGATTGAAATTGTCACCTGTGACCCAATGTTTGATTGAGCGTTCAATTGCAGGTTTCAAGGAAATCGAATACGAAGTGATGCGTGACTCAGCTGACAATGCCTTGGTTGTTTGTAACATGGAAAACTTTGACCCAGTTGGGATTCACACAGGGGATTCCATTGTATTTGCCCCTGCGCAAACTATGTCAGACTATGAAAACCAAATGCTTCGTGACGCAAGCTTGAGCATTATTCGTTCCCTTAAGATTGAAGGTGGATGTAATGTTCAGCTGGCCCTTGACCCACACAGTTTTAAGTACTATGTTATCGAAGTAAACCCTCGTGTATCGCGTTCTTCAGCCCTGGCATCTAAGGCGACAGGGTATCCGATTGCAAAATTGGCTGCTAAGATTGCAGTAGGTTTGACCTTGGATGAGGTTATTAACCCAGTTACAGGTTCAACTTATGCCATGTTTGAGCCTGCCCTTGACTATGTGGTTGCCAAGATTCCACGTTTCCCATTTGACAAGTTTGAAAAGGGTGAGCGCCGTCTTGGTACTCAAATGAAGGCGACTGGAGAAGTCATGGCGATTGGTCGTAACATCGAGGAATCTCTTCTTAAGGCTTGCCGCTCTCTTGAAATTGGGGTGCACCACAATGAAATGCCTGAACTTGCAGCAGTTTCTGATGATGCCTTGATTGAAAAGGTTGTCAAAGCCCAAGATGACCGTCTCTTCTACGTATCAGAAGCCATTCGCCGTGGCTACACACCAGAAGAAATTGCTGAATTGACCAAGATTGATATTTTCTATCTGGATAAACTCTTGCATATCTTTGAAATTGAGCAAGAATTGGGTGCCCATCCACAAGATCTAGAAGTTTTGAAAACTGCCAAACTCAATGGATTTTCAGACCGTAAGGTGGCTGAACTCTGGGAAACGACAGCTGACCAAGTTCGCCAGCTTCGTTTGGAAAACAAGATTGTTCCAGTTTATAAGATGGTCGATACTTGTGCGGCAGAGTTTGACTCTGAAACACCATACTTCTATTCAACCTATGGATGGGAAAATGAATCTATCAAGTCTGATAAAGAATCTGTACTTGTTCTAGGTTCTGGTCCAATCCGTATCGGTCAAGGGGTCGAGTTTGACTATGCAACGGTTCACTCGGTTAAGGCTATCCAGGCTGCTGGCTATGAAGCTATCATCATGAACTCAAATCCAGAGACCGTTTCTACAGATTTCTCTGTATCAGATAAACTTTACTTTGAGCCATTGACATTCGAAGATGTTATGAATGTTATTGATTTGGAACAACCAAAAGGCGTTATCGTTCAGTTTGGTGGTCAAACAGCCATCAACCTTGCGGAGCCATTGGCAAATGCAGGTGTGACTATTCTTGGTACGCAGGTTGCTGACCTAGACCGTGCCGAAGACCGTGATCTCTTCGAGCAAGCTCTAAAAGATCTGGATATTCCACAGCCACCAGGACAAACGGCTACCAATGAAGAAGAAGCAGTTCTTGCAGCTCGCAAGATTGGCTTTCCAGTTCTTGTCCGCCCATCTTATGTACTTGGTGGACGTGCCATGGAAATCGTTGAAAACGAAGAAGACCTTCGTTCTTACATGCGTACAGCGGTTAAGGCTAGTCCAGACCATCCAGTTCTTGTTGACTCATACATCGTTGGGCAAGAGTGCGAAGTTGATGCCATTTCAGATGGAGAAAATGTTCTCATCCCTGGTATCATGGAGCACATCGAACGCGCTGGTGTTCACTCTGGTGACTCAATGGCCGTTTATCCTCCACAAACCTTGTCGCAAAAGGTTCAAGAAACAATCGCAGACTATACTAAACGCTTAGCAATCGGTCTTAACTGCCTTGGAATGATGAACATCCAGTTTGTCATCAAGGATGAAAAAGTCTATGTTATCGAGGTCAATCCACGTGCCAGCCGTACGGTTCCATTCCTATCTAAGGTAACCAATATCCCTATGGCTCAAGTAGCAACTAAGCTCATTCTTGGTCAAAAACTTGAAGAACTTGGCTACCAAGATGGTCTTTACCCTGAAAGCACTCGAGTTCATATTAAAGCACCTGTCTTCTCCTTTACCAAACTAGCTAAGGTAGACAGCTTACTTGGTCCTGAAATGAAGTCAACAGGGGAAGTTATGGGTTCTGATACGACTTTGGAAAAAGCTCTCTATAAGGCCTTTGAAGCTTCTTACCTCCACTTGCCAACTTTTGGAAATGTAGTCTTCACCATTGCTGATGATGCAAAAGAAGAAGCCTTGGACTTAGCTCGTCGTTTCCAAAATATTGGCTATGGAATCCTTGCGACAGAAGGGACAGCAGCCTTCTTTGCCAGTCATGGATTGCAAGCCCAACCTGTTGGTAAGATTGGTGATGACGATAAGGATATTCCAAGTTTTGTTCGCAAAGGAAGAATTCAAGCTATCATTAATACAGTTGGAACAAAACGAACTGCCGACGAAGATGGTGAGCAGATTCGCCGTTCAGCTATTGAACACGGGGTGCCCCTCTTTACAGCCTTAGATACAGCTAATGCCATGCTTAAGGTACTTGAAAGCCGTAGTTTTGTCACAGAAGCAATTTAAATAGAAAAAAGAGAAGGTGCAACGATCTTCTCTTTTTTGTTATGTTTTTTCTTGTAAACTACTGATTAATCAGCTTTTACGATAAGCTTTAATACTATGACTATACCATTCTTGCATTTCTTTTGATGGTGGTGTCATATAATCCCCATACATCTGGGTTAAAAATTGATCATATTTTTTAGGGACGGGCAACATACGGCCTTCAAACTCGGTTAAAATCAGTTCTTTAAAGGTATCAACTGGGAAGACTTCTTTCATTCCTTCCTTGCCAATCCCAATTCCTCCTTCATATTGAGGAGTGTTGGTTGCGGCATTTTTGACTAGCTGATCAATTTTCTTGTAGAAGTAACGAGGATTGACCAATCGGAGGGCGTACCAGCTACATAATCTTAGAAAATCTTTTAACTTGCTATCACCGTGGACTGCGCGTGATTTTTTGATATAAGCTAGTTGACGAAGGGCTACATACTTATAACTCTTGTCAACAATGCTCAAGTCTGTAAAGCGATCAATTGGAAAGACATCGATGAAAAGGCTGGTGTCATGACGCTTGTACTTAACATGGTCTTCGATAACAGTAGAAGTATCCAAAATCGACGCGAAATTATGGAAGTACCAAGAAGAAGTGTCGTAGGAGAGAACCTTATAACGTGGATGATCTTCTTCCTCAATAATCTTCAGTAAACGCTCATAATCTTCACGATAAAGGGAAATATCAATATCATCGTCCCAGGGAATCATACCTTTGTGGCGGATAGCTCCAAGCATGGTTCCATAACTGAGAAAATAAGGAATATCATGTTTCTTACAAGTCTCATCAATATAGTCTAGCAGAGCCAGTTGAATTTCTTTAATTTCTTCTTTTTCTAAATACTGCATTCTAATCCTCCAATTTATAAGCGTGAAATTCATGACTGTAGAAGCGTTTTTCTTCTGGTGGTAGGGTCATATAATCCCCATAAAATTGTGTCAAAATAGTATCATATTTTTCAGGTGCGGGAAGGCTTAAATTCTCAAAGGGCAAATCAATTGTTTTATCAAAAGTACCACTTGGGAAGACTTCTTTTTCCTTAAATTTAGAAGGGATAAAAGCCATATACTGCCCATTCTCACGACTATATTTTTGAATTTCTTTCTCGATTTTATGTGCAAAATAACGAGGAGAAACAGGTCGAAGGAGTAACCAAAAGGCTGTTCGTATCCAATCTTTTAAAAGGCTATCCTTATAGATAATATTTTTATGTTTACTGAAAGACAGAAGTTTGAAGCTTTCCAGTTTATAACAAGTATCAATAACCTTAGGATCATCAAAGCGATCCATAGGGAAAATATCGATAAAAACACCAGACTCATAGGTTTTTGTATTTCGAGTGTCAATAATTTTAGTCGTACTGTCTGTTATTTTGATAAAGTTGTTAAAGTAGTTCTGATCAGTTTCTAAGGATAGGAGCTTATATTTGCTTTTTTCCTTTTGAAAAATGTTTATAAATCGTTGGTAGTCTTCTCGAGGCATGGACAGATCAATATCGTCGTCCCAAGGAATAAAGCCCTGATGTCGAACTGCCCCAATCAGAGTACCGTAGTTAATAATATAGTTGATATTGTGCTTTTTACAGAGAGTATCAATATAATCCAAAATTTCTAATTCAATTTGTTTGGCATCTTCAATGGTTAGTTGTTTCATTTTAAACTCCTATGATCTTTTGAATTTATTTTTTAAGGCTAGGACATGGTTTAAAAATTCATAGAAAATGCTATCTTTGGTGAAGGCAAGTAGACCAATATAAGAGATGGCTGATAGCAAGACAATCAAACCAGTATTAATCAAAAATGGCAAATTAATGACCATATCCACAGGATACAAGAAATTAATCAGGAAATAGATTCCTACAAAGGAAAGTGAAAAGAGCGAGTATCGAACAGTATAGCTAAAGATATGTCCCAAGTGAATAAGTTGTTTTCTATGGATGAAAATGATATAGAAAACAAGTAGAGAGGCCTCTGATAGCATAGTTGTCAGTAAGTAGTATTCAGGAGCCACGATATGGTTGAAAAAGAGGAGACTATTTAAGCCCAAATTGAGTAATCCTGCAAAGACTGTATAGACTGTGATTCGTTTTTCATAGCCATTTGTAAAGAGAATTTGGGAACCAAGAATGGTATCTAGTGCTAGGATAATCGTACGAAAAGCGAAGAGAGAGGTTAAGATACCGCCTCCGATATATTTTTCACTACCGTAAAGTAAGATGGCATTTGGTCCTAAAACCATGAGTCCAAAGCTCAGTGGAATGATAAAGAAGTTAAAGATTCGACTACCTCTATTAACAAGTGCGACATAAGCTTCATTATCGCCTTTTCCTAGGTAGTAACTGAGACGAGGCACACTCACTCCAATTGCACCTGTTACAACCCCAGCTATAACGGTCACAATTCGTTGAGCCATGGTATAGTAACTAACGTTAACATCAATCCCTGTTTTAACGAGGAAGAGACGATCCAAAAAAGTGAAGAGCATATTGGCATTGGCAAAGACCAACATGGCTGTTAGAGGGAGAAAGAGCGGTTTAAAATCACTTATATGAATCTTAACAAGCTTAATGTCTCTTTTAATCCAAAAATAACTAATCAGATAGTTAATCAGTGTCGATAAACTCATCACAAGTGTATAGACAACAATATCGTGTTCATTTTTGACAAACAGGAAAATAGAGACCAGCATCAGGATACGGATGAAGGCAGTCTTGTAAAAAAGAAAACTGTAATTTTCCAGAGCTTCATTGACCCACTCGATTGAAAAAATCTGGGCAATGAGTTGAATCCCCATAACAAGGTAGACCTTTTTGATGATTGGATTATCTGTAAAGAAGAGAGGATAGGCAAGGATATAGACAGCGGTGGTCAAAATCGTACAAGCTATGCACAAATAAAAAAGACTAGAGAAGGTTCTATTCAGATCTTTTTTGTTATCCTTGACATTGCTGATGGCTCGTAAACCGTAGTTATAGACCCCATAAGTTGCAAAGGGTAAGAAAAATGACAAAATAGTGTCAACTGAGTTGAAGTAACCATAGTCAGTTCGGTCCAAGACACGTGCGACGTAGGTACCAGTTAAGATGGGAAAAATAATATTCAAGACACGAATTCCCATATAAGATAGAGCATTTAATTTTATACTTTTCATTCAATTTACCTCGTTTTTCATTATATCATAAAGTTAGCTAATAAGAAATGAAGTTCAGTAAGTCAAGCAATCACTTTGAAGTTTCAAAGTTTGATTTTAAGCTTTCTTTAAGAAAACTATATTATTCTGAAGAACTCTAAAATTTCACAGCCATTTATTGGTAATGACTACAGAATTCCTAGTCATTACTAGAAATGGACTAGTTTCTTTGAATAATAGAACTGCTTAATCCGCCTATTCTAGAACGGGAGGTCCGGTATTTCTTTCATGATAGGACTAGATTGTGGTATAATAGAGAGAATAAGTTTTTTTAGTAAGACAAAGGAGAAAATAGATGATTTATGCAGGAATTCTGGCTGGTGGAACTGGCACACGTATGGGAATCAGTAACTTGCCAAAACAATTTTTAGAGCTAGGTGATCGACCTATTTTGATTCATACAATTGAAAAATTTGTCTTAGAACCAAGCATTGAAAAAATTGTGGTTGGGGTTCATGGAGACTGGGTTTCTCATGCAGAAGATCTTGTAGATAAATATCTTCCTCTTCATAAGGAACGTATCATCATTACAAAGGGTGGTGCTGACCGCAATACAAGTATTGAGAAAATCATTGAAGCCATTGATGCTTATCGTCCGCTTACTCCAGAGGATATCGTTGTTACACACGATTCTGTTCGTCCATTTATTACACTTCGCATGATTCAAGACAATATTAAACTTGCCCAAAATCATGACGCAGTGGACACAGTGGTAGAAGCGGTTGATACTATCGTTGAAAGTACCAATGGTCAATTTATTACAGATATTCCAAATCGTGCTCACCTTTATCAAGGACAAACACCTCAAACATTCCGTTGCAAGGACTTCATGGACCTTTATGGCTCTCTTTCTGCTGAAGAGAAGGAAATTTTGACAGATGCATGTAAAATCTTTGTTATCAAAGGAAAAGATGTGGCCTTGGCCAAAGGTGAATACTCAAATCTGAAGATTACAACCGTAACAGATTTGAAGATTGCAAAAAGTATGATTGAGAAAGACTAGTAAAATGATTAATCAAATTTATCAACTAACTAAGCCTAAGTTTATCAATGTCAAATATCAGGAAGAGGCTATTGACCAAGAGAATCATATCCTCATACGCCCTAATTATATGGCGGTCTGTCATGCGGATCAGCGTTACTACCAAGGAAAACGTGATCCCAAGATTTTGAATAAAAAGCTTCCAATGGCAATGATTCATGAGTCATGTGGAACCGTTATTTCTGATCCGACAGGAACCTATGAGGTTGGGCAAAAAGTTGTCATGATTCCCAATCAGCCTCCTATGCAGAGCAATGAAGAATTCTATGAGAACTACATGACAGGGACACATTTCTTGTCTAGTGGCTTTGATGGCTTTATGAGAGAGTTTGTTTCTCTTCCTAAAGATCGTGTGGTGGCTTATGATGCTATCGAAGATACGGTTGCAGCCATTACAGAGTTTGTTAGTGTCGGCATGCACGCTATGAATCGTCTATTGACCCTTGCTCATAGCAAGCGGGACCGAATCGCTGTTATAGGAGATGGAAGTTTAGCTTTTGTAGTTGCTAATATTATCAACTATACTTTGCCAGAAGCAGAGATTGTGGTTATTGGTCGTCATTGGGAAAAGTTGGAACTCTTCTCTTTTGCCAAGGAATGCTATATTACTGATAATATTCCTGAAGATTTGGCCTTTGACCATGCTTTTGAGTGTTGTGGTGGTGATGGTACTGGACCAGCTATTAATGACCTGATTCGCTACATTCGTCCTCAGGGAACGATTCTCATGATGGGAGTTAGTGAATATAAAGTCAATCTCAATACACGCGATGCCTTAGAAAAAGGGTTGCTCTTGGTTGGTTCCTCTCGTTCTGGTCGCATTGATTTTGAAAATGCAATCCAAATGATGGAAGTCAAGAAATTTGCAAATCGTCTTAAAAATATCCTTTATCTAGAAGAACCTGTAAGAGAAATTAAAGATATTCACCGTGTCTTTGCAACCGATTTAAACACAGCCTTTAAAACCGTGTTTAAGTGGGAAGTATAGGTGCTGGAGGTTAATTGTGGAGACAATCATTAAAGAAAAAATTTCTTCCCTACTTAGTCAAGAAGAGGAAGTCCTCAGTGTTGAACAACTGGGGGGAATGACCAATCAAAACTATTTGGCCAAAACAACAAATAAGCAATACATTGTTAAATTCTTTGGTAAAGGGACAGAAAAACTGATCAATCGTCAAGATGAAAAGTACAATCTTGAACTACTAAAGGATTTAGACTTAGATGTAAAAAATTATCTTTTTGATATTGAAGCTGGTATCAAAGTAAATGAGTATATCGAATCTGCGATTACGCTTGATTCAACGTCAATCAAGACCAAATTTGATAAAATTGCTCCAATATTACAAACTATTCATGCTTCTGGCAAGGAATTAAGGGGAGAATTTGCTCCTTTTGAAGAAATCAAAAAATACGAATCCTTGATTGAAGAAAAAATCCCTTATGCCAATTACGAAGCTGTTCGAGAAGAAGTCTTCTCCTTAGAGAAAAGACTGGCTGACTTAGGTGTTGACAGAAAATCTTGTCATATCGATTTGGTTCCTGAAAACTTTATCGAATCACCTCAAGGACGACTTTATCTGATTGACTGGGAATATTCATCAATGAACGATCCAATGTGGGATTTGGCTTCTCTCTTTTTAGAGTCTGAATTCACTTGTCAAGAGGAAGAAGCCTTCTTGTCTCACTATGAGAGTGAGCAAACACCTGTCTCTCGTGAAAAGATCGCAATCTATAAAATTTTGCAAGATACTATTTGGAGTCTATGGACTGTCTATAAGGAAGAGCAAGGCGCAGATTTTGGTGACTATGGTGTGAATCGTTACCAAAGAGCTGTTAAATGTTTGTCATATTATGGAGGTTCAGATGAAAAATAAAAATGGAGTTTCTTTTGGTCTACTCTCAGGTATTTTCTGGGGGTTAGGTCTAACGATTAGTGCTTATATCTTTTCGATTTTTACAGATTTGTCGCCCTTTGTGGTAGCCGCTGCTCACGATTTCTTGAGTATTTTTATCTTACTAGCTTTTCTTTTAGTGAAAGAAGGAAAAGTTCGTCTCTCAATTTTCTTAAATATTCGCAATGTCAGTGTTATCATCGGAGCCTTATTAGCAGGTCCTATCGGTATGCAGGCCAATCTTTATGCGGTTAAGTATATCGGAAGTTCCTTAGCTTCATCTGTATCGGCTATTTACCCTGCGGTTTCAGTTTTATTGGCTTTCTTCTTTTTGAAGCACAAGATTTCGAAAAATACTATGTTTGGGATTGTCTTGATTATTGGAGGGATAATTGCTCAGACCTATAAGGTAGAACAGGTCAATTCCTTCTACATTGGGATTCTCTGTGCTTTGGTTTGTGCCATTGCATGGGGAAGCGAGAGTGTTCTTAGCTCTTTTGCCATGGAAAGTGAACTGAGTGAAATCGAAGCCCTCTTAATCCGTCAAGTGACTTCATTCTTGTCCTATCTTGTGATTGTGCTCTTCTCTCATCAGTCATTTGCAGAAGTGGCCAATGGACAATTGCTAGGTCTTATGATTGTCTTTGCAGCCTTTGATATGATTTCCTACTTGGCTTATTATATCGCTATCAATCGCTTGCAACCAGCCAAGGCTACAGGCTTGAATGTGAGCTATGTAGTATGGACTGTCTTGTTTGCAGTTGTTTTCTTGGGTGCACCGCTAGATATGCTGACAGTTATTACGTCACTTATCGTCATTGCTGGAGTTTATATTATTATTAAAGAATAAAGGAGATTCGTGTGAAAGCCATCATCTTAGCAGCGGGATTGGGAACTCGCTTGCGTCCTATGACTGAAAATACCCCTAAAGCCTTGGTTCAGGTTAATCAAAAACCTTTGATTGAATACCAAATTGAGTTTCTAAAAGAAAAAGGAATCCATGACATCATTATCATTGTTGGTTATCTTAAAGAACAATTCGATTACTTGAAAGAAAAATACGGTGTTCGCCTCGTTTTCAATGATAAATACGCTGACTACAATAACTTTTACTCTCTCTATCTTGTAAAAGAAGAATTGGCCAACAGCTATGTTATTGATGCCGATAACTATCTCTTCAAAAATATGTTCCGCAATGATTTGACACGTTCGACTTATTTTAGTGTTTATCGTGAAGATTGTACTAATGAATGGTTCTTGGTCTATGGCGATGACTACAAGGTTCAAGACATTATTGTTGATAGCAAGGCAGGTCGCATCCTTAGTGGTGTATCCTTCTGGGACGCTCCAACTGCAGAAAAGATTGTCAGCTTTATTGACAAGGCTTATGCAAGTGGTGAATTTGTTGATCTCTACTGGGATAATATGGTTAAGGATAATATCAAAGAACTGGATGTCTATGTTGAAGAATTAGAAGGCAATAGCATCTATGAAATCGATAGTGTCCAAGACTATCATAAATTAGAAGAAATTCTTAAAAACGAAAATTAAAGATTCCAACATCTGACTAAAATAGTCGGATGTTTTTTGATTTTTTACGAATAAATAGATGAGTAGAAAAAGAAATGGAGATATTTATGAAAATCACAAACTATGAAATCTATAAGTTAAAAAAATCAGGTTTGACCAATCAACAGATTTTGAATGTCCTAGAATACGGTGAAAATGTCAATCAGGAGCTTTTATTAGGTGATATTGCAGATATATCAGGTTGCCGAAATCCAGCTGTTTTTATGGAACGTTATTTTCAGATAGACGATGCGCATCTGGAGAAGGAGTTTCAAAAATTTCCATCTTTCTCTATTTTAGATGACTGTTATCCTTGGGATTTAAGTGAAATATACGATGCACCTGTGCTTTTATTTTACAAGGGAAATCTGGATCTCTTGAAATTTCCTAAGGTAGCAGTCGTGGGAAGTCGTGCTTGTAGCAAACAGGGAGCTAAGTCAGTTGAAAAAGTCATTCAAGGCTTGGAAAATGAACTGGTTATTGTCAGTGGCTTAGCCAAGGGTATCGATACAGCAGCTCATATGGCAGCTCTTCAGAATGGCGGAAAAACCATTGCAGTGATTGGAACAGGACTGGATGTGTTTTATCCTAAAGCCAATAAACGCTTACAAGACTACATCGGCAATGATCATCTGGTTCTCAGTGAATATGGACCTGGTGAACAACCTCTAAAATTTCATTTTCCTGCCCGTAATCGCATCATTGCTGGACTTTGTCGAGGTGTGATTGTAGCAGAGGCTAAGATGCGCTCAGGTAGTCTCATTACCTGTGAGAGGGCAATGGAAGAAGGACGCGATGTTTTTGCTATTCCTGGAAGTATTTTAGATGGACTATCAGACGGTTGCCATCATTTGATTCAAGAAGGTGCAAAATTGGTCACCAATGGGCAGGATGTTCTTGCAGAATTTGAATTTTAATATTCTTCGAAAATCTCTTCAAACCACGTCAGCTTCCATCTGCAACCTCAAAACAGTGTTTTGAGCAACCAGCGGCTAGCTTCCTAGTTTGCTCTTTGATTTTCATTGACTATAAGAAGAAAGTCCGCTTACTAGACAAACTTTTCTTCTATATATAGTAGCTAAGTCTTGACAGTTATGGCAAAATGGTTTACACTTTATAAAGTTTATTACTTTGAAAAGGTGTGATACTGTGGCTACGGCAACAAAAAAGAAAAAATCAACAGTTAAAAAAAATCTAGTAATCGTGGAGTCGCCTGCTAAGGCCAAGACTATTGAAAAATATCTAGGCAGAAACTACAAGGTTTTAGCTAGTGTCGGGCATATCCGTGATTTGAAGAAATCCAGTATGTCCGTCGATATTGAAAATAATTACGAACCGCAATATATCAATATCCGAGGAAAGGGTCCTCTCATCAATGACTTGAAAAAAGAAGCAAAAAAAGCTAATAAAGTCTTTCTTGCGAGTGACCCGGACCGTGAAGGAGAAGCGATTTCTTGGCATTTGGCCCATATTCTCAACTTAGATGAAAATGATGCCAACCGTGTGGTCTTCAATGAAATCACCAAGGATGCGGTCAAAAATGCTTTTAAAGAGCCACGCAAGATTGATATGGACTTGGTCGATGCCCAACAGGCTCGTCGTGTCCTAGACCGCTTGGTAGGCTATTCGATTTCGCCTATTTTGTGGAAGAAGGTCAAGAAGGGCTTATCAGCAGGTCGTGTTCAGTCTATTGCGCTTAAGTTAATCATTGATCGTGAGAATGAAATCAATGCCTTCCAGCCGGAAGAATACTGGACAATCGATGCTGTCTTTAAAAAGGGAACCAAGCAATTTCAGGCTTCCTTCTATGGAGTGGATGGCAAAAAGCTGAAACTGACTAGCAATGATGAAGTTAAGGAAGTCTTGTCTCGTCTGACTAGTAAAGACTTTTCAGTGGATCAGGTAGATAAGAAAGAGCGCAAACGCAATGCTCCATTACCTTATACCACTTCATCTATGCAGATGGATGCTGCCAATAAAATTAATTTCCGTACTCGAAAGACCATGATGGTTGCCCAACAGCTCTATGAAGGGATTAATATCGGTTCTGGTGTTCAAGGTTTGATTACCTATATGCGTACCGACTCGACTCGTATCAGTCCGGTGGCGCAAAATGAGGCAGCAAGCTTCATTACGGACCGTTTTGGTAGCAAGTATTCTAAGCATGGTAGCAAGGTTAAAAATGCTTCTGGAGCTCAGGATGCCCACGAGGCTATTCGCCCGTCTAGCGTCTTTAATACACCTGAAAGCATCGCTAAGTATCTGGATAAGGATCAGCTCAAGCTTTATACTCTTATCTGGAATCGTTTTGTGGCGAGCCAGATGACAGCTGCTGTCTTTGATACCATGGCTGTTAAATTGTCTCAAAATGGGGTCCAATTTGCTGCCAATGGCAGTCAGGTTAAGTTTGATGGTTATCTTGCCATTTACAATGATTCTGACAAGAATAAGATGTTACCAGATATGGCTGTTGGAGATGTGGTTAAGCAGGTTAATAGCAAACCAGAGCAACATTTCACTCAACCGCCTGCCCGTTATTCTGAAGCGACACTGATTAAGACCTTGGAGGAAAATGGTGTTGGACGTCCATCCACCTATGCGCCAACCATTGAAACTATTCAGAAACGTTATTATGTTCGCCTTGCAGCCAAACGTTTTGAACCAACAGAGTTGGGAGAAATTGTTAACAAGCTCATCGTTGAATATTTCCCAGATATCGTAAACGTGACCTTTACAGCTGAAATGGAAGGCAAGCTGGATGATGTCGAAGTCGGAAAAGAGCAGTGGCAACGTGTTATAGATGCCTTTTACAAACCTTTCTCTAAAGAGGTTGCCAAGGCTGAAGAAGAAATGGAAAAAATCCAGATCAAGGATGAACCAGCTGGATTTGACTGTGAAGTGTGTGGCAGTCCAATGGTCATTAAACTTGGTCGATTTGGTAAGTTCTACGCTTGTAGCAATTTCCCAGATTGCCGTCATACTCAAGCAATTGTGAAAGAGATTGGTGTTGAGTGTCCAAGTTGTCATCAGGGACAAATCATTGAGCGTAAAACCAAACGCAATCGCCTTTTCTATGGTTGCAATCGCTACCCAGAATGTGAATTTACTTCTTGGGATAAACCTGTTGGTCGTGACTGTCCAAAATGTGGCAACTTCCTCATGGAGAAAAAAGTCCGTGGTGGTGGCAAGCAGGTCGTTTGTAGTAATGGTGATTACGAAGAAGAAAAGATTAAATAAGAAGAGAGTCCTGGAAGTGAATTTCAGGCTCTTTTTGGTTAGAGCTTGACAAAATTCATCATTGTATGCGAAACTAGAAGAAGATTATTTTAACTAGGAGAAGTTATGCGTTTTATCTATCTTATCATTGGTTTTTTATCACTAGCCTTGGCTATTATTGGGGTTGTTTTACCCTTGTTGCCCACAACGCCTTTTCTTTTGCTGTCTATTGCTTGTTTCTCCAGAAGTTCCAAGCGTTTCGAAGATTGGCTTTATCATACCAAGCTCTATCAAGCATATGTAGCTGATTTTCGCGAGACCAAGTCCATTGCGCGTGAACGAAAGAAAAAAATCATCGTATCTATCTACATCTTGATGGGAATTTCCATTTATTTTGCCCCTCTTTTACCAGTAAAAATCGGTCTGGGAGCTTTGACCATCTTTATAACCTATTATCTCTTCAAGGTCATTCCAGACAAAGAATAAAAAATAGTAACTATTTTCCTTGATATAAATAAAAGCATATTCAAAATAATATGATATAATAAATTTAAAGTAATCTTCAAGGAGAATCAAATGATTTACGAATTTTGTGCTGAAAATGTGACCTTACTTAAAAAAGCGATGCAGGCTGGAGCTCGTCGAATCGAACTCTGTGACAATCTTGCAGTTGGAGGAACAACCCCCAGCTATGGAGTGACCAAGGCAGCAGTTGAATTGGCAACTAACCACGATACGACCATCATGACCATGATTCGTCCACGTGGTGGCGACTTTGTCTATAATGACCTCGAAATTGCCATTATGCTAGAAGACATTCGTTTGACTGCTCAGGCTGGAAGTCAAGGAGTTGTATTTGGTGCTTTAACTGCTGATAAGAAGTTGGATAAGCCTAATCTTGAGAAGTTGATAGCTGCGTCAAAAGGGATGGAAATTGTCTTTCACATGGCCTTTGATGAATTGAGTGATGATGATCAACTGGAAGCTATTGACTGGCTTAGTCAAGCTGGAGTCACTCGTATCCTAACTCGTGCTGGTGTGTCTGGCGATTCACTAGAGAAACGTTTTGCCCACTATCACAGAATTTTGGAGCACGCTAAAGGTAAGATTGAAATTCTACCAGGTGGGGGGATTGACCTTGACAACCGTCAAACCTTTATCGACCAACTGGGCGTGACACAATTGCACGGAACCAAGGTTGTCTTTTAAAAAATAGAAAGGAACTGCTAGCTTTTGGTAGCAGTTTTCACTTATGTTTGAAATTTTTAAATCCTATCAGTTTAATCAAGAAAAGGCTCGTGCCTATGGTTTTGTAAAAAATGGGGAAGTCTGGACCTATGGTTGCCAGATTTTGCAAGGTGACTTTGTCATGACTGTATCCATCACTGCTGATAATGTGAGTTTTCAAGTTTTTGACCAGGAGACTGGTGATCTCTATCCTCAAGTCCATATGGAAAGTTTTAAAGGAAGTTTTGTTGCAAATGTCCGTGAGGCTTGTTTGGAGACTCTCTACCAGATTCGGAAGGCTTGTTTTGATGTTCAGGATTTTATCTGTCCTCAGACTAAGCGTATCATGGTTCAGGTTCAGGAAAAGTATGGAAATCAGTTGGAATATCTATGGGAGAAATCTCCTGATACGGCAGTATTACGTCATGAAGG
Source organism: bacterium (assembly GCA_905221155.1). Taxonomy (GTDB): domain Bacteria; phylum Bacillota; class Bacilli; order Lactobacillales; family Streptococcaceae; genus Streptococcus. Next base: position 671,954 of record CAJNCB010000001.1, on the reverse strand, counting down.
CAATCAAAAGTGGTATGCCGTTTTGATGAAAATCTCTTGGGAGAAGCTGGAAAAGGGCAGAGAAGGACAGGTGGAAGCAGTCAACCTCAAGCATGACCAAGTAGCTGATTTGCTTTCACACAAGGGCATTTATCCAGCTTTTCATATGAATAAACGTTACTGGATTAGTGTGGCGCTTGATGATACTTTATCAGATGAAGAAGTGTTAGAATTGATAGAAAAAAGTTGGAACTTAACCACTAAAAAATGAAACATTTCAAGATTTTTCAAGAACTTTCAATTAGCAAAATATTCTCTACTGAAGAAATTTTCAGAAAATATTGGATTTTTTCTTGACAAGTGCTTTTGCCTATGCTAAAATACTAAACAAGATATCAAACGAAGGAGAAAGTCAAACATGAAAACAGCTAAGTTTAATCAATTCGCTTTGTTGTTGAGGTACTCGGGCTAGTGCAAAAAGCATTAGTCCTGTTTGGCTTACCAAGCGGGAGTAAATCAACATCTCGCTTGGACCTCTAAGCGAGATGTTTTTTTAAAACCATATTTGGAAAAAGGGGAAATCTTATGAGAACAGTTGAATTTCTAGATACTAGCCTTCGGGATGGAGAACAGACACCTGGTGTTAATTTTTCAATCAAGGAAAAAATTGCCATTGCAAGACAGCTGGAGAAATGGGGCATTTCAGCAATTGAAGCTGGTTTTCCAGCGGCTAGCCCAGACTCATTTACGGCAGTGCAGGAGATTGCTAAGGCCTTGAAGAAAACAGCGGTGACTGGTTTGGCACGCTCTGTCAAGTCTGATATTGATGCTTGTTACGAAGCCCTCAAGGATGCCAAATATCCACAGGTTCACGTCTTTATCGCCACCAGTCCGATTCACCGCCAGTATAAGCTCAATAAGAGTAAGGAAGAGATTTTAGAAGCTATTAAAGAGCATGTTTCTTATGCCCGTTCTAAGTTTGAAGTGGTTGAATTCTCTCCAGAAGATGCGACTAGAACAGAGTTGGATTTCCTTCTGCAAGTTGTTCAAACAGCGGTTGATGCAGGTGCGTCTTATATCAATATCCCTGATACGGTAGGATTTACCACACCAGAGGAATACGGTGCTATCTTCAAATACTTGATTGAGAATGTCAAGACAGATCGTCAGATTATCTATTCGCCTCACTGTCACGATGACCTCGGAATGGCAGTGGCTAATAGCCTTGCTGCTGTTAAGAATGGGGCAGGACGTGTCGAAGGAACTATCAACGGTATTGGTGAGCGAGCTGGAAATGCTGCTTTAGAAGAAATAGCAGTGGCGCTCAATATTCGCCAAGATTACTATCAAGCAGAAACCAGTATTGTCTTAAATGAGACAATCAATACGTCAGAAATGGTTTCTCGCTTCTCAGGTATTCCAGTTCCTAAAAACAAGGCTGTGGTCGGTGGCAATGCCTTTTCTCACGAATCTGGTATTCACCAAGACGGAGTCCTTAAAAATCCTCTTACGTATGAAATCATCACTCCTGAATTGGTCGGTGTCAAGAGTAATAGCCTTCCACTTGGAAAATTGTCAGGTCGCCATGCCTTTGTTGAAAAACTAAGAGAACTAGCCCTAGATTTTACAGAAGAGGACATCAAACCACTCTTTGCTAAGTTCAAGGCGTTAGCGGACAAGAAGCAAGAAATCACAGATGCAGATATTCGTGCACTGGTGGCTGGAACCATGGTTGAAAACCCAGAAGGCTTCCATTTTGATGATTTACAACTTCAAACTCATGCAGATAATGACATCGAAGCGCTCGTTAGCCTAGCCAATATGGATGGTGAGAAAGTCGAATTTAATGCGACAGGACAAGGCTCTGTTGAGGCTATCTTTAACGCTATTGATAAGTTCTTCAATCAATCTGTTCGCTTGGTATCCTATACTATCGATGCGGTGACAGATGGAATTGATGCCCAAGCTCGGGTCTTGGTCACTGTTGAAAACAGAGATACAGAAACCATCTTTAACGCAGCAGGTCTTGATTTCGATGTGTTGAAGGCTTCGGCTATTGCCTACATCAATGCCAATACCTTTGTTCAAAAAGAGAATGCTGGTGAGATGGGACGTAGCGTTTCCTATCGCGATATGCCTAGTGTGTAAAGGAGAATGCTATGACAAAGAAAATAGTAGCTCTAGCAGGGGACGGAATCGGCCCAGAAATCATGGAGGCTGGTTTAGAGGTTCTGGAAGCTCTAGCTGAAAAAACAGGTTTTGATTATGAGATTGATAGACGACCTTTTGGAGGTGCAGGTATCGATGCTGCAGGGCATCCTTTACCTGATGAAACCCTCAAGGTATGTCGTGAAGCAGATGCCATTCTACTAGCGGCTATCGGAAGTCCTCAATATGATGGAGCAGCGGTTAGGCCTGAACAAGGCTTGCTGGCTCTCCGTAAGGAACTCAATCTCTATGCTAATATTCGCCCTGTAAAAATCTTTGATAGTCTTAAGCATTTGTCACCTCTCAAACCAGAACGAATTGCTGGTGTGGACTTTGTCGTGGTGCGTGAGTTGACAGGCGGGATCTACTTCGGAGATCATATTCTCGAAGAGCAAAAAGCGCGTGATATCAACGACTATAGCTATGAGGAAGTAGAGCGGATTATTCGCAAAGCCTTTGAAATTGCAAGAAATCGCAGAAAAATCGTAACTAGTATCGATAAGCAAAATGTTCTAGCGACCTCAAAACTCTGGCGGAAAGTAGCTGAGAAGGTCGCACAGGATTTCCCAGATGTGACCTTGGAGCACCAGCTAGTCGACTCAGCTGCCATGCTCATGATTACCAATTCTGCTAAGTTTGATGTCATCGTGACGGAGAATCTTTTCGGAGATATTCTATCTGATGAATCAAGCGTTCTATCTGGCACACTTGGGGTTATGCCATCAGCCAGTCATTCTGAAAATGGCCCAAGTCTCTATGAGCCCATTCACGGTTCAGCTCCTGATATTGCTGATCAAGGAATTGCCAATCCTATTTCCATGATTTTGTCAGTTGCCATGATGTTGAGAGATAGCTTTGGTCGTTATGAGGATGCAGAGCGTATCGAGCATGCTGTTGAGGCAAGTTTAGCATCTGGAATTTTAACGAGAGATATAGGAGGACAGGCTTCGACTAAGGAAATGACGGAAGCTATTATCGCAAGGTTATGAAGTTAGACGAAAAAATTACTCTAGTCCTTTTGATTTGGAATGTCATGGTTTTCTTGATTTATGGTATTGACAAATCCAAGGCAAGGAGAAGAGCTTGGCGCATCCCAGAGAAAATCTTACTCATTTTAGCCTTTGCTTGTGGTGGTTTTGGTGCCTGGCTAGCAGGAATCACCTTTCATCACAAGACTCGAAAATGGTATTTTAAAACAGTTTGGTTTCTTGGAATGGTGACCACACTAGTAGCCTTATATTTTATTTGGAGGTAATGGATGGCAGGAAAATCAATTTTTGATAAATTATGGGACCGTCATGTCATCACGGGAGAAGAGGGGCAACCCCAACTCATGTATGTGGACCAGCACTATATTCATGAAGTGACCAGTCCTCAAGCTTTTCAAGGATTGCGAGATGCAGGGCGCAGATTGAGACGACCAGACTTGACATTTGGAACCTTTGACCACAATGTCCCGACAGTCAATATATACGATATTCGAGATGTAATTTCTAAGGCTCAAATTGATAAGCTAGCTGAAAATGTTGAAGAGTTTGGGATTGAACATGCGGCCCACGGTTCTGAAAAACAGGGAATCGTGCACATGGTGGGTCCAGAAACAGGACGAACCCAACCAGGAAAATTCATTGTCTGTGGAGACAGCCATACGGCAACCCACGGGGCTTTCGGAGCGATCGCCTTTGGAATTGGAACTAGTGAGGTCGAACATGTCTTTGCGACACAGACCCTCTGGCAGGTCAAACCTAAGAAAATGCTGGTGGAATTCACAGGAGTTCCTCAAAAAGGAGTTTATTCCAAGGATTTCATTTTAGCCTTGATTGCCAAGTACGGCGTTGCTTGCGGCGTTGGCTACGTGGTGGAATATCGTGGACAAGCTATTGATGCACTGAGCATGGAAGAGCGAATGACCATCTGCAATATGTCCATCGAGTTTGGATCTAAGATGGGAATTATGAATCCAGATCAAACCACCTATGATTATCTCAAGGGACGGGAATGTGTTCCAGAGGACTTTGAAGAGGCTGTGGCGGATTGGAAAACAATTGTCAGTGATGATAATGCCGTTTACGATAAGGTTCTCCAGATGGATGTCTCAGACCTTGCTCCTATGGTGACCTGGGGAACCAACCCTGCTATGGGGGTTGACTTTGACAGTAGTTTCCCAGAAATTAAGGATATGAATGATGAGCGAGCCTACAATTACATGGACTTGGAGCCTGGTCAAAAGCCAGCTGATATTGAACTAGGCTATATCTTTATCGGTTCTTGTACCAATGCTCGTCTCAGTGACTTGCAACTAGCTGCGCGATTTGTTAAAGGGAAGAAAATTGCTCCTAATCTAACAGCTATCGTGGTTCCAGGCTCTCGTCCTGTGAAAAGAGCTGCTGAGAAGTTGGGCTTAGACAAGGTCTTTCTAGATGCTGGCTTTGAGTGGAGAGATCCAGGTTGTTCTATGTGCCTAGGGATGAATCCAGACAAGGTTCCTGATGGTGTTCACTGTGCCTCAACCAGCAATCGCAACTTTGAAGATAGACAAGGCTTTGGTGCTAAGACCCATCTCTGCAGTCCAGCCATGGCAGCTGCGGCAGCTATTGCAGGGCGCTTCGTAGATGTTCGGCAAATGCCAGAAGCCCAGTAAGGAGAGGATATGGAGAAATTTACAGTTTATACGGGAACGACCGTTCCTCTCATGAATGATAACATCGACACTGACCAAATCCTACCCAAGCAGTTTCTCAAGTTGATTGATAAAAAAGGCTTTGGTAAGTACCTCATGTATGCTTGGCGTTATCTGGACGACAAGTATACTGAGGATCCTGACTTTGTCTTTAACCGGCCTGAATATCGTAAAGCCAGTATTCTCATTTCAGGGGATAACTTTGGCGCAGGATCGTCCAGGGAACACGCGGCTTGGGCTCTAGCGGACTATGGTTTTAAGGTCGTGATTGCAGGATCTTTCGGGGATATTCATTACAATAATGAACTCAATAATGGCATGTTGCCTATTGTACAGCCTAGAGAGGTTAGAGAGAAACTAGCCCATTTACAACCAAGCGACCAGGTAACTGTGGACTTGGAACAACAAAAAATCATCTCACCAGTTGGAGAATTCACTTTCGAAATCGATAGCGAATGGAAACATAAGCTCTTAAATGGTTTGGATGATATCGGTATTACTTTGCAGTATGAAGATTTGATTGCTACTTATGAAAAACAACGACCAGCCTACTGGCAGGATTAGAAAAAATAGAAAAGGAAATAGAACTATGACAAAACACATTCAATGGAACGGAACACTTTCACAAGAAGGCTATGACATTTTAAAAGGTGAGGGCGGTTGTATTGTTTGCCCTACAAAAGTTGGTTACATCATCATGACTAGTGACAAGGCAGGACTTGAGCGTAAGTTCGCAGCCAAAGAACGCAATCGTAACAAACCAGGTGTCGTTCTCTGTGGTAGCATGGATGAGCTCCGTGCTTTAGCACAACTCAATCCAGAAATTGAAGCCTTTTACCAAAAACATTGGGATGAAGATATTCTTCTTGGTTGTATCCTTCCATGGAAACCTGAAGCCTTTGAAAAACTAAAAGCATACGGTGATGGTCGTGAAGAGTTGATGACTGACGTGCGTGGTACTAGCTGTTTCGTTATCAAGTTCGGGAAAGCTGGTGAACAATTGGCTGCCAAACTTTGGGAAGAGGGCAAGATGGTCTATGCCTCATCAGCTAACCCATCTGGAAAAGGAAACCGTGGTAAGGTAGAAGGTATCGGGGAACGTATCGAAGAAGCTGTAGACCTTGTCATCGAAGCAGACGACTACGTGGCATCAATCCAGCCTGACAAAACGATTGAAACTCGCTACGAGCAAGGTGTGATGGTCTCTATGGTTGATAAAGACGGTAAACTCATCCCAGAACAAGGAGGAGCACGTTCAACTTCACCAGCACCAGTTGTGATTCGTAAAGGGCTTGACATTGATAAAATCATGATGCACCTGTCAGATACCTTTAACTCATGGGACTACCGCCAGGGAGAGTATTATTAGGATAGAGAAGAACTGGGGCTGGGCACAAAGTCTTTAAAATCAAAAAACGCATAGTATCAAGTTTTTCATGTGATACTATGCGTTTTATTATGAGAAGATTTACTTCATTTTCTCATAAAATTGAGTTTTTGTCCAAGCTATTTTCTTTTTTCCCATTAAAGTTTTGTTTATTTTTTGTGCTTACAATATCTGAAAATGAGGGAAATTCATTAGAGATATTGTAGAGTTTAGTATATTCGATTAATCAGACTTATTAGTTTGTTTGATTTGACTAGCATTTTAGGATTTAAACAGATTATAAAATAGATGGTTGAATTCATTACTAGTTATTTTTTTATTATTTCTGTAAAGACTTTCTCTTCCTAGAGAATTTGTACTATTTTTATACTCTTGTTTTTGAAAAGTAAGAAAGTATTTGTTATGTAACTCTACTATCAAGTCATTTATTTCATCTTCTGTAAATTGTAAATCATATTTTAATACATTCTTTATTGAAGTTAACCATGCATAGTTAAATCGTCTAAAAATAAATATAGGATTAGAATCTACGGTATCTATTTCGTTTTTAACAATTCGCCAAATAATTATTCTAGCACTCAGCATATTAACTTCAGATTTTTGTGAAGCTAACTGATAATTTGGATTTTGACTTCTAAAAGGGTACGATTCTAGATTAGCGATTGATTTAGACATTTCTTTTAGTGATTGTATATCTTTAGGATTCAAACGATTAGCAAAAGATTTCGGTTTATCTGTAATACCTAAATAAGCCATACAAATATTAGAGAAATAATTGTTAAGATAGTACGTATCTTCCTGTTTTTTACCATTCTCAATCATTTCTAATTCTTGGAATAAAATGCTACCTTCTGATGAAATATTTATAATGTGATTGTTTAAAAACGAATCATCCTTTAAATGATTCCCAAAACTATCTATAATTTTTAAAGAGACATCACCATTGTTTATATTACTAGCTAATTTATAAAAATCAGAAATTCCCTTTTTATGTTCGTCGACTGCAGCAATATTAGGATTTGTTAAACATAAATATAATTTTGAATTTTGAATATCTCCTCGGATATGATTTGGAATACCGTAATGTTCATAGTTAGTCAATTTTAATGTTTTGAGATTTGAATCAATATGTGTCCAAGAAAATGAGGTAGAATTTTGTTCTATTGCTTCCCAAAAAGAGTTTATTATTTCGGTGTTATTAGTCCACGGACTAAATTTATCTAAGAAATTCTGAGCAGTTTCTATATCACCAATTTTTTCTTTGTATCGAGTAACCAAGTTTGTAAGATTCATAAACATTATCTCCCTTATCTTTTATTATTTATAGTATATAATATTTATATTGTGTAATCAATCATAAACAGTTGCTGTTAGTGTATTTACTCGCAAAAAATAAATATTTTATCTTTAACTTTTGGTGTACGGCTAGACGGAAGGATTAGTTATTTTTATAATTCTAATACTGATAAAACATAGTAGAATTAAATAGCAATATATAGAGTGAAAAACTAAATAAATCTGTTATAATAGAGTCGTAAAAATGTTACGAGAAAGAGGTTTATTATGATTTAGTTTAATATAAAAATAAAAATTATCTTTTTTAAAAAGTAATAATTTATATTATGTGAAAGTTTGACAAAATATTATATATAGACATTAATTGTCTATGGAATGTGGTAGACTGATATTGTTGATGAAGTCAACATAAAAAGAATAAAACGAGGATAGATTTATGTCAGAAAAGCAAACTAAAAATATCTTAAAAGAACCTTTAAAAATATTACTTGAAACATATCATGATAAAGTAGGTAAAATTAACAACTCTTCGGAACTCTTCGATATGTATAGCCCATGGAATGATTCTAATATAGAAGAAATGAGAAAATCTTTTAATGAGGCTTTAAAATCTAATAGTGATAGTTTTTCTTGGTTAGACATTGAGGATAATTTACCTAATAGTAAAGATGTTAGTATCAAGTATGGAATTCCTAATCACATAAAAGGAAATATTGATGAAACAACATTATTTTTATGTTTGGTAAATCCAAATATTGAGAAAGTAAAAATCAAAAAATTAGATGGAGTCCGTACATATTATGAAAAGGCAAGAGAATTAAATAGTGGGGATGTATCATTAAATATAATTGATACTTCAAATGAATTCATACAAAATCGTGATTTTTTAACAAAACATATTGTTGATGTTAGTGAAGATAGTAGTATTTTATTCAATGAATTGGAGTTTTTACAGAGTAAATTATCGGACAGCGAAAATAATTATTCAAAAAAAGATGCTTATTATTTAGAGCATTATTTACCACATTTTATAAAAGATTTTTTAGGTAAAAAAGCTTCTTTAAAAGATATTATTGAGAATTTGAAAGAGGAAGAATGGGAAGAATTAAAAAAATGTCAAAAAAATAGCTAATTTAGAGGCGTTCCCATTTAGAAGCCAAAATCCAAATTACACTTATAAAAGTAATAAAAGAGCAACCAACTTTACAAATTTACTGATTGAATCAGATAGTAAAGTTAATTTGTTAAGTGCAAGAGTGATTATTTGGAGAATCGTTAAGCATATAGAGTCATCTCAACATAAACCCGCATTTATATTGAGAAGGTTTAATACTTTTTGGTTACCTACTATATCTAAAGTTTTAGAACAAGACTTGAATTTTACAAAAGAAGAAATAAATCAAATCATAAACGCACTAGATGAAGAATACTTTTTTACTGTTAGGAAAAAAGATTATAACGGTCAATCAGGATATTTTGGGCGAAATTTTTGTAAAAATAATGAAAGAATTAGTAATAGTAGTTTTAAACACTTAGTTCAGGAAACCTTAGGGGAATATGTGAAAAAATAAAGTGAAGTTGTATTTATGTTATCAGCTTTAGAAAAGAAAGATTTCAATAAATTATTTTAAATTAATAGAATCGATTGGTAAGATATGAAACCACAAGAACGACTTTTAACAATCTTTTTCCGTTTACAAGCTGGTGAGAGGCTATCAAAAGCTCAATTAAGTGAGGAATTTGAGATTGATAATAGGACTGCACAAAGGTATATAAGTACTTTGAAAAGTTTTTTGCAAGATCAGCTTATATCAAATACAGAGATAAAGTTCGATACTTCAGATAATACCTATCGTTTGATTGGTAAAACAACTTTTAATAAAAAGGATATTTTGGTAATCTCAAAAATTCTTTTGGAGAATCATGCACTAAACGAATCCGAACTAAATTCATTGCTCGAAGATCTTCTATCTTTACTCTCAAGAGAAGAAAAACAAGAGATAGAAGCTATTATTAAAAATGAGCGTTTAAACTATAAGTCACTAACTAATGATAAGGATAGAATCGACACAATTTGGATTTTGTCGGAAGCTATTCGTAGGGAACAAATGCTCGAAATAGAATATAAAGCTCCGTTAAAAGATGTCAAAAGCCACATCATTTTTCCTGTTTCTCTCTATTATGATGCCCACTATTTTTATCTGGTTGCTTACCATTTGAAACATGAAAAGTATACAACGTTTCGTGTTGATAGAATTGAGACTTTTAGTAAATCTCATATAAAGAAACCACAGATTTCATATGGGTATAAGTATAGAGATGGGGATGTCCGAAATCAAAAAGTAGATGCTTTTGAAGGAAGAAAAATTGATGTTATTTTGATCTATAAAGGAAATGCTGAAATTGTTTTAGATCAGTTTCCAGAGCATAAAATTCTTTCTGAGAATTATGATGAAATAAAAGTGAGAATTACAAGTCAAGACACACCAGGTCTCAAACGATGGATTCTAGGACAAGGTGAGGCAGTAACTCTTTTATCTCCTACAAAGTTGATTGAAGAAATACAAAAATCTCTTGAAAAAACATTAAAAAATTATAAAAAATGAAGAGGTAGACATTTTTTGTCTACCTCTTCGTTTATAATAGAGATACAGATAAGGAAAGAAGGTAATAATAGATGGGTAACTTTTATATGAAATCTGAGTTTCAAATAGAATGGTTTAAAAATATAGAAGAAGTAGAAGAGTTTCATGATGATTATTTTGGTGGTGAAATGATTTCGCTATCTTTAGCAGATTTAAAACACTTAGCAGATGGAAATTTTATTGCTTGGCATGTAAAGGGTGAGTATTCAGAATCACTATGTCTTGATGAAAATGCTAAGGAAACACTAAAAAGATTATTGTAAGGGGAAATCATATGACAAAAAAATATACTGTAAAATATAAAGTTAGTCGCCAATTAAAACTTGCTCTAGAAGCTTTGCATGATCGTATTCTTCAAAAAGAGTATAAAGTTGTGGAGAGTCAGGATATTCTTTTTTGCTTATTGGAGGTGAGTGATACAGGGCTTGGCTATGCTTTAGGATATCATTCTTTGACAAAAGGAAAATTGCTAAAGGAATTTGCTAAAGGAAAAATGATTGGAAGTAGACCTCGTACCAATATTGAGAGCGAAGAATTAGAAGCTTTTTCTAAAAGAAGAATAATCCATAATCAAATTACTTCTTCACCTGTAGAAATCATAAAGGAAGTTCCTTCTTCCTACTATTTTGCTGAATGTGATGAATTTCCGATGTCTGAATATATGAAATCTATCTTTGATTTTGCTGAAGAGATGCGCTTGCAAAATTCTCCTGATGGTGTCATTGATTCTTATTGGATTCTATCTGGAATTTCCCAAGAGCAGGAAACAAATGCAAATCACTTAATTTACAAACAATACTTGTTAAGTGGTAGAAATAGTTACTCAGAAGATGGATTGCTAGATGTTTTTACAAATTCATGGTTTAGATTCCGGGTGCTAACAGATGGAAAAGCGGAGAGAGATAGAGCCAGCAAAGAAAAAAGAGCAGCACATATCTCCTCTAAATTATCAAATCCCGATTACTCTCTTTTAAATGATATAGCTACGGATATCACTTTGAAGGCTCGTAATGGAGAGTTAATGGAGGTTGTCGGACGTGATGATGAGATTCGAAAAGTGGAGATTGCCCTCACACGTAGAGATAAAAACAATGTAGTGCTACTAGGAGATGGAGGCGTTGGTAAGTCGGCTATTGTAGACGGTATTGCTATGCGTATCTCCAGAGATGAGGTTTTATCTCTTAAGGGAAAGAAAATCCTTCAATTTAATTTAAATGATTTGCATGCAACACTGAATGCCTATACAAGTGAAGGTATCAATAGATTCATAGAAGAAATGAAGCGGGAAAAAGATATTATCTTATTTATTGATGAAATTCATATGTTAGGAAGAGCCAAAAATTTAACAGATTTATTCAAGCCATTAATGGCACGGGGAGATTTTCGAATTATTGGAGCAACCACCCCGTCAGAGTGGAATACATATGTTTCAGGTGACACTGCTTTTGTACGTCGCTTTGAGAAAGTAATTGTAGAGGAACCAAGTATCGAAGATACAGTGAAAATTGTTGAGACAATAGCACCTGCATATGAAAATTTTCATCATGTAAATTTTGAACAAGACACAATCGAACTAGCGGTGAGACTTGCCAAGAAGTATTTAAAAGGAGAAAAACTGCCCGACTCCGCCTTTACAATCATCGATAATGCAGGTGCTTTGGTCTGTATTGAAGCTAAACAAGAAGTAACTCTAATTAGAGATTACCAAAATGAAGTCAATGAGTTAAAGGAAGAATTGGAAAAAGCACAGTCTATTGAATACAATGAGGAGGTTGTAGAAGAAATAAGAGAAAGACTTGAAAATAAACTTAGTGAATTTCTAGAAGCTCGTAATAACTTAACTGTTAGTAATTATGAGCTTAAAATTTCAAAAGCTGATATAAAAAAAGCAGTAGAACAAAAAGCAGGTGTTGAAGTAAAGAAGCAAGACATGAAGGTTGGCAAAGAAGCAGAAGCGCAAGAATTACTTCGTCTTTCCAATTTAAAAAGTACTTTAGGAGAAAAAGTTATTGGTCAATCAGATGCTACAAATTCGATTGCAGAAGCTGTAATTCGTTCAAAAACAGGATTTAGAAATCCTAAACGTCCTATCGGTGTCTTTTTGTTCCTAGGTACTAGTGGCGTAGGTAAGACAGAAACAGCAAAGATATTATCAGAAGAGCTAACAGGCTCAGTAGAGGATCTTATTCGATTGGATATGTCAGAATACCAACAAGAACATGAAGTTTCAAAATTAATTGGTGCTCCTCCAGGTTACGCAGGATTTGGTCGAGGGGGAGTTTTAACAAATGCTGTTAAAAGAAATCCGAAAGCAGTTGTACTTCTTGATGAGATTGAAAAAGCTCACCCTAAAGTCTATGATTTAATGTTACAAGTTTTTGATGATGGTATCCTAACGGATGCTATGGGACAAAAAGTTGATTTTACCAATACGATTATTATTTTAACCTCTAATTTAGGTTTAAATGCCATTAAAAAAGATAAAAAGGTTGGTTTTTCAAGAATTGAAACGCAAGAACAATCTGAACAAACCATCCGAGAACAGACGATAGAAGCTGTTCAAAACTTTTTCCGTCCAGAATTATTAAATCGTATAGATGAAATTGTAACCTTTAAACCTTTTACGGAAGAATCAATTCTTCAAATTACAAAATTATTACTTGAAAAAGAAATAAACATCATTAAGGATAGTGGTTATGAACTGGAATTTTCCGAAGATGCAATCGAATTTCTTGCGAGAAAAACATATGATCCTGAAAACGGCGCTCGCCCAATTAGGAGAGGTATTACAAAATTAGTTGAAACACCATTGTCAGAGTTAATCATCAATGGTTGTCTCAATAAAGGAGACAAGGTAGTAGTATATTCTGATGGAGTTGAATTACTTTTTGAAGTCTTGAAGAAATAATCACTGAGAGGAGAAAGAGTATGGGACTTTCTTATGCACCACAGTATACATGGACGGATCATTTTGCACAAAGAGCTCAGGAACGGTTTGAGGTGAATGCAGACTCTCTTTCCAAATGGGTTGGAAGGCAAATCGCTAGCTTAACTATTTATGACTCGACGGTAGAACAACGACCAGAAGAGAAAAAATATGTTTCGGATTATGGAGTAATTTTTGTATGTAATACAATCGAACAAAAATTCATTACTTGTTATGAGGCAAATGATGTTATTATGGAAGGCAAGAAGATTACCATTCATGAATATAATGTTGACTCATTCAAGGAAGAAGTTGAAAATTTAGCAAGAAAATATTACTTAAAGGATGCTAAGGAAATGTTATTAAGTGTAGAGAGTCATTTATATAATTTCCAAGAAATTTCCCAAAAAATAATGTCAGGAAGATTAACTAGGCAAAACTACTATCTTCTAGGGAAGCTAATTGATGAATTTCATGCAGTTAAAGCTGCAATGAGAGTTATTGAAACAAAACGAAGTGATTTTAATATTTAAAGTTGATTTTTAAAAATGAACGCTTATATAGACTAGATGAGGTAAGTGATGGAATATGTTGAAGCTGTTAGTAAATTTATAGAGAAACATTATAAAGAGAAGGATATCCATAATATAGAAATAAATTTTTGGGGTAAAGAAAATCATCCTCATAGCTTGTACATTTACAAACGTACTAAGAAAATTAAGTATGATCATTTTTTCTTTGATTTTCTTGATTATTATGAAGAGCCAGATTTTCTAGATTTTAAGTATATTGTTCATTTAGAAAACAACACGTATATATTTTGGCAAGAAGACTAATTTCTGTAAGCAAAGAATGCAATTATAGGATGATGAACATGAATCAACAAGAAAGACTTTTAATGATTTTGATTCGTTTACAAGCAGGTTTTCGAATATCAAAAGCCAAACTATGTAAGGGATTTGACCTTAATTCCAGACCAATCCAAAGACATGTAAGCTTCTTGAAAAGAGTTTTGCAAGAGCAATCTATATTAACTACAGATCTAACAATTGATCATTCAGATAATTCATACCGTTTGACGGGCAAAACAACTTTTAATAAAAAGATATTTTTATAATTTCAAAGATTATTCTGGGAATTGGCTTTTTTCTTAAGCTATTCGGAAGGAGCGCTTGCTCGAAATAGATTATAAAGTTTTTTTAGAGATTCTAAAAAACATATCGTTTTTCCAGCTTCTCTCTACTATGATACTCATTATTTCATCTAGTTATTTACCATATTAAATATGAGAAATATAAAACTTTTCGAATTGATAGCATAGAACATTATAGACTATTCTACCAAATGGAACAGTTTCACGTTCGACCTAGTCAACATATTACCGCATTCGACTCAGAACACTGAATTTTTATATAGAAATTTTACTTTTTTGTATAGGATATGTTATAATTTAAGAGATATTGATGGTAGAAATCTATGTACTCTAAGACAATAAAAAGAAGGGGATATTAAGATGAATCAAGATGTGAGCTTAGATAATTTTTGTGAATGGTTAATCAAGGAAAGAAAGAATTTTGAAAATAAGTTAAAAGATGATTGTACTAAAAGTCAAAACTTACTAAAGGAATTTTTAAATGATTGGCCTTTGGATAACTTAAAAAATATATCGTTAGATGAATATATAGAGTTATGTAAAGATATTGATAAGGGAGGAAGATTTAGTAATTTGTACATGAGTATTGGTGGTGGTACTCCGGCAATAAAATTTGTGCTTTCAAAAATTGATAATGAAAATACATACATAAGAAAAAATGGAAGAAATGGAAAAAAGATTAGTGAGCAGGAAGCAACAATTTATTTTGAAGAATTGAGAGAGGATTTAGTTGATATCCTTCAAAAAGGAATTAATCTTGAATTTGATAAAATTAAAAGCACAAATCGATTTTTTAATTGTTCGGCAATGATTATTAAACTTTTGAGTATATATTCAAATTCGAATTCGAATGAAGGGATTCACGGGAAGCGTAGCTATTTTAGTTTTAATAATGGAAATAAATATAAAAACATTTTTAATCAACTATTACCGAATAAGGATGATGTATATGCTCAAAATCATGAAATTACTAAATATATTAATGAAAGAGTTCCAGACTTAGATCAAGTTATTTTATCTTATTCTATTTATAGATACGTAGAGGCGATGAATAATAATGATATTAATAAACAAGAAAGAGAAAAAAATCAAATGTCATATAGTGATATTCTAAAAAAATCTAAAAATCTCATCCTTCGTGGTGCACCTGGTACAGGAAAAACACACCTTGCTATTGATATTGCAAACGAATTAACAGATGGTAATAAAGATCAAATCGGCTTTGTACAGTTTCACCCATCTTATGACTATACGGATTTTGTAGAGGGATTGAGACCAGTATCTAATGGAGATGGTACCATTGAGTTTAAACTAGTAGATGGTATCTTTAAGAAGTTTTGTCAGAAAGCTAGAGATGCTAAGAAAACCGGAGGTCAAGATAAATTTGTCTTCATCATCGATGAAATCAACCGTGGTGAGATTTCTAAGATTTTTGGAGAACTCTTTTTCTCAGTTGATAAAGGATATCGTGGTGAAAAGGGAAGTGTATCTACCCAATATGCTAATTTACATGAAACTGATGAGAAATTTTATATCCCTGACAATGTCTATATTATCGGAACCATGAATGATATAGACAGATCTGTTGATACTTTCGATTTTGCTATGCGTCGTCGTTTCCGCTTTGTTGAAGTTACGGCTGAAAGTCGACTTCACATTCTAGATGAAGAATTAGGTGAAGATGCAAAAGAAGCTAAAATTCGACTAAGGAACTTGAATGCTGCTATTGAAAACGTTCAAGAATTAAACAGTCATTACCATATTGGACCAAGTTATTTCTGTGAGTTGCAGTATATAAATTTTGACTATGAATTACTCTGGTCTGATTATCTCAAACCGCTTTTGGAAGATTATGTACGTGGTTCTTATGATGAAGCTGAAACTCTAGAAACATTGAAAAAAGCATTCGATCTGACAAAGAATGAGCAAAAAGA
The DNA here is from genome assembly GCA_905221155.1 of bacterium. Lineage (GTDB taxonomy): Bacteria > Bacillota > Bacilli > Lactobacillales > Streptococcaceae > Streptococcus. The sequence goes on along the minus strand of CAJNCB010000001.1, from coordinate 655,746 downwards.
TCAGACAGTAGCTGATGACAATGAAGGCGATGAAAACGATGATGCGGATCACTGATAATCAACACAAGATTGTTAAAGAAGAATTTGTTGAAGAATATCCTAAACTAAGCAATCTTCTTTTAGACAGAACCTTGGAAAGTCTATCCCAAGATGAACGTGTTTTCATTTTTCCAAATGATTTGAAGAATTCCCCTGACTTAGAAAAGGACCAAAAAATCTTTGAAACAGTTAATCAGGAAATCAAGACAGGAAATGTGATTGGTTTTCTGGGTTGTGGTCAGGAAAGATTAACGATTTCCTCTCGTTTTTCTGATGAGAGTAATGACCATTTTTTGCATTATCTCTTACACAAGGTTCTTCATATCAATCTCACTAGTTTAGATGTTGCTTTATCTCGTGAAGAGAGGCTTTATCAACTTTTGATGTATCTCTTCCCCAAGTATCTACAAGCTGCTATTCGAAAAGGTCTTTATAAGGAATACCATCGATTTTCTCATAATGACAGTAATGTTAAGGGAGTGATTGATGTAAGAAACCATCTCAAGAAAAACCTTCCTTTCACGGGAAATATTGCCTACACAACGAGAGAGTTCACCTATGATAATCCCCTCATGCAGTTGGTCCGTCACACTATTGAATACATTAAGAACCAGAAAAGCATTGGTCAAGGGGTACTAGATAATCTCTCAACTAGTCGTGAAAACGTAGCTGAAATCGTGCGTGTAACGCCTTCTTATAAACTAGCTGATCGTGCTAAGATTATTCGGGTAAATCAATCTAAACCTATACGTCATGCATACTTTCACGAGTACAGAAAGTTACAAGAACTTTGTCTGATGATCCTAAACCAAGAAAAGCACGGTTTGGGGTATCAAGATCAAAAAATTCATGGTATTCTTTTTGATGTTGCCTGGCTTTGGGAAGAGTATGTTCATACTTTGTTGCCAAAAGATTTCATCCATCCACGAAATAAAGATAAGACGGACGGAATTTCAGTATTTTCTAGTCGAGAAAGAAAAGTATTTCCGGATTTTTATGATAGAGAACGAAAGATTGTTCTAGATGCTAAATATAAAAAACTAGAGTTCTCTGAAAAAGGAATCAACCGTGAGGACTTATTCCAGCTGATTTCCTATTCTTATATTTTGAAAGCTGAGAAGGCTGGTCTTGTTTTTCCGAGCAAGGACAAGGTTGTTGATAATGAGATAGGAAAGCTAGCAGGTTATGGAGCTTTGTTGAAGAAATGGTCTATCCAAATTCCTCAGAAGTCTTCATCTTATCGTGAATTTTGTGAAATGATGGAAAACTCCGAAGAAACTTTTAAAAGGAATATTACTAAAGAAGTGGGGAGAAAATAATCTCTCCTCTTTTCTGTCTTTGATATAAGCAAAACCCGAACAATGTATTTTAATTTATAAAATTATTTGACAAAAACTGTACTTTGATTTATAATAAATTAAGGAAACGTCGGAAAAGACGTAGTGATGCGCAAGCATAGGTAGGTCATTACAAAAGAAACGAGACATCGATATGTTAAATGAATTTCCAATTTTTGATTACGAAGATATTCAATTGATCCCAAATAAATGTGTCATTAAAAGCCGTGCAGAAGCGGATACAAGTGTCACTCTAGGAAATCACACCTTTAAACTACCTGTTGTGCCAGCTAATATGCAGACAATTTTGGATGAAAATGTAGCAGAGCAATTAGCTAAAGGTGGCTACTTCTATATTATGCACCGTTTTGATGAGGCAGGACGCATTCCTTTTATCAAACGCATGCACGATCAAGGGCTCATTGCTTCCATTTCTGTCGGTGTTAAGGACTATGAATATGAGTTTGTTCGCCAGCTCAAGGCTGATGCTCCTGAGTACATCACGATTGACATTGCCCACGGTCATGCGGATAGCGTGATTTCTATGATTCAACACATCAAGAAAGAATTGCCAGATACTTTTGTCATTGCTGGAAATGTGGGAACACCAGAAGCTGTGCGTGAACTTGAAAATGCTGGTGCGGATGCGACTAAGGTTGGAATCGGTCCTGGCAAGGTTTGTATCACCAAGGTCAAGACTGGTTTTGGTACAGGTGGTTGGCAATTGGCTGCCCTTCGTTGGTGTGCAAAGGCTGCACGTAAACCGATTATCGCTGATGGAGGAATTCGTACTCACGGTGATATTGCCAAGTCTATCCGTTTCGGTGCTAGCATGGTCATGATTGGTTCCCTCTTTGCAGGACATATTGAAAGTCCAGGGAAAACGATTGAAGTCGATGGTGAACAGTTCAAAGAATATTATGGTTCAGCCTCACAATATCAAAAAGGTGCTTACAAAAATGTGGAAGGCAAACGTATCTTGCTTCCTGCTAAAGGTCATCTGCAAGACACTTTAACTGAGATGGAACAAGACCTTCAAAGTGCTATTTCTTATGCAGGTGGACGTCAGGTTGCTGACCTTAAACACGTTGATTATGTTATCGTGAAAAACTCAATCTGGAATGGGGATGCTTCCCACTAAGACGGGCTATCTATCTAGAAAAAAACTTGTTATTAGGGCAAATTTCTGTTATAATAAGACAAGTTTCCACCCTTAGTGTAATGGATATCACGTAAGATTCCGGTTCTTGAGATGGGGGTTCGATTCCCTCAGGGTGGATGTAAACATCCTAAAAAGCCTTTAATAGGGCTTTTTTCTTTATACAGCCCTAAATTGCCCCTTAAAACTGAAAATCTCTTTTTAAAGAATTCCCAAATGCTCTCCAGTCCCGTTTTAAAGTGACTCAGGGGGCTTTTTTTGATATAATAAAAAGGACTGTTATCAGTTAGAAAGAGGTTGGTATGAAAGAATTACAAACTGTACTAAAGAACCATTTTGCAATCGAATTTTCAGACAAAAATTTACTGGAGACTGCCTTTACTCATACGAGTTATGCCAATGAGCACCGCCTCTTAAAAATTTCACACAATGAACGCTTGGAATTTTTAGGAGACGCTGTTCTACAGTTATTGATTTCAGAATATCTGTATAAAAAATATCCTAAAAAGCCTGAGGGTGACTTGTCTAAACTCCGTGCCATGATTGTCCGCGAGGAGAGTTTGGCTGGTTTTGCACGTGATTGCCAGTTTGATCAGTTTATCAAGCTGGGTAAGGGGGAAGAGAAGTCTGGTGGACGAAATCGTGACACCATTCTTGGTGATGCCTTCGAAGCCTTTCTTGGTGCCCTCCTTTTGGATAAGGATGTGGCCAAGGTCAAGGAATTTATCTATCAAGTCATGATTCCTAAGGTTGAAGCAGGCGAATTTGAGATGATTACAGACTACAAAACCCATCTCCAAGAGTTACTTCAGGTCAATGGCGATGTGGCTATTCGTTATCAGGTGATTTCTGAAACGGGTCCTGCCCATGATAAGGTCTTTGATGTAGAAGTTCTTGTTGAAGGCAAAAGCATTGGTCAAGGTCAAGGTCGTTCTAAGAAATTAGCAGAGCAAGAAGCTGCCAAAAATGCCGTTGAGAAAGGGCTGGATTCATGTATTTAAAGGAAATCGAAATTCAGGGATTCAAGTCTTTTGCTGATAAGACTAAGGTCGTCTTTGACCAAGGTGTGACGGCAGTCGTTGGACCCAATGGATCTGGAAAGTCGAATATTACAGAAAGTCTGCGTTGGGCCTTGGGGGAGTCAAGTGTTAAGAGTCTCCGTGGTGGCAAGATGCCGGATGTCATTTTTGCTGGAACTGAAAGTCGCAAACCCCTCAATTATGCTTCTGTTGTTGTGACTCTGGATAATAATGATGGATTTATCAAGGATGCAGGTCAAGAAATCAGGGTAGAACGCCATATCTATCGTAGTGGTGATAGCGAATACAAGATTGACGGTCAGAAAGTCCGTCTGCGTGATATTCATGATCTTTTCTTGGATACAGGTTTGGGACGAGATTCCTTCTCCATCATTTCCCAAGGGAAGGTTGAGGAGATTTTTAATTCCAAGCCTGAGGAACGCCGAGCTATTTTTGAAGAAGCTGCTGGAGTTTTAAAATACAAGACTCGCAGAAAAGAAACTGAGAGTAAACTACAACAAACTCAGGATAATCTAGACCGCTTAGAGGATATTATCTATGAGTTGGACAATCAAATCAAGCCTCTTGAGAAGCAAGCTGAGAATGCCCGTAAGTTTCTAGACTTAGAATGTCAACGCAAGGCTATTTACTTGGATGTTTTGGTTGCTCAAATCAAGGAAAATAAGGCTGAACTAGAGTCGACAGAAGAAGAATTGGTACAGGTTCAGGAACTCTTGATGAGCTATTACCAAAAGCGTGAAAAATTAGAAGAAGAAAATCAGAATCTCAAGAAGCAACGCCAAGATTTACAGGCTGAGATGGCCAAAGACCAGGGCAGTTTGATGGATTTGACCAGTCTGATTAGTGATTTAGAGAGAAAATTAGCCCTATCGAAACTGGAATCGGAACAAGTAGCCCTCAATCAACAGGAAGCACAAGCTCGTTTGGCTACTTTGGAGGATAAGAGAAATTCACTCAGCAAAGAAAAATCTGATAAAGAAAACTCTTTAGCACTTTTAGAGGAAAATCTAGTCCAAAATAATCAAAAACTCAATCGTTTAGAAGCTGAATTGCTGGCTTTTTCAGATGATCCTGATCAGATGATTGAGCTATTACGTGAACGCTTTGTGGCGCTTTTACAAGAAGAAGCGGATGTCTCAAACCAGTTGACCCGTATCGAAAACGAGTTGGAAAATAGTCGTCAGCTTTCTCAAAAACAAGCAGATCAACTAGAAAAGCTCAAAGAGCAATTAGCTACAGCTAAAGAGAAAGCTAGGCAGCAAAAGGCGGAGCTTGAAACTGCCAAGGAGCAAGTTCAGAAATTATTGGCCGACTATCAAGCTATTGCCAAGGAGCAAGAGGATCAGAAATCTTCCTATCAAGCTCAACAAAGTCAACTCTTTGACCGTCTGGACAGTCTTAAAAACAAGCAGGCCAGAGCTCAAAGTTTGGAAAATATCCTTAGAAATCATAGTAACTTTTATGCAGGTGTTAAGAGTGTTCTCCAAGAAAAAGCCCGCCTTGGTGGAATTATTGGTGCTGTTAGTGAGCACCTGACCTTTGATGTGCATTATCAAACTGCTCTTGAGATTGCGCTTGGTGCAAGCAGTCAGCACATCATCGTAGAAGATGAAAACGCGGCAACCAAGGCCATTGATTTCTTAAAACGTAACAGAGCTGGTCGTGCGACCTTCCTTCCTTTGACAACGATTAAGGCGCGTACGATTTCTAGTCAGAATCAAGATGCTATCGCTGCAAGTCCAGGATTTCTGGGCATGGCAGATGAGTTGGTGTCGTTTGACAAGAGACTAGAATCCATTTTCAAGAACTTGTTAGCAACGACGGCTATCTTTGATACCGTAGAACATGCGCGTGCAGCGGCTCGTCAAGTTCGTTATCAGGTTCGTATGGTGACTTTGGACGGTACAGAGTTGCGCACGGGTGGTTCCTATGCAGGTGGAGCCAATCGCCAGAATAACAGTATTTTCATCAAGCCAGAACTGGAACAATTACAAAAAGAAATTGCTGAAGAGGAAGCAAGCTTGCGTTCAGAAGAAGCGAGTTTGAAGACCTTGCAAGATGAGATGGTTGCATTGACAGAAAGATTAGAAGGCATAAAATCTCAAGGAGAGCAGGCTCGTATTCAGGAGCAGGGCTTATCCCTCGCTTATCAGCAAACCAGTCAGCAAGTTGAAGAGCTAGAAACTCTTTGGAAACTCCAAGAAGAGGAATTAGATCGTCTTTCTGAAGGAGATTGGCAAGCAGATAAGGAAAAATGCCAAACACGCCTTGCTACAATCGCAAGTGACAAGCAAAATCTGGAAGCTGAGATTGAAGAGATTAAGTCCAACAAAAATGCCATCCAAGAACGCTATCAAAACTTGCAGGAAGAGGTAGCGCAAGCACGCCTGCTTAAGACAGAACTGCAAGGGCAAAAACGTTACGAAGTTGCGGATATTGAACGTTTAGGCAAGGAATTGGATAATTTGAATATCGAGCAAGAGGAAATCCAGCGCCTTCTTCAAGAAAAGGTTGATAATCTGGAGAAGGTTGATACAGAATTGCTCAGTCAACAGGCCGAAGAAGCCAAAAATCAGAAAACAAATCTCCAACAAGGTTTGATTCGCAAGCAGTTTGAGTTGGATGATATTGAAGGTCAGCTGGATGATATTGCTAGTCATTTGGATCAGGCCCGCCAGCAGAATGAAGAGTGGATTCGCAAGCAAACACGTGCTGAAGCTAAGAAAGAAAAGGTCAGCGAGCGCTTGCGCCATCTACAAAGTCAATTAACAGACCAGTATCAGATTAGCTATACTGAGGCTCTAGAAAAAGCACATGAGTTGGAAAATCTCAATCTGGCAGAGCAAGAGGTGCAGGATTTAGAGAAGGCTATTCGCTCACTGGGTCCTGTCAATTTGGAAGCTATTGACCAGTATGAAGAAGTTCACAACCGTCTGGATTTCCTCAATAGCCAGCGAGATGATATTTTGTCAGCGAAAAATCTGCTCTTAGAGACTATCACGGAGATGAATGATGAGGTCAAGGAACGTTTTAAATCAACCTTTGAAGCCATTCGTGAGTCCTTTAAAGTGACCTTCAAGCAGATGTTTGGTGGAGGTCAAGCAGACTTGATTTTAACTGAAGGAGACCTGCTGACAGCTGGGGTTGAGATTTCTGTTCAACCTCCAGGTAAGAAAATCCAGTCGCTTAACCTCATGAGTGGTGGTGAAAAAGCTCTATCGGCTCTTGCCTTGCTTTTCTCCATTATTCGTGTCAAGACCATTCCATTTGTCATCTTGGATGAGGTAGAGGCTGCACTGGATGAAGCTAATGTTAAACGTTTTGGAGATTACCTCAACCGCTTTGACAAGGACAGCCAGTTCATTGTCGTAACCCACCGTAAAGGAACCATGGCAGCGGCTGATTCTATCTATGGAGTGACTATGCAAGAATCAGGTGTTTCAAAAATTGTTTCGGTGAAGTTAAAAGATTTAGAAAGTATTGAAGGATGACAATTAAACTAGTAGCAACGGATATGGACGGAACCTTCCTAGATGAGAATGGACGCTTTGAAATGGATCGCCTCAAGTCTCTCTTGGTTTCCTACAAGGAAAAAGGGATTTACTTTGCGGTGGCTTCGGGGCGCGGATTTCTATCCTTAGAAAAATTATTTGCTGATGTTCGTGATGACATTATTTTTATCTCGGAAAATGGCAGTTTGGTAGAATATCGAGGTCAAGACTTGTATGAAGCGACTATGTCTCGTGACTTTTATCTGACGACTTTTGAAAAGCTGAAAACGTCACCTTATGTAGATATCAATAAACTGCTCTTGACGGGTAAGAAGGGTTCTTATGTGCTTGATACGGTTGATGCAACCTATTTGAAAGAGAGCCAGCATTATAATGAAAATATCCAAAAAGTAGCGAATTTAGAAGCTATCACAGATGACATTTTCAAATTTACAACCAACTTCACAGAAGAAACGCTAGAAGCTGGGGAAGCTTGGGTTAATGAACATGTTCCTGGTGTTAAGGCCATGACAACTGGCTTTGAATCCATTGATATTGTTCTGGACTATGTCGATAAGGGTGTGGCCATTGTTGAATTGGCTAAAAAACTTGGTATCACAATGGATCAGGTTATGGCTTTTGGAGACAATCTAAATGACTTGCATATGATGCAGGTTGTGGGACATCCTGTGGCTCCGGAAAATGCACGACCAGAAATTTTAGAATTAGCAGAGACTGTGATTGGTCACCATAAGGACCAGTCGGTTATAGCTTATATGGAGGGCTTATAATGGCAGATATAAAATTGATTGCATTGGACTTGGACGGGACCTTGCTGACTACTGATAAAAGGCTGACGGATCGTACCAAGGCAACTTTGAAAGCTGCGCGTGATCGTGGTATCAAGGTCGTATTGACAACTGGTCGTCCCTTAAAAGCTATGGATTTCTTTCTCCATGAGCTAGGGACTGACGGTCAGGAAGATGAGTATACGATTACTTTTAATGGTGGATTAGTTCAGAAAAATACAGGTGAAATCCTTGATAAAACAGTCTTTTCATATGATGATGTGGCATGCTTGTATGAGGAAACAGAGAAATTATCACTTCCTCTTGATGCTATCTCAGAAGGAACTGTTTATCAAATTCAATCCGACCAAGAAAGTCTGTATGCCAAATTCAATCCAGCTTTGACTTTTGTTCCAGTGGACTTTGCAGACTTATCTAGTCAAATGACTTATAATAAATGTGTGACTGCCTTTGCTCAAGAACCCTTGGATGCAGCCATTCAGAAGATTTCTCCAGAATTGTTTGACCAATATGAAATCTTCAAATCACGTGAGATGTTATTAGAGTGGTCTCCTAAAAATGTCCATAAAGCAACAGGTTTGGCAAAACTAATCAACCATCTGGGAATTGACCAAAGCCAAGTCATGGCCTGTGGTGACGAGGCAAATGACCTTTCTATGATTGAATGGGCAGGGCTCGGTGTTGCCATGCAAAACGCTGTTCCTGAAGTTAAGGCAGTCGCAAATGTAGTGACACCAATGACCAATGATGAAGAGGCTGTCGCCTGGGCTATCGAAGAATATGTGCTAAAGGAGAACTAAGATATGGGATTGTTTGACCGTCTATTCGGAAAAAAAGAAGAACCTAAAATCGAAGAAGTTGTAAAAGAAGCTCTGGAAAATCTTGATCTATCAGAAGATATTGAGCCTGCCTTAACAGAAGCTGAGGAAGTTTCTCAAGAAGTAGCAGAAGTTGAAAGTTCTGAAGAAGCTGTGTTTGAAGAAGACGAAAATCAAGAGACAGTTGAAGAAAGTAACAATTTAGAGCCAGTTGTAGAAGTTCCTCAAGAAGAAGTCGAAGAATTTCCAAACTCACAAGAAGTCTCAGAGAAAGAGAATACTGAGCTCTTAGAGACTGTAGAAGAAAATAGTTCTGAAGTTCTTGAACCAGAAAGGCCTCAGGTAGAAGAAACTGTTCAGGAAAAATATGACCGCAGTCTTAAGAAAACTCGTACAGGCTTTGGAGCTCGCTTGAACGCCTTCTTTGCTAATTTCCGCTCTGTCGATGAAGAATTTTTTGAGGAGTTGGAAGAACTGCTGATCATGAGTGACGTTGGTGTCCAGGTTGCTTCTAACTTAACAGAGGAGTTACGCTACGAAGCCAAGCTTGAAAACGCAAAGAAACCCGACGCCCTTCGCCGTGTCATCATTGAGAAATTGGTTGAGCTTTATGAAAAGGATGGCAACTACGATGAAAGTATTCACTTCCAAGATGGCTTGACGGTCATGCTCTTTGTCGGGGTTAATGGTGTTGGGAAAACAACTTCTATCGGTAAACTAGCCCATCGCTACAAACAAGCAGGCAAGAAGGTCATGCTGGTTGCGGCAGATACCTTCCGTGCGGGGGCAGTAGCCCAGCTTGCTGAATGGGGTCGTCGTGTGGACGTTCCAGTTGTGACTGGACCTGAAAAAGCTGACCCAGCCAGTGTGGTCTTTGATGGAATGGAACGTGCCGTGTCTGAAGGTATCGATATTCTCATGATTGATACAGCAGGTCGTCTGCAAAACAAGGACAACCTCATGGCTGAGTTGGAGAAGATTGGTCGTATCATCAAACGTGTTGTGCCAGAAGCGCCTCATGAAACCTTCTTGGCACTTGATGCATCAACAGGTCAGAATGCCCTGGTACAGGCCAAAGAATTTTCAAAAATCACACCTTTGACAGGAATTGTTTTGACTAAGATTGATGGAACGGCTCGAGGTGGTGTTGTTCTAGCCATCCGTGAAGAACTCAATATTCCTGTAAAATTGATTGGTTTTGGTGAAAAAATCGATGATATTGGAGAGTTTAACTCAGAAAACTTTATGAAGGGTCTCTTGGAAGGCTTAATCTAATCAGAAGCAAAAATCCTGCAAGGTACAAACTTGCAGGATTTTTTTATTCTAAACGGCCATCTTGACGATAGGCGATATCTGGTTGCCAAGTCCATTTGGCACCGAATTTTTCAAGTAAGTCAAAGCTTGCTTGAGGTCCCATGCTTCCAGCTTTATAGTCATGAAGTGGAGCACCATTTTCAGCCCAAAGCTCTTCGATACGGTCAATCAACTTCCATGATGCACCAACTTCATCCCAGTGGCTAAAGTTAGTTGAGTTGTTATTTAAGACATCATAAATCAATTTTTCGTATGGTTCTGGAGAAGCACCAGTTGCGGTCGCATCTGTACGGTAATCAAGTGAGTTCGGAGCTAAGTTGAATTCTTCTCCTACTTGCTTTCCATTTAGGCTAAGAGAGAAGCCTTCTGTTGGTTGGATATAGATGGTCAAAATGTTTGGAGCAAGTGGTTCTCCAAAGATAGAATCCATTTGTTTAAAGACAATGTTGACATGAGTTCCTTTTTCAGTCAGACGTTTACCAGTACGGAAAAAGAAAGGAACGCCACGGAATCGATCGCTGTCTACAAAGAAGGCACCAGATGCAAAGGTTTCAGTTGTTGACTCTGGATTCACATTTGGCTCGCTACGATAAGAGATGTATTTCATGCCATCAATCTTACCAGAGCGGTATTGCCCACGGATAAAGTGTTCTTTAAGTTCTTCATCAGTTGGATGATAGAGGTTTTTAAAGACCTTAATCTTTTCAGCACGAATCTCGTCCTTTGTGAAGCTTGCTGGCTTGTCCATGGCAAGGAGAGAAAGCAGTTGAAGTGTATGGTTTTGTACCATGTCGCGGAGGGCACCAGATTGGTCATAGTAGCCACCACGTTCTTCTACACCCAAGCGCTCCGCAAAGGTAATTTGAACATTGTCGATAAAGTCCTTGTTCCAAACGTTTTCAAAAATCAAGTTTGCAAAGCGGACTGCAAAGATACTTTGGATCATTTCCTTACCAAGATAATGGTCGATACGGAAAATTTGTTCTTCGTCAAATGTTGCTAGGAGCTCGTCATTTAACTTGCTTGCAGTTGCGTAATCTGTACCAAATGGTTTTTCAACGATTAAGCGCTCAAAACCTTTACCATCCACAATGTTTTCAGACTTGAGGTGTTTGGCGATAGTTCCAAAGAACTGAGGTGCCATAGACAAGAAGAAGAGCTTGTTGTGTTCAGCTTGGTACTTGTCATTTAGTTCAGCCTGCAATTGACGTAGAGCAATGTAGTGTTCTGTATCATTGACATCATGACTTTGATAGTAGAAGTGGCTAGCGAACTCCTGAGCCTGTTCGGTACTATCTGCCAAATCAAGGATCGATTCGACTACAACAGATTCAAAATATTCCTTGCTCCAAGGACGACGAGCAGTTCCAATGACTGCAAAGTGCTCGGAAAGATTGCCGGATTTATATAGTCTAAAAAGGGAAGGGTAGAGCTTGCGTTTAGCCAGGTCTCCACTCGCACCGAAAATTGTAACAATAACCTTAGATGACATCTAGCTACCTAATTTCTATTTTTATTCCTAGTCTTGCTAGGTATGAGGAAACCTCATTTCATAAACTTAATTCTAACATAATTTTCCGAAAAATCAAAAAATCCAATACGAGATAGAAAAAAACTGCAAGGAAATCCTTACAGTTTGTGTTTAGACGTTTAATACCTTGTCCAAGAACTCTTTCAGACGTGGGTGTTGTGGGTTATCAAAGATTTGATCAGGTGTTCCGTCTTCAAGGAATTCACCATCTGCAGTAAAGATAACGCGGTTGGCAACCTGACGGGCAAATCCCATCTCATGGGTTACGATAATCATGGTCATACCTTGCTCAGCCAATTCCTTCATAACGTTTAGTACGTCTCCGACCATCTCAGGGTCAAGGGCGGAAGTAGGTTCATCAAAGAGCATAATGTCTGGATTCATTGCTAGTCCACGAGCGATGGCCACACGTTGTTTTTGACCACCTGATAGGCTATCTGGGTTGGCATTAGCTTTATCTGCTAGTCCAACCTTGTCAAGCAATTCCATTCCCAATTTCTCAGCTTCTTCCTTTGTCATCAACTTGTGCTCAATAGGAGCAAAGGTAATGTTGTCTAATACAGACATGTGAGGGAAGAGGTTGAAGTGTTGGAACACCATTCCGATATTTTCACGGACGTGGTCAACGTTGGTTGTTTTTTCAGTTAAGTCATAACCGTTCACAGTGATGTGACCACTAGTGACTTCTTCTAGAAGGTTGAGGCTACGGAGGAAGGTTGACTTACCAGAACCCGAAGGACCGATGATACAAACGACATCTCCTTCATAGAACTTAGTCGTAATTCCTTTTAAAACTTCATTTTTTCCGTAGCTTTTGTGTAAATCATTTACATCAATTTTTAATTTTGCCATTAACGAATCCTCTTTTCTAAGCGTTTCGCTAGTTTAGTCAAAAGTGTGATAATTACAAGATAGAAGATAGCAAGGATTGCATACATCTTGAAACTTTGGTAGTTACGGGCAATGATAATCTTACCAGTTTGGAAGAGTTCAACCAAACCGATAGCAGAAACGATTGTTGTATCTTTCAGAGCGATAACGAATTGGTTAACAAAGTTTGGCAACATCAATTTAGTTGCTTGTGGCAAGATAATCTTACGCATGGTTTTTCCATAAGAGATACCCAAGCTTCGGCTGGCTTCCATTTGACCAACAGGAACGGCCTGAATACCACCACGAACGATTTCAGCGATATAAGCTGCTGCATTGAGTGAGAGGGCAATAGTACCAGCTACAAAGTCGTTAATTGGGCTTTGTTGGCCGGTCATAGACTCGATGAAGTTTGGAATTCCCCAGAAGATGAAGGCTGCGAGTATCATCAATGGAATACCACGGATAACGTCAACGAAGATCTCAGAGATCACACGAAGAGATTTGTAGGGGCTAACGCTAAACATACCGAAGATAATCCCGATAACAATAGCAATAGCAAATGAGATAAGAGCTAGAGCAAGAGTGATACCAAGCCCGCTAAGGAGTTGTTTATAGTTGTTTTGAAGCAAGCCCCAGATAGTTGTCTCATCAACAGTGCTTGTTGAAGCAGTTGAAGACTCACTAGCTAGGTATTTATCAAGAATCTTTTGGAATTCTCCGTTTGCTTTAAGGTTTGCAAGTCCGTTATTGAACATTTCAATCAATTCTGGATTTGCTCCTTTTTTAACGGCAAAGGCTGTTTCACCGATTGGAGTTCCAGCGATTGGAGTTTTCAATTTTTGACCTTGGCTGATAGAATATTTGAGAACAGGCTCATCATCCATAACGGCATCAATGGCACCAGTGTTTAAACTGTCATACATTGACGAACCATCAGCGAAGGTTTTGATTTTATAACCGTATTTGCTTTGATTTTCTGTTAGGAAGGTTTGAGAAGCAGTTCCGTTTTTAACACCGACTGTCTTTCCTTTTAAATCTTCATAAGAAGCAATAGTACTTGATTCTTTGACACCAAGGATAGTATTAGCAGTGTAGTAGGATTCTGAGAAGTCAAAAGTTGCCTTACGAGCATCTGTGACAGACATACCAGCAATGATACCATCTGCTTGACCAGCTTGGACAGCGCTGATAGCTGCATCGAAACCAGGGTTGGTGATTTCAATTTCAAAACCTTGGTCTTTAGCGATTGCCTTAATCAATTCCATATCAATACCAGTAAATTGGTTACTTGAATTTTGGAAAACAAAAGGTGCAAAAGAAGAATCGCTGGCAATGATATATTTAGCTTTAACAGGAGTTGCTTTTAGACCAGCTACAGTAGTTGTGGTTGGCACTGCTGAAGAAGATGATGCAGTCCATTTCTTGATGATTTTATCAAGACTACCATCTTTTTTCATTTCAGCCAGGGCTTGGTTAAATTCAGTAACCAGGTGCTCGTATTTGCTTCCTTTTTTCACACCGAAAGCAAAACTACCTACAGCTTCCCCATCCATTTCAATATGGAGGTCTTGGCCTTGGTTGATGGCATACTCGATAACAGGTTTGTCATCCATCATAGCATCAATGGCACCAGCACTCAAGCTGTTGTTCATCAAATCACCAGTGTCAAATGTTTTAATACTAAAGCCGTATTTATCTTTGATACTTTCAAGAAAACGTTGAGCAGCAGTTCCATTTTTAACACCAACAGTTTTACCTTTTAATTGGTCATACTGACTAATCTTGTGTGCCTTAGTAGTGGCAATGACAACTTTTGTATCATAGTAAGTATCAGACATGGTGAAAACTTTTTCACGTTCTGCAGTTTTTGTCATTCCTGCCATGATAGCGTCAGCTTGACCAGCTTGAACCGCATTTACCGCTGCGTCAAATCCAGGATAGGACATCTGAATGTTCCATCCTTTAATCTCAGCGACTTTGTTGATAATGTCAACATCAATTCCTTTATAAGTTTGATCTGAATCTTTAAACTCAAAAGGTGCATAGGCGGTGTCAGAAACAATCTTAATAGTTTCTGCTTTCGCGATACCTAATGAGAAAATTGGGAATAAAATTAGCAAAAATGCTAGAAATTTTTTCTTCATTTTTAGTCTCCTTTTCCGAATATTTTCCCATTATATCAGAAAAAACTAAAAAATGCAAATCTAGGGGCTTTTATGTTAGAAGATATAACATTAAAGCCCTTTGTTTCTTTCTTGAACTGTTACCACAAAGTGCTATAATAATAGTATATAATAGAAGAAAAGAGGACGGAGATATGAAGAACAAAAGAATTTTTAAAGACTTCCAAGCTTCAAAAATGAGTTTAAACATTTACACAAGCCCCTTGTTAGCCTTTGTTTTTGTCTTTATAGGAGAGTTTGTGGCTTATACTTTATATGGTATTAGTTTGTTAGCTCTCATCGGACTTGCTAGAAATTTTGGAGAGACTGGTCAAAATCTTGCAACCTACTTGCAGACCTTGCAGCAGAGCTTGATGGATAAAACAAGTGACTTTCGTTTAATTTTAGAATTGCTGGCCTTTGGTTTTATTCTCAACACTGTGTTCAGATGGACTAGAAAAGTTGAGAAAAGACCTATTCGAACCTTGGGATTTTATAGAGAAAATTTCCTCAGCAATCTTCTTAAAGGGTTTGGGCTAGGTCTGGCACTTTTTCTTCTTACTTTGTTAGGTTTAGTGGCCTTGGGGCAGTATCATTTTGAGTCTATTCACTTGAATCCTTATTCGCTTTCCTTTGTTATTTTTACCATTCCATTTTGGATTTTACAGGGGACAGCAGAAGAAGTGGTGTCCCGTGCATGGCTCCTTCCACAATTGGCCTCAAGAACCAATCTAAAACTTGCTGTTCTTATATCTAGCCTATTCTTTACCCTGCTTCATATGGGGAATTCTGGTCTAACACCACTATCTCTAGTAAATCTCTTTTTATTCGGAGTTGCCATGGCTCTTTACCTTCTCAAAACCGATACAGTTTGGGGTGTTGCAGGTATTCATGGGGCTTGGAATTTTGCTCAAGGAAATCTCTTTGGGATTTTAGTTAGTGGTCAGCCGTCAGGAACGTCATTGATGACCTTTTTACCACAAGGCGATCAGGGCTGGCTATCAGGTGGATCTTTTGGGATAGAAGGTTCTATCATGACAAGTCTGGTCTTGCTACTGCTGATTGTCTATCTCGCCTATCAATTAAAGAAAGAAAATGAAAGGATGTAACTTCGTTCCGTCCTTTTCTTCGTGAAAATGCTACAAGTATGCTAAAATAGGAATAGCACATGGAGAGAGGATTCTTATGATTAACCGCATTACAGATAATCAATTTAAACTAGTATCAAAGTATCAACCATCAGGAGACCAACCACAAGCTATCGAGCAGTTGGTAGATAACATTGAGGGTGGAGAAAAAGCTCAGATTCTGATGGGGGCGACTGGAACAGGGAAGACCTATACCATGAGTCAGGTCATTTCCAAAGTCAATAAACCCACTCTGGTCATTGCCCACAATAAAACTCTAGCAGGCCAGCTCTATGGCGAGTTCAAGGAATTTTTCCCTGAAAATGCAGTTGAGTACTTCGTATCTTACTATGATTATTACCAACCTGAGGCCTATGTCCCTTCTAGCGATACCTATATTGAAAAGGATAGCTCTGTCAATGATGAGATTGACAAACTTCGTCACTCAGCGACTTCGGCCCTTCTGGAGCGTAATGATGTTATTGTCGTAGCTTCCGTTTCTTGTATCTATGGTCTTGGTTCGCCCAAGGAATACGCTGATAGTGTCGTTAGTCTCCGTCCTGGTCTAGAGATTTCTCGTGATAAACTTTTGAATGACTTGGTTGATATCCAGTTTGAACGTAATGATATTGATTTCCAACGGGGGAGATTTCGTGTTCGTGGGGATGTGGTGGAGATTTTCCCTGCTTCCCGTGATGAACACGCCTTTCGAGTAGAATTCTTTGGAGACGAGATTGATCGTATCCGCGAAGTGGAGGCTTTGACAGGTCAGGTCTTGGGAGAAGTGGATCATTTGGCGATTTTCCCAGCCACTCACTTTGTGACCAATGACGACCACATGGAAGTGGCCATTGCCAAGATTCAGGCCGAATTGGAGGAGCAACTAGCTATCTTTGAGAAGGAAGGTAAATTGCTTGAAGCCCAACGTTTGAAACAGCGGACAGAGTATGATATCGAAATGCTGCGGGAGATGGGCTATACCAATGGGGTTGAAAACTACTCACGCCACATGGATGGTCGTAGCGAAGGAGAGCCTCCTTATACGCTTCTCGACTTCTTCCCAGATGATTTTTTGATTATGATTGACGAGAGTCACATGACCATGGGACAAATCAAGGGCATGTACAATGGAGACCGCTCACGTAAGGAAATGCTGGTTAATTATGGTTTCCGTTTGCCGTCTGCTCTGGATAATCGTCCTCTCCGTCGTGAGGAGTTTGAAAGTCATGTGCACCAGATTGTTTACGTTTCAGCGACACCTGGTGACTATGAAAATGAACAGACCGAGACAGTGATTGAGCAAATCATTCGTCCAACGGGACTCTTGGATCCAGAGGTGGAAGTCCGTCCGACTATGGGACAGATTGATGATCTCTTAGGTGAAATTAATGCCCGTGTTGAGAAAAATGAGCGTACCTTTATCACCACTTTGACCAAGAAAATGGCAGAGGACTTGACCGACTACTTTAAGGAAATGGGGATCAAGGTCAAGTACATGCACTCGGATATTAAGACCTTGGAGCGGACGGAGATTATTCGTGACTTACGTTTGGGTGTTTTTGATGTCTTGGTCGGAATCAACCTCCTTCGTGAAGGGATTGACGTTCCTGAAGTAAGCTTGGTTGCCATTCTTGATGCTGACAAGGAAGGCTTCCTTCGTAACGAACGTGGTCTCATCCAGACCATTGGGCGTGCTGCCCGTAACAGTGAAGGTCATGTCATCATGTATGCGGACACAGTTACCCAGTCTATGCAACGTGCTATCGATGAAACTGCCCGTCGTCGCAAAATCCAGATGGCTTATAATGAAGAACACGGTATTGTTCCTCAGACAATCAAGAAAGAAATCCGTGACCTGATTGCTGTGACCAAGGCAGTTACTAAAGAAGAGGACAAGGAAGTCGATATCAACAGCCTCAACAAACAAGAACGTAAGGAACTTGTCAAAAAACTAGAAAAACAAATGCAAGAAGCCGTCGAATTGCTTGACTTTGAACTAGCGGCTCAGATACGTGATATGATGCTGGAAGTCAAGGCGCTGGATTAGAATAGTACCTAAAGGAGAAAATATGTCCCGTTCCCAATTAACGATTTTAACAAATATTTGTCTGATTGAAGACCTCGAAACTCAGCGCGTGGTAATGCAGTATCGCTCTCCTGAAACTAATCGCTGGTCAGGTTATGCCTTTCCAGGAGGCCATGTAGAAAACGGCGAGTCTTTCGCTGAGTCTGTCATTCGTGAAATCTATGAAGAAACAGGGTTGACTATCCAAAATCCTCAACTTGTCGGTATTAAAAATTGGCCTCTGGATACAGGTGGGCGCTATATTGTCGTTTGTTATAAGGCGACTGAGTTCTCTGGTACTCTTCGCTCTTCAGATGAAGGAGAAGTTTCTTGGGTGCAAAAAGACCAGATTCCAAACTTGGATCTGGCCTATGATATGCTACCTTTGATGGAGATGATGGAAGCTCCTGACAAGTCAGAGTTTTTCTACCCTCGTCGTACAGAAGATGATTGGGAGAAGAAAATCTTCTAGTCTTTTACTAAATAACCTAGCTGATCCAAGGCCTCCTCGATATAGTGGAGGTCTTGTTGTGTTTCGGCTTCGACTAGGTGGTAATGGATGCCATCTGTTAATTCAGACAGAGGTCTAAAATCTGAATGCTCGACTTGTTCTAGAAAATGTTGCACATCTCTACGACAAGACAGTTTCAGCAAGGTTTCAATTTCTCCATAGACGGGATGGTCAATCAAGGTATTTTGAACACGTCCACCATTATCAACGATAGCAAGGAGTTCTTGACCGATTTCTTCAACTTCATGTTTCACTTTGAAAAGTTTGTGAACATAAGGATTGGTTTCAATTTGCTTATAGACGTAGCCACGATTAGTGGATAGGATAGGAGCGCCATCGGCTCTCAAAATTGCAATGTCCTGCACAATGACCTGACGTGTGACATGAAAATGTTCCGCTAAACTTTGGCCGTTGAGGGCTTTAGGAGCTTCTTTCAAGAGTTGGAGCAGGGCTTGTTTGCGATCTTTTGTCATAGTTCTTCCTTTTAACGGCGTTTTCGAAGCACTTTATAGACAGTTAGTGCTAATGTATAGTCTACCATACTATGGATAATTGTACCAAATCCAACTAGCACAAATAGAACATAAAACATATTTTCTACATTGGTACCAGAAGTTGCGTAAAAAACGACACAGGCTAATACTTCAGCAAGGGCATGGATAAGCGCTAAAACAAAGTTAAAAATCCAGGAAGCTTTTGGTTTATCTAGGGTATCGGGGAATTTTTGTAAGTAAAGAGCCCCTAATGTACCAAAAAAGATATGGGAAAAAGCTCTAAAAACGATCACCATGGGATAGCCAGCCATCAAAAATCCAAAACTAGAGGCTAGGATAACAAAAATTGCCATCAAGGGCGATAAGAACATGGCAATAAAAATAGCGATGTGGCTTCCCAAAGTGTAAGAAGCAGGTGGAATGACAATCTTAAAAGGCATAACAATTGGAATCAAAATTGCAATAGCCGTTAAGAGGGCAGTCATTGTCATAAATTGTGTCTTTTTCCGTGTATTCATAAGAATCTCCTTTTTATCTGTATATACACTAGTATAGTACAACAAACCAGACAATAAAGCAAGAATTTACTTAGGTTTATAGGTCGTTTTTTAGTTAAAAGTTAGTAAAGATTTCACTAATAATAGTAACGATATAGAGCAAAATCTCCACCTTCAGGTTTGAAAGTGGAGATTGTTTTTATTTTTTCAAAGTCTGTAGTCTTGGGACAATAGCTAGGGTTAGAACTGCGGAAATGACTAATTCGGCAATCGAATTTGTTGAGATAACAGTTGCTAGGAGTTTTTGGATATTACCATCAAAAACATTTCCAAAAAGGTAGAAAATTCCACCAAGTACAAAGACTGTGTTGGTAAGTGAACCAAGGGCACCAGCTAAAATCAGGCCAGTCTTGTTTTTCATTAGTTTATAGACTAGATAAGGAGTTAAACCAATCAAAATACGTGGGACGATAGCTATGATAGCTGAGTAGATGTTTCCGTTTGGTACAAAAGGTGAGAAGAGGTAGCTTGTAGGCAGAATCGTAATTGTATTAACCGTCAAACTAAGTAACCCCATTAAAAATCCAAGTGTAACCCCAACTCGTGGACCGTAAATAATGCTGGCAATAATGACAGGAATATGAACAATGGTCGGTTTGATTGGAAATGGAAAAAGGTTAAAGATAAGTGAGCTTAGAAAATGAATCACAAGCATGGTTGCAAAAAAGATAGCAATAGGTGCAATATTAGAGCGTTTTTTCATCGAGAGTTTCCTTTATTCTTTCTAAAATAATTGTAAGGTCGGCTAAAGCTCCTCGTCCATGGTCGCCACAAGCTAGTAGGGACTCCTTAGGAGCAATCAGCTGATAGCCGTAGGCTTCTAATGTTTTCAGATTAGCCTGAGTTGCTGGATGGTCATACATTTTTGTATTCATAGCTGGTGCGATGAGTTTTGGGATATGACTTGGCAAGGCTAGAGCCGTACTGGTCACCATGTTGTCCGCAAAGCCGTGGGCTAGTTTTGCAATAGTGTTAGCTGTTGCAGGGGCCACGATAAATAAATCTACTTTTTTTCCAAGTTCGATATGATTGACTTGATCAGGATAGGGTTCCTTCATGACATCTAAGTGGACGTAATTCTGTGAGAGTACCTGTAGTGTCAAAGGTTGGATAAACTCTGTAGCAGCCTGAGTCATTAAGACAGTGACTTGATGACCTTGTTTTTTAAGCGAACTGACTAAATCTGCCGACTTGTAAGAGGCGATTGAGCCCGTTACAGCCAAGAGAATGTTTGCCATGGCTTTCCTTTCTAAGAATGATAGTTTTGAATTTTTTCAAGGAGGAGTTTTGCAATTTCTTCTTTAGTATTAACCGTTTGAAGATAATCTTTCTCAACAAAGATTGCACGATGCTGCTTTGCTGAGATTTGGGTTAGGTCATTTGCTATGATTAAGTCTGCTTTGTTCTTGATAAGACTTTTTCTAGCAATGTCAACCAGATGGTCTTCGGAAACATCTACCAGCAGTTTGAAACCAATCAGATGAATAGCTGGATTCCACTCTTTGACTAGAGAGATGATCTTGGGTGTTTTTTTCAGAAACAAAACCTGAACCTCGTCAGTTGAAGAAATCTTAGCTTGATGATTTTGCTTGCTTAAAAATTCTTCTAGATTGGAGCTAGCCTGAACTTCTTCCAGCCCGGTCATATAGACAGGAGTGTAATCGGACACCGCCATTGAGTGAATCAAAACCTGATAGTCCTTAACACGTTCTTGCATTTCAAGAAGAAGGTCGTTTGTATTGTTAATTTCTCGAATGCTTAGGTTGGGATGGGGTTCTGGCTTCTCAGCTCGTTTTGTTGTTATCAGACAAACTTCATGCCCCGCAGTAAGCAGGGTTTCTGTGATGATTTTCCCCAAACGACCTGTAGAATGGTTAGTGATAGAGCGGACGCTATCGATAGCTTCACTGGTACCGCCCGATGTAACTAAAATTTTCATAGCACTATTGTACACAAAAATAAACGGTAAGTAAAATGAAAGTGATAAAATTTTGGTAAAAGGAAAGAATATAGTTTCAAACTATAAAGCCATATAAAATTTAAGAAAGGACTCTAAAAACCTTAAAAACAGGGATATTTACGAACGTTTAGAGAGTTTTAGGATGTTAAAAATCTTGTTTTGTGATATAATGAATTATCATATAAGAGGTTAGAGGAGTTTTGGATGAAAACAGATATTGAAATCGCACAGAGTATTGAGTTGAAGCCAATCGTTGATGTTGTAGAGAAACTTGGTATTTCTTACGACGATTTGGAGTTGTACGGAAAGTACAAGGCTAAGCTCAGCTTTGATAAAATTCGTGCAGTTGAGAGCAATCCAGTTGGGAAATTGATTTTGGTTACCGCCATCAACCCAACACCTGCAGGTGAAGGAAAATCAACTATTACCATTGGTCTTGCGGATGCCTTGAATAGAATTGGAAAGAAAACTATGATTGCTATCCGCGAACCATCTCTTGGTCCAGTAATGGGGATTAAGGGTGGTGCTGCAGGTGGTGGTTATGCCCAAGTTCTTCCAATGGAAGACATCAACCTCCACTTCACTGGAGACATGCATGCTATTACAACTGCCAACAATGCGCTTTCTGCCTTGATTGACAACCACTTACACCAAGGAAATGAGTTGGGAATTGACCAACGTCGTATCCTTTGGAAACGTGTAGTAGACTTGAATGACCGTGCTCTTCGCCATGTGACCGTTGGACTTGGTGGTCCTCTAAATGGTATTCCACGTGAGGATGGCTTTGATATTACAGTTGCTTCCGAAATCATGGCAATTCTTTGCTTGGCAACAGACATCGAGGACTTGAAACGCCGTTTGGCTAATATCGTTATCGGTTATCGCTATGACCGTACACCTGTTTCTGTAGGTGATTTGCAGGTTGAAGGTGCCTTGGCGTTGATCTTGAAGGATGCTATTAAGCCAAACTTGGTTCAGACAATTTACGGTACACCTGCCTTTGTACACGGTGGTCCATTTGCCAATATCGCTCATGGATGTAACTCTGTCTTGGCAACGACAACAGCCCTTCACTTGGCTGATTACACAGTTACTGAAGCTGGTTTTGGTGCAGACCTTGGTGCTGAGAAATTCCTTGATATCAAGACACCAAACTTGCCAACTTCTCCAGATGCAGTTGTTATTGTCGCAACCCTTCGTGCCCTTAAGATGAATGGTGGCGTGTCTAAAGATGCTCTTACAGAGGAAAATGTGGAGGCAGTTCGTGCCGGTTTTGCCAACTTGAAACGCCATGTTGAGAACATCCGTAAGTTCGGTATTCCAGCAGTTGTTGCGATTAACGAATTTGTATCTGATACAGAAGCTGAAATTGCAGCCTTGAAAGAACTCTGTGCCTCAATTGATGTTCCAGTTGAGCTGGCTAGTGTTTGGGCTGATGGTGCAGAAGGTGGTGTAGCACTTGCCGAAACAGTTGTTAAGACTATCGCTGAAAACCCAGCTAACTATAAACGTTTGTATGACAATGACCTTTCTGTCCAAGAAAAGATTGAAAAGATTGTTACTGAAATCTACCGTGGTAGCAAAGTGAACTTTGAAAAGAAAGCTCAAACGCAAATCGCTCAAATTGTTCAAAACGGTTGGGATAAATTGCCAATCTGTATGGCTAAAACTCAGTACAGTTTCTCTGACAATCCAAATGCACTTGGAGCACCTGAAAACTTTGAAATTACCATTCGCGAATTGGTCCCAAAATTAGGTGCAGGCTTCATCGTTGCCTTAACTGGTGATGTTATGACCATGCCAGGACTTCCAAAACGACCAGCAGCCCTCAACATGGATGTTGAAAGTGATGGAACCGTTCTAGGTTTGTTCTAGTATATTGAAATTGACTTTATACTCTTCGAAAATCTCTTCAAACCACGTCAGCTTCACCTTGGATTATATATGTGACTGACTTCGTCAGTCTTATTTACAACCTCAAAGCAGTGCTTTGAGCAACCTGCGGCTAGCTTCCTAGTTTGCACTTCGATTTTCATTGAGTAAAAAATGAGTTTGGAAATACTATCCAAGCTCATTTTTTATCTAGATATAAGAAGTTGCCTTTTACACGTAACCAGTCTAGGTAAAGATATTTTCCTTGAATTCTGATATAATAGAAATATTGACTTCAAGAGTAAGGAAGAGAAGATGAACGCATTATTAAATGGAATGAATGACCGTCAGGCTGAGGCGGTGCAAACGACAGAAGGTCCCTTGTTAATTATGGCAGGGGCTGGTTCTGGAAAGACCCGAGTTTTGACCCACCGTATTGCTTATCTGATTGATGAAAAGCTGGTCAATCCTTGGAATATCTTGGCCATTACCTTTACCAACAAGGCTGCGCGTGAGATGAAAGAGCGTGCTTATAGCCTCAATCCAGCCACTCAGGACTGTCTGATTGCGACCTTCCACTCCATGTGTGTTCGTATTTTGCGTCGCGATGCGGACCATATTGGCTACAATCGTAATTTTACAATTGTCGATCCTGGTGAACAGCGAACTCTCATGAAACGTATTCTCAAGCAGTTGAACTTGGATCCTAAAAAATGGAATGAACGGAGCATCTTAGGGACTATTTCCAATGCTAAGAATGATTTGATTGATGATGTGGCTTATGCTGCCCAAGCTGGTGATATGTACACGCAAATCGTGTCCCAGTGTTACACTGCTTACCAAAAAGAATTGCGTCAGTCGGAGTCGGTTGATTTTGATGATTTGATTATGCTGACCCTGCGTCTCTTTGATCAAAATCCTGATGTTTTGACTTACTATCAACAGAAATTCCAATACATCCATGTTGATGAGTATCAAGATACCAACCATGCCCAGTACCAATTGGTCAAACTCTTAGCGTCTCGCTTTAAAAATATCTGTGTGGTTGGGGATGCGGATCAGTCTATCTACGGTTGGCGTGGTGCTGATATGCAGAATATCTTGGACTTTGAAAAGGATTACCCCCAAGCCAAGGTTGTTTTGTTAGAGGAGAATTATCGTTCAACAAAAACCATTCTCCAAGCCGCCAACGAGGTCATTAAAAATAATAAAAACCGCCGTCCTAAGAATCTCTGGACTCAAAATGCTGATGGGGAGCAAATCGTTTACTATCGTGCCAATGATGAGCTAGATGAGGCTGTATTTGTAGCCAAAACCATTGATGAACTTGGTCGCAACCAAAACTTCCTTCACAAGGATTTTGCAGTTCTCTATCGAACTAATGCGCAGTCTCGTACTATTGAGGAAGCTCTGCTTAAGTCAAACATTCCTTATACAATGGTTGGTGGGACAAAGTTCTACAGCCGTAAGGAAATCCGCGATATTATCGCTTACCTCAACCTCATTGCTAATTTGAGTGACAATATCAGTTTTGAGCGTATTATCAACGAACCGAAGCGTGGAATTGGGCCAGGTACAGTCGAGAAAATTCGTGACTTTGCGAATATGCAAGACATGTCCATGCTAGATGCTTCAGCTAATATCATGTTATCTGGTATCAAGGGTAAAGCAGCCCAGTCTATCTGGGATTTTGCAAATATGATTCTGGATTTGCGGGAGCAGT
Source organism: bacterium (assembly GCA_905221155.1). Taxonomy (GTDB): domain Bacteria; phylum Bacillota; class Bacilli; order Lactobacillales; family Streptococcaceae; genus Streptococcus. The sequence goes on along the minus strand of CAJNCB010000001.1, from coordinate 630,864 downwards.
TGGACCAGTTAAGTATTACTGAGTTGGTTGAGGCGGTTCTAGAAAAAACAGCTTACGTCGATATTCTTAATGCCCAAGCGACTTTAGAAAGTAGGGCTAGGGTTGAAAATATTGAAGAGTTCCTTTCTGTGACGAAAAACTTTGATGACACCTCTGATGTGTCAGAAGAGGAAACTGGTCTGGATAAACTGAGTCGTTTCTTAAATGATTTGGCCTTGATTGCGGATACAGATTCAGGTAGTCAGGAGACATCAGAAGTGACCCTGATGACCCTGCATGCTGCTAAAGGTCTCGAGTTTCCAGTTGTCTTTTTGATTGGGATGGAAGAAAATGTCTTCCCGCTTAGTCGTGCAGCTGAGGATCCAGATGAATTGGAAGAAGAACGCCGTCTGGCCTATGTAGGTATCACGCGTGCAGAGAGAATCCTCTATCTGACCAATGCTAACTCACGCCTGCTTTTCGGTCGTACCAATTACAATCGTCCAACTCGTTTTATTAACGAAATCAGTTCAGACTTGCTTGAGTATCAAGGACTGGCCCGTCCAGCAAATACAAGCTTTAAGGCATCTTATAGCAGTGGTGATCTTGCCTTCGGTCAAGGTATGAGTCTTGCGCAGGCTCTTCAAGACCGTAAACGCAGTGCAGCACCAAAAACTATCCAGTCAAGCGGCCTTCCATTTGGTCAATTTACGGCTGGTGCAAAATCAGCGTCTAGCGAGACAAATTGGTCTATTGGTGACATTGCCCTCCACAAGAAATGGGGAGAGGGAACTGTTCTGGAAGTTTCAGGTAGCGGTGCTACGCAGGAATTGAAAATCAATTTCCCAGAAGTAGGTTTGAAAAAGCTTTTAGCTAGTGTAGCCCCAATTGAGAAAAAAATCTAATTTTCCATCCTTCTCACGAATAATAAAGTGAGGAGGATTTTTATGTACAGTATTTCATTCCAAGAAGATTCATTATTGCCAAGAGAGAGATTGGCCAAGGAAGGAGTAGAAGCGCTCAGTAATCAAGAGTTGCTAGCTATTTTACTCAGGACAGGAACACGTCAAGCTAGCGTTTTTGAAATTGCCCAGAAAGTCTTGAACAATCTTTCAAGCCTAACAGATTTGAAAAAAATGACCCTGCAGGAATTACAGAGTCTGTCTGGTATCGGCCGTGTTAAGGCAATAGAATTACAAGCTATGATCGAACTGGGCCATCGTATTCATAAATATGAGACTCTTGAGATGGAAAGTATTCTCAGCAGTCAAAAGTTGGCCAAGAAGATGCAGCAGGAGTTGGGACATAAAAAACAAGAGCACCTGGTGGCGCTCTATCTCAATACTCAAAATCAAATCATCCATCAACAGACCATTTTTATCGGTTCTGCCACTCGCAGTATCGCTGAACCGCGAGAGATTCTTCACTATGCAATCAAGCATATGGCGACTTCTCTTATCTTGGTCCACAATCACCCTTCAGGAGCGGTAGCTCCTAGCCGTAATGATGATCATGTCACTAAACTTGTCAAAGATGCTTGTGACCTGATGGGGATTGTCCTCTTGGATCATTTGATTGTCTCACATTCTAGTTACTTTAGTTATCGTGAAAAAACAGATTTAATCTAAAGTTCATTAACGACATAGTCAAAGAGGTTTTTATCTTTGGGACGATTTTCAAATAGAAATTCTGGATGCCATTGGACACCGAGAAAGGCGACATCATCCGTACTCATGACAGCCTCAATGATACCATCTTTAGGATCATGAGCTGCAATCTTTAAGTTAGGTGCTAAATCCTTAATACTCTGATGGTGGAAGGAGTTGATATGGGAGATTTCTCCATAGATTTCTCGGAGAACGGTATTTGGTTCTGTCACTAAGCGTTGGGTTGTATACTCGGCGGAACAATCTTGCCAGTGATCTTCGATATCTTGATACAAAGTTCCACCCATAGCAACGTTAAAGAGTTGTGTTCCACGGCAGACAGAAAAAATTGGCTTTTTCTGTTTAATTGCTTCCTTGATGAGAGCCAGTTCGAAGATATCTCTTTGAAGGTGGTAGTCATCGCTATCAATGGTTTTTGGTTCACCATAGAATTTTGGATCAACATTTTGCCCACCTGTCAAGATGAGCTTGTCAATCATACTGATATAGTGGCTAGCCATTTCTTGATCACCAATCGGTAGGATGATGGGAATCCCTCCAGCGTCTTTAACGCCTTCAACAAAGCCTTTTGCTGCGTAGCTCATCATGATGTCATCATCTGGATGAGTTTTTTCGTTTCCTGTAATCCCTATAACTGGTTTTTTCATAAAATGATTTTCGCTTTCTAATCCTCTTTTCGCATGAAGTAGAGGAGGGTTTGGAGTTCACTTGTCAAATCGACATACTGAACGACCACGTCTTTTGGTAAATGCAGATGGACTGGTGAAAAACTGAGAATTCCTTTCACGCCAGCATCCACCAAGAGATTGGCAACCTCTTGTGACTTAACGCTGGGAACGGTCAGGATAGCAGTCTTGACATCAGCATCCTTGATTTTATCCTTAATTTGAGAAATCCCGTAAATGGGAATCCCATCAGGAGTTTGGGTACCGACTTCGGGATGGTCATCTAGGTCAAAGGCCATGATAATTTTCATCTTGTTACGCTCGTGGAAGCGGTAGTGGAGAAGGGCATGGCCCATATTTCCAATACCTACCAGCATGACATTGGTGATAGAGTTATCATTGAGCAAATCGGCAAAAAATGTCATCAGTTTTTTGACATCATAGCCAAATCCACGCCGACCTAGTTCACCAAAATAGGAAAAATCACGACGTACGGTCGCTGAATCAATACCGATAGCCTCTGCAATTTGCTTAGAGTTGGCACGTTCAATCTTTTCTGCATGAAATCTCTTAAAAATTCGATAGTAGAGAGAGAGTCTTTTCGCTGTAGCTTTTGGAATAGCAGACTGTTTATCTTTCACAAAATCACAACCTTTCTATTCTTCTATTTTATAGAAACATTGTGAAAAAATCAACAAAAACAAGAAAAAACTAAGAAAAATCTTAGTTTTGATGTAAAAAATCTGCATGTGATAGAAAACGGTAGAGGTCTCCAACCAATCCTTGGTAAACTTCCTGCCCTTTAAAGGTCAAAGAAGTTACATAAAGTGTATCTGGCAGAGTCACACATCCTGATAGAGCCAGCATGAGAGCCTCGTAATCCTCATACTTGAGAGTGCGCTCTACATGATAGCTGTCCTTATAGGTCAGTTCAAACATTTTGGCTCTATCTTTCTGATTTTGTAAAGATACCACGTTCTACCAAGCTATCCATGAGGAAATAGAATTTTTCCTGATGAATGTGGTGGTCTTCTGATTTGAAAATATCAACTAGGCGTAGCCCAAACTTGTCAGTGATATTGATTTTAGCACCTGTAAGTTCCTTGTTAATGATGATTTTGAGTTGGAAGCCTTCACCGCTGTTTGGTACCTTTTCAAGTAGGCGAGTCAGTTCATAGTTACCAACTTTTGTCTCAAAAAATGTGTTGTCCTTGAGGGTGAATTTCTTAACAGACGGGCTAAGAGTATAGTCGTAACGACAATTTTTTAACTGAATGGTTTTTTCAAATGCCATATGGCTAACCTCCGATAATTTCTTTTAAGGTTTTTGCGAGGGTTTGTAGATCTTCGATAGTATTTTGTGGAGACAAACTGATGCGAACGGATTCCTTTAATCGTTCTGAATTTGCCCCGTACATGGCTTCGAGAACATGGCTGGATTGGACAATACCTGCCGTGCAGGCTGAGCCAGTAGAGATAGAAATTCCAGCTAAATCTAGACGAAGGAGTAAGAGGTCGTTTTTCTGCTCAGGAAATCCAATATTGAGAACATAAGGGAGATAATGCTCTCCTCTATTCAGGTAATACTGAACTCCCTCAAGCTCCGCAAGAAAAGCAGTTTCTAGATTTTGTACATGTTGGAAATGTTCTTCTTGTTTTTCTAGGTCTTCTTTTAGGGCTGCAACCATGCTAACGATGGCAGCTAGATTTTCAGTCCCTGCACGTTTTTTCTGTTCTTGGTCTCCGCCATGAAGATAGGAATCAAAGTCCATACTAGATGCGTAGAGGAAGCCGATTCCCTTAGGACCATGGAATTTATGGGCTGAAGCAGTGAGAAAATCAATGCCCAATTCTTCTGGGTGAATAGGGATTTTTCCGATAGCCTGAACTGCATCGACATGATAAGCAGCAGGATGTTGCTTGAGTATTTGGCCAATTTCAGCAATGGGAAGTAGGTTTCCTGTCTCATTATTAGCAAACATGGTAGAAACCAAAATCGTATCATCACGTAAGGCCTCTTGAATTTGCTGGGCGGTGATTTCCTGATTTTTTGGCTGGAGAATGGTTACTTCAAAACCAAAGTGTTGAACCAAGTAATCAATGGTTTCAAGGACAGCATGGTGCTCGATGGCAGTTGTGATGATATGTTTTCCTCGTTCTTGGTGACGAAGGCAGTAGCCAATGATAGCAGTATTGTTGCCCTCAGTCCCACCAGAAGTGAAAAAGATATGTTGAGGTTTTGTCCCCAGTAACTGAGCTAGTTCCTGACGGGCTTCTCGTAAGAGTTTACCAGCTTGACGACCATGACCATGGATACTAGAAGGATTGCCATGGGTTTCTTGCATAACCTTAGTCATAGCTGAAATAGCAACTGCTGACATGGGAGTCGTTGCAGCATTGTCCAAATAAATCAAAGAATCACCTTATTTCTTTTTGTTGTAAGCAAAGAGTGGGCTGACTGGTTTTCTTTCGTGAATACGGACGATGGCATCACCAATTAACTCACTAGCAGTGATGTAGCATACGTTTTTAGGAGTTTTTTCTTTTGTTGCTACTGAATCAGTCACAAGAATTTCTTTAATATTAGTATTATCAAGAAGTTCAGCAGCTCCTTCGACGAAGAGACCGTGGCTAGAAACAGCATAAATTTCTGTAGCCCCTTCACGTTCAACGATTTTAGCAGCTTCAGAGAAGGTACGTCCTGTATTAAGAATATCGTCAATCAAGATGGCTTTCTTACCTTCAACATCACCGATGATATAGCCTTCATTGCGAGTTGCATCGTCTTGAGGATAGTCGATAATGGCGATAGGAGCATCAAGATATTCAGCCAAGCTACGAGCACGTTTCACACCTGAATTTTTAGGGCTAACGACAACAACATCTGAGCCAAGTAGACCCTTATCGCAGTAATGTTTAGCAAATAGGGGAACTGTGTAGAGGTTATCAACAGGAATATCAAAGAAACCTTGAACCTGAACGGCATGTAAATCAAGCGTAAGGACACGGTCAACCCCAGCCTTAACCAGCATATTAGCGACTAGTTTAGCTGTAAGTGGCTCACGAGGTGAAGCAATACGGTCTTGACGTGCATAGCCAAAATATGGAAGGACAACGTTGATACTGTGGGCACTTGCGCGCACACAAGCGTCAACCATGATTAACAATTCCATTAGGTGGTTGTTAACAGGGAAACTTGTAGACTGGATGATGTAAACATCATAACCACGGACACTTTCTTCGATATTGACTTGGATTTCTCCGTCTGAAAATTGACGTGATGATAGTTTTCCAAGTGGGACACCAACAGCTTGGGCAATTTTCTGTGCAATCTCTTGGTTAGAGTTGAGTGCGAAAAGTTTCATGTTTTTTCTATCTGACATTATAGACCGTCCTCTGTAAACTTTTTAAATCCTAGCTATATCTGCCTAGCCTATATGAACTTGGATTTTTGTATTTTATCTTTTCTATTTTACCAAAAAATGGAGATTATTTCAGCTATTTTTCATGCTTTTGACAAATCGAACCAATTTTGAAGGGGCTTTTTGGTAGGAAATCTGATTTTCCTCTAAAAATTTTTGGAAATCCTGTTTGCCTTGCTCGTGATTTTCCACTTCAAGCTCTAATTCGTAATCTGTCATATCAAAGTATTGACTCTCATCTAGTGCCATGAGGCCAATAGCTGTCTTCATTTCATAGCGAATCGTTGTGAGACAACCAAGCACCTGCCACTTATTAGTTTGGATACCATATTTAGCCAATTCATCAAGAACCAGCCCCTGAGGAAGTTCTTCCTTAGCCAGATAGTTTTCAGCATCTTTTAGTTGCAATGTTTGGTTGTATTCCATGTTTCCGACACTTTGTGGGACTTTGAGTGTCAATTCTGCCCAGTCTTCAAAGGTTCGAATGCGCATAGCAACTTTCTTTTCTCGCAGTTCAAAATCAGACGTATCGATGTAGTAATTTTTTTGAAGAACAGGAGTGACGTCTGTGAACTGCTCTTTTAGACGATTGTATTCATCTTTTTTCAATAGTGTTTTCAATTCAATTTCTAAATGTTTCATTTTTCTTACCTTTTCTTTATCGTTGAAAGCGGATTTATGGTATAATAAGCATTGTATTTATTGTATATGAATCTGGAGAAAAAATCAAAGATATTTTTGAAGGATAATATGAGAACAAGGGAGAATATATGACCTTAGAATGGGAAGAATTTCTAGATCCTTACATTCAAGCTGTTGGTGAGTTAAAGATTAAACTACGTGGTATTCGTAAGCAATATCGTAAGCAAAATAAGCATTCTCCGATTGAGTTTGTGACTGGTCGAGTCAAGCCAATTGAAAGTATCAAGGAAAAAATGGCTCGGCGTGGCATTACTTATGCGACCTTAGAGCACGATTTGCAAGATATTGCCGGTTTGCGTGTGATGGTTCAGTTTGTAGATGACGTCAAAGAAGTAGTGGAAATTTTGCGCAAACGTCAGGACATGCGAATCATACAGGAGCGAGATTACATTACTCATCGAAAGGCTTCAGGCTACCGTTCCTATCATGTGGTAGTAGAATATATGGTTGACACCATCAATGGAGCCAAGACCATTTTGGCGGAAATTCAGATTCGTACTTTGGCCATGAATTTCTGGGCAACGATAGAACATTCTCTCAACTACAAGTACCAAGGGGATTTCCCAGAGGAAATTAAAAAGAGACTGGAAATTACTGCCAAAATTGCCCATCAGTTGGATGAAGAAATGGGTAAAATACGTGATGATATCCAAGAAGCCCAAGCACTTTTTGATCCTTTGAGTAGAAAATTAAATGACGGTGTAGGAAACAGTGACGATACAGATGAAGAATACAGGTAAACGAATTGACCTGATAGCTAATAGAAAACCACAGAGTCAAAGGGTTTTGTATGAATTGCGAGATCGTTTGAAGAGAAATCAGTTTATACTCAATGATACCAATCCGGACATTGTCATCTCCATTGGTGGGGATGGTATGCTCTTGTCGGCCTTTCATAAGTACGAAAACCAGCTTGACAAGGTCCGCTTCGTTGGTGTTCACACTGGACATTTGGGCTTCTATACGGACTACCGTGATTTTGAGTTGGATAAGCTAGTGACTAATTTGCAGCTAGATACCGGAGCAAGAGTTTCTTACCCTGTTCTGAATGTGAAGGTTTTTCTTGAAAATGGTGAAGTGAAGATTTTTAGAGCACTGAATGAAGCCAGTATCCGCAGGTCTGATCGAACCATGGTGGCGGATGTTGTGATTAACGGTGTCCACTTTGAACGTTTTCGTGGAGATGGGCTAACAGTTTCGACACCGACTGGTAGTACGGCTTATAATAAGTCTCTTGGCGGTGCAGTGTTACATCCTACCATTGAAGCTCTTCAGTTGACGGAAATTGCCAGCCTAAATAATCGTGTCTATCGAACGCTGGGCTCTTCCATTATTGTGCCTAAGAAGGATAAGATTGAACTCATTCCAACAAGAAATGATTACCACACCATTTCGGTTGACAATAGCGTTTATTCCTTCCGCAATATTGAGCGAATCGAGTATCAAATCGACCATCATAAGATTCACTTTGTCGCATCACCTAGCCATACCAGTTTTTGGAACCGTGTTAAGGATGCTTTCATCGGTGAGGTGGACGAATGAGGTTTGAATTTATCGCAGATGAGCATGTCAAGGTTAAGACCTTTTTGAAAAAGCACGAGGTTTCTAAGGGGCTGCTGGCTAAGATTAAGTTTCGGGGTGGAGCTATTCTGGTCAATGACCAACCGCAAAATGCGACGTATCTATTGGATATTGGAGACCGAGTTATCATCGATATTCCTGCTGAGGAAGGCTTTGAAACTCTAGAAGCTATCGAGCGCCCACTGGATATTCTCTATGAGGATGATCATTTTCTAGTCTTGAATAAACCTTATGGAGTGGCTTCTATTCCTAGTGTTAATCACTCCAATACCATTGCCAATTTTATCAAGGGTTACTACGTCAAGCAAGACTATGAAAATCAGCAGGTTCACATTGTAACTAGACTTGATAGAGATACTTCTGGCTTGATGCTCTTTGCTAAGCACGGCTATGCCCATGCACGATTAGACAAGCAGTTGCAGAAGAAGTCCATTGAAAAACGCTACTTTGCTTTGGTTAAAGGCGATGGACACTTGGAGTCAGAGGGGGAAATTATTGCCCCGATTGCGCGTGATGAAGACTCCATTATTACCAGACGTGTAGCTAAAGGTGGAAAGTATGCTCATACTTCTTACAGTATTGTAGCCTCTTATGGAAATATTCACTTGGTCGATATTCGCCTGCACACTGGGCGAACCCACCAAATCCGAGTCCACTTTTCTCATATTGGTTTTCCTTTGTTGGGAGATGACTTGTACGGTGGTAGTCTAGATGATGGAATTCAGCGCCAAGCCCTACATTGCCATTACCTATCCTTTTATCATCCTTTTCTAGAGCAAGACTTGCAGTTAGAAAGTCCCTTGCCGGATGATTTCAGTAACCTTATTACCCAGTTATCAACTAATACTCTATAAAAACTGTTTCAGAGTATAATTATTATCTTAAAGGAGAAAACTCATGGAAGTTTTTGAAAGTCTCAAAGCCAACCTAGTTGGCAAAAATGCTCGTATCGTTCTCCCCGAAGGGGAAGAACCTCGTATTCTTCAAGCGACTAAACGCCTGGTAAAAGAAACAGAAGTAATTCCTGTTTTGCTTGGAAATCCTGAAAAAATTAAAATTTATCTTGAAATCGAAGGTATCGAAGATGGTTATGAAGTCATCGATCCTCAACACTACGATAAATTTGAAGAAATGGTTGCTGCCTTGGTAGAACGTCGCAAGGGCAAAATGTCTGAAGAAGATGCACGCAAGGTTTTGGTTGAAGATGTCAACTATTTTGGTGTTATGTTGGTTTACTTGGGCTTGGTTGATGGAATGGTATCAGGTGCGATTCACTCAACAGCTTCAACAGTTCGTCCAGCTCTTCAAATCATCAAAACTCGTCCAAATGTAACGCGTACTTCAGGTGCCTTCCTCATGGTTCGTGGTACGGAACGTTACCTCTTTGGGGACTGTGCCATCAACATTAATCCAGATGCAGAAGCTTTGGCTGAAATTGCGATCAACTCAGCAATCACAGCTAAGATGTTCGGCATCGAACCTAAAATTGCCATGCTGAGCTATTCTACTAAAGGTTCAGGATTTGGAGAAAGCGTTGATAAGGTTGTTGAAGCAACTAAAATTGCTCACGACTTGCGCCCTGACCTTGACATTGATGGGGAATTGCAATTTGATGCGGCATTTGTTCCAGAAACTGCAGCTCTGAAAGCTCCGGGAAGTACAGTAGCTGGTCAAGCAAACGTCTTCATCTTCCCAGGTATCGAGGCAGGAAATATTGGCTACAAGATGGCAGAACGTCTTGGTGGCTTTGCGGCAGTAGGTCCTGTTTTGCAAGGTTTGAACAAGCCAGTTAACGACCTCTCTCGTGGATGTAATGCTGATGATGTGTACAAGTTGACCCTTATCACAGCAGCTCAAGCGGTTCATCAATAAGATTTAGTCCTCTTTCCTTTGGGAAGAGGCTTTTTAATACTAGGAAAAGGACAGTTAGAGTCTTCTGTGTTATACTAGAGATATGTTAGATTTGAAAGAATACGGTATTGTCATGTGGCCGGATGAGAAGATTGTTTCTTTCCGTGAGAAACTTCTTACCTGGTATGATGAAAACAAAAGAGATTTACCCTGGCGTAGAAGTAAAAATCCTTATCATATCTGGGTCTCTGAAATTATGCTCCAGCAGACTAGGGTGGATACAGTTATCCCTTACTACGAACGATTCTTGGCCTGGTTTCCAACAGTGGAAAGTTTGGCAACTGCCCCTGAAGAGCGTTTGTTGAAGGCTTGGGAAGGATTGGGTTATTATTCTCGAGTACGAAATATGCAGGCTGCAGCCCAGCAGATTATGACAGACTTTGGTGGTCAATTTCCAAACACCTATGAACGAATTTCCATCTTGAAAGGAATTGGACCTTACACTGCAGGCGCTATTTCAAGTATTGCTTTTAACTTGCCTGAGCCAGCTGTAGATGGTAATGTTATGCGAGTGCTGGCGCGTCTATTTGAAGTCAACCATGATATTGGGATTCCAAGTAATCGTAAAATTTTTCAGGCAATGATGGAAATCTTGATTGACCCAGAAAGGCCAGGTGACTTTAATCAAGCCTTGATGGACTTGGGATCAGATATTGAGGCGCCTGTAAATCCCAGACCAGAAGAAAGCCCAGTTAAGGACTTTAGTGCGGCATATCAGAATGGAAGCATTGACCGTTATCCAATTAAGGCTCCCAAGAAAAAGCCTGTTCCAATTTATCTTAAAGCCTTGGTGGTCAAAAATTCTCAGGGACAATTTTTACTTGAAAAAAATGAAAGTGAAAAATTATTGGCAGGTTTTTGGCATTTTCCCTTGATAGAAGTAGATAACTTTTCGCAAGAAGAGCAGTTTGACCTCTTTCATCAGGTTGCGGAAGAAAGTGTGAACTTTGGTCCCAGTCCAGAAGAGAGTTTCCAGCAGGACTATGACCTAGATGTTGATTGGCTTGATATTTATTTTGACACTGTTAAGCATGTCTTTAGTCATCGCAAGTGGCATGTTCAAATTGTAGCAGGTCAAGTGAGTGACTTCCATGGTTTTTCAGATAGGGAAGTTCGCTGGCTTTCACCAGAAGAGTTCAAGGATGTTCCACTTGCCAAACCCCAACAAAAAATCTGGCAGGCTTATGCACAAGCCAACTTAGACAGTAGCAAAGACTAGCTATTATGTCTTCTTGCTATTTTTTGGTATAATAGTAGAGAAAAAGGTGAACATATGAAAAAAATATTAATTGTAGATGATGAAAAACCAATCTCAGATATTATCAAGTTTAATATGACCAAGGAAGGTTACGAGGTTGTAACTGCTTTTAACGGTCGTGAAGCGCTAGAACAATTTGAAGCAGAGCAACCAGATATTATTATTTTGGATTTGATGCTTCCAGAAATTGATGGTTTAGAAGTTGCTAAGAATATTCGCAAGACTAGTAGTGTACCTATTATCATGCTGTCGGCTAAAGACAGTGAATTTGATAAGGTTATCGGTTTAGAGCTTGGTGCAGATGACTATGTGACCAAACCCTTCTCGAATCGTGAATTGCAGGCGCGTGTTAAAGCTCTTCTTCGTCGTACGGACTTGGCTTCTGTAGATAATCAAGAGTCAGATGAAAAGAAAACCCAACCCTTGCAAATTGGGGACTTGGAGATTGTGCCAGATGCCTATGTAGCTAAAAAATATGGTGAAGAACTAGACTTAACTCACCGTGAATTTGAACTCTTGTACCACTTGGCATCTCATATCGGTCAAGTGATTACGCGTGAACACTTGCTTGAAACGGTATGGGGGTATGATTATTTCGGAGATGTTCGAACAGTTGACGTAACCATCAGACGTTTACGTGAGAAGATTGAAGATACACCAAGTCGTCCTGAGTATATCCTAACACGTCGAGGTGTTGGTTATTATATGAGAAATAATGATTAAACTAATTAAAGACACAGTTTTAACCAGTGATTTTATCTTTATCCTCATTCTACTTGGCTTTATTTTAGTCGTGACCTTGCTTTTACTAGAAAATCGTAGGGATAATATTCGGTTGAAGCAAATCAATCAAAAGGTAAAAGACCTGATTGCAGGAGATTATTCTCAGGTGTTGGACATGCAGGGAAGCTCTGAAATCACTAATATTACCAATAATCTCAATGATTTATCAGAAGTAATACGATTGACCCAAGAAAATCTGGAACAAGAGAGTAAAAGATTACATAGTATCCTGTCTTACATGACGGACGGAGTCCTTGCGACCAATCGTCGTGGCAAGATTACCATGATCAATGACATGGCTAAGAAACAGTTAGGTGTTCAGAAAGAAGATGTTCTAAACAAAAGTATCCTAGAATTGCTTAAGATTGAAGATGAGTATGACCTTCGTGATTTGATTACTCAAGTTCCTGAGCTTATGATTGATTCTCAGGATGCCAATGGGGAGTATTTGAGCCTTCGTGTACGTTTTGCTTTGGTCCGTCGTGAGTCTGGATTTATCTCAGGTTTGGTTGCAGTTTTACACGATACGACGGAGCAGGAGAAGGAGGAACGAGAACGAAGACTCTTTGTTTCCAACGTTAGTCATGAGCTACGGACGCCTCTAACCAGCGTAAAATCCTATCTTGAAGCCTTGGATGAGGGTGCCTTGTCAGAACCTGTAGCGCCAGACTTTATCAAGGTATCTCTAGACGAAACCAACCGTATGATGCGAATGGTGACAGACCTTCTCCATCTTTCACGTATTGATAATGCAACCAGTCACCTAGATGTGGAACTGATTAACTTTACTGCCTTTATTACCTTTATTCTTAACCGTTTTGATAAGATGAGGGGATCAGATGAAGAGAAGAAATACGAATTAGTTAGAGATTATCCGATTACCTCTGTCTGGATTGAAATTGATACAGACAAGATGACACAGGTGATTGATAATATTCTCAACAATGCCATTAAGTATTCACCAGATGGTGGGAAAATCACAGTGACCATGAAGACAACTGATGATCAGATGATTTTGTCTATCTCAGACCAAGGATTGGGTATTCCTAAGCAGGATTTGCCTCGTATCTTTGACCGTTTCTATCGTGTGGATCGTGCTAGAAGTCGTGCCCAAGGTGGAACAGGTCTAGGACTGTCTATTGCCAAAGAAATTATCAAACAACATAAGGGCTTTATTTGGGCCAAAAGTGAATACGGTAAGGGATCAACCTTTACCATTGTGCTCCCTTATGATAAGGATGCAGTGAAAGAAGAAGTATGGGAGGACGAAGTAGAAGACTAGAATGAGTGAAATAGGCTTTAAATACAGTATTTTAGCGTCGGGTTCCAGTGGAAATTCCTTTTATCTGGAAACCCCAAAAAAGAAACTTTTAGTGGATGCAGGCTTATCGGGTAAGAAAATTACCAGCTTACTTGCTGAAATAAATCGCAAGCCAGAAGACCTGGATGCTATCTTGATTACGCATGAGCATTCAGACCATATCCATGGAGTGGGTGTGTTAGCTCGCAAGTATGGTATGGATTTGTATGCCAATGAAAAGACCTGGCAGGCTATGGAAAATAGCAAGTATCTTGGCAAGGTAGATTCTTCGCAAAAGCATATCTTTGAAATGGGCAAAACCAAAACATTTGGAGATATTGATATTGAGAGTTTTGGTGTTAGCCACGATGCGGTTGCACCGCAATTCTATCGCTTTATGAAGGATGATAAGAGTTTTGTCATACTGACTGATACAGGTTATGTTAGTGATCGAATGGCAGGAATTGTCGAGAATGCAGATGGATATCTTATCGAGTCCAACCATGATGTAGAGATTTTGCGAGCAGGTTCTTACGCTTGGCGACTCAAACAACGAATCCTATCGGATCTCGGTCACCTTTCTAACGAGGACGGTGCTGAAGCTATGATTCGTACCTTGGGAAACCGCACTAAGAAAATCTATCTTGGTCATTTATCTAAGGAAAACAATATCAAGGAACTGGCTCACATGACCATGGTCAATCAGCTAGCTCAAGCTGATCTGGGAGTCGGAGTAGACTTTAAGGTTTACGATACCTCTCCAGATACCGCAACACCATTGACAGATATATAAAAAGAAGGCAAATGCCTTCTTTTTATATATTTTACAATCCTGCAAATTCTTTGATTTCTTGTGCTGACATTGAAGAGTCGCAACGAACATTGATTTGTCCATCTGCGATGTGAACAAAGCCTGGTACAGTTGGGATTCCGTAGCGTGAGCGGAATGCTTGCAACTCATTGAGTTGGCTTGGTTCTTCACTATTGATGAAGTAGATGTGGGCTTTAGTTTCAGCTACAACACCTGCCAATGTACCAGCAAATTTACGGCAGTAGGGGCAAGTTTTGCGACCAATGAAGAAGGTTGCAGTTTCTTTATTATCGAGTGCTTCTTGTGCACGCGCAACCGTAGTGACTTCAAGGTCTTTAATATTATCTAAAAATTGTTCCATGAGATTACCTCGCTTTCATTGATAAGTCTAGTATGCCATAAAGTTTCTAAAATTGCTTAGATTTGATACGAAAAAAAGATGAGATTGGTTGGTCTCATCTTTTATAGGGCCTTATTTTACAAAAGCATTGATTTCTGCTTCGATGTTAGCAATCTTAGCTTGTGATTCTTCGTTGGTTTCCCCTACAACTGCAATGTAGAACTTGATTTTTGGTTCTGTTCCTGAAGGGCGAACGGCAATCCATGAACCGTCAGCAAGTGTGTATTTCAACACATCACTTGGAGGTGTTGTCAAGTTTGTAACAGTTCCGTCAGCAGCAGTAGCAGTTTGAGCCTTGAAGTCTTCTACGACAGTGATAGCTGTTGTGTTCCATTCTTTTGGAGCATTGTTACGGAATTTAGCCATGATTGCTTTGATTTGTTCGGCACCATCGACACCAGAAAGGGTAACAGAGATAGTCTTTTCAGCGTAGTAGCCGTATTCTTTGTAGATTTCTTCGATACCGTCAGCAAGTGTCAAACCACGTGAACGGTAGTAGGCAGCAAGTTCAGCTACGACAAGAACGGCTTGGATAGCGTCTTTATCACGTACGAATGGTTTAATCAAGTAACCGAAGCTTTCTTCAAATCCCATCATGTAAGTGTGATTGTGTTTTTCTTCGAATTCTTGAATTTTTTCAGCGATGAATTTGAAACCTGTCAAAACGTTGAACATGGTTGCGCCGTAGCTTTCAGCAATCTTCGTTACCAAGTCAGTTGATACGATAGATTTACATAGGGCTGCATTATCAGGAAGAGTTCCAGCGTTTTTGTGGGCTTCCAAGATGTATTTAGCCATGATAGCACCGATTTGGTTACCTGATAGGTTAAGGTAGCTACCATCTTTTTGAAGAACTTCAACACCAACACGGTCAGCATCAGGGTCAGTTGCCACAAGAACATCTGCACCAACTTGACGACCAAGTTCTTCAGCAAGGGCAAAGGCTGCTTGGCTTTCTGGGTTTGGAGATTTTACAGTTGAGAAGTCTGGGTCAGCAGTTGCTTGCGCTTCAACGACTTGAACAGAGTCAAATCCTGCTTGGGCAAGAGCACGACGAGCCAACATCTCACCAGTACCGTGAAGTGGTGTATAGACAATCTTCATGTCTTTACCGAATTCTTCAATCAAGGCTGGGTTGATGTTCACATCTTTGACTTCTTTGAGGTATTCTACATCGACAGCTTCTCCGATAACTTCAATCAAGCCAGAAGCTTTTTCAGCTTCCACATCAGCAACTTCTACCGCAAATGGGTTTTCGATTGCACGGATATATGTAGTCAAAGCGTCTGCATCGTGTGGAGGCATTTGTCCACCGTCTTCACCGTAAACCTTGTATCCGTTAAATGGAGCAGGGTTATGGCTGGCTGTGACCATGATACCTGCGAAACAGTTGAGGTGACGAACTGCAAATGAGAGTTCTGGAGTTGGACGAAGGCTTTCAAATACATAAGATTTGATGCCGTGTTTAGCAAGAACTGCAGCAGATTCAAAGGCAAACTCTGGTGAGAAGTGACGGCTATCGTAGGCGATTGCGACACCACGTTCTTTTTCGTTTCCACCTTTTGACTCAATCAAACGAGCCAATCCTTCAGTAGCTTGACGAACAACGTAGATGTTGATACGGTTTGTCCCAGCACCAATCAAGCCACGCATACCTGCAGTACCAAATTCAAGATTTGTATAGAAGGCATCTTCCTTCGTTTTTTCATCCATATTTTCCAAATCTTGACGAAGGTAGTCAGGAAGCTCCGCAAAATCAACCCATTTCTGGTAATTTTCTTGGTAAGACATTAAAATTCTCCTTTTTGTAAATTGTTTTAACCGTTCACATTATAGCACTTTTTAGCATTTTAGTAAATCGGTAGCATAATTTTCAGAAAAGTGGTGTCATATGCCGGTTTATCAAGTCTTGAATGCCTTAGGGAAACATGCTATACTGTTTGTATGATTATTTTACAAGCTAATAAAATTGAACGTTCTTTTGCTGGAGAGGTTCTTTTTGATAATATCAACCTGCAGGTTGATGAACGTGATCGGATAGCCCTTGTTGGGAAAAATGGTGCAGGTAAGTCTACTCTTTTGAAGATTTTAGTTGGAGAAGAGGAGCCAACTAGTGGAGAAATCAATAAGAAAAAAGATATTTTTCTGTCTTACTTAGCCCAAGACAGCCGTTTTGAGTCTGAAAATACCATCTACGATGAGATGCTTCATGTCTTTGATGACTTGCGTCGGACTGAGAAACAACTTCGTCAGATGGAGTTGGAGATGGGGGAAAAGTCTGGTGAAGATTTAGATAAACTGATGTCAGATTACGACCGCTTATCTGAGAATTTTCGCCAAGCAGGCGGCTTTACCTATGAAGCTGATATACGAGCGATTTTAAATGGATTCAAGTTTGAGGAATCTATGTGGCAGATGAAAATTGCTGAGCTTTCTGGGGGCCAAAACACTCGCTTGGCTCTAGCCAAAATGCTTCTTGAAAAACCAAATCTCTTGGTATTGGACGAGCCAACTAACCACTTGGATATTGAAACCATCGCCTGGCTAGAGAATTACTTGGTAAACTATAGCGGCGCCCTCATTATTGTCAGTCATGACCGTTATTTCTTGGACAAGGTTGCGACAATTACGCTAGATTTGACCAAGCATTCCTTGGATCGCTATGTGGGCAATTACTCTCGTTTTGTAGAGTTGAAGGAGCAAAAACTAGCTACTGAGGCAAAAAACTATGAAAAGCAACAGAAGGAAATTGCTGCTCTGGAAGACTTTGTCAATCGCAATTTAGTCCGAGCTTCAACGACTAAACGTGCCCAATCTCGCCGAAAACAACTGGAAAAAATGGAGCGTTTAGACAAGCCTGAAGCTGGCAAGAAAGCAGCCAACATGACCTTCCAGTCTGAGAAAACGTCGGGCAATGTTGTCCTGACTGTTGAAAATGCAGCTATTGGCTATGATGGGGAAATATTGTCAGAGCCTATCAACTTAGACCTTCGTAAGATGAATGCTGTTGCCATCGTTGGTCCAAATGGAATCGGTAAGTCAACCTTTATCAAGTCTATTGTGGACCAGATTCCTTTTATCAAAGGTGAAAAGCGCTTTGGTGCCAATGTTGAGGTGGGTTACTATGACCAAACCCAAAGTAAGCTGACACCAAGTAATACTGTATTAGATGAGCTCTGGAATGATTTTAAACTGACACCAGAAGTTGAAATCCGTAACCGTCTAGGTTCCTTCCTTTTCTCTGGTGATGATGTTAAAAAATCAGTCGGCATGCTGTCAGGTGGCGAGAAAGCTCGTTTGCTTTTGGCTAAATTGTCTATGGAAAACAATAACTTCTTGATTCTGGATGAGCCGACCAACCACTTGGATATTGATAGCAAGGAAGTGCTAGAAAATGCCTTGATTGACTTTGATGGAACTCTTCTATTCGTCAGCCACGACCGTTACTTTATCAATCGTGTGGCAACTCATGTACTGGAATTGTCAGAGAATGGCTCGACTCTTTACCTGGGAGATTACGACTACTATGTTGAGAAGAAAGCAGAAGTAGAAATGATTCAGGCTGAGGAAGCTTCAACTAGCAATCAAGCAAAAGAATCAAGTTCAGTTAATGACTATCAAGCTCAGAAAGAAAGTCAAAAAGAAGTTCGCAAACTCATGCGACAAATCGAAAGTCTAGAAGCTGAAATTGAAGAGTTAGAAAGTCAAAGCCAAGATATTTCTGAACAAATGTTGGAAACAAACGATGCCGACAAACTGATGGAATTACAGGCTGAGCTGGACAAAATCAGCCACCGTCAGGAAGAAGCTATGCTTGAATGGGAAGAATTATCAGAGCAGGTGTAAAGATGGAACATCTTGGAAAAGTATTTCGTGAATTTCGGACAAGTGGAAATTATTCTTTAAAGGAGGCGGCAGGCGAGTCTTGTTCAACTTCTCAGTTATCTCGCTTTGAGCTTGGGCAGTCTGACCTAGCAGTCTCACGTTTCTTTGAGCTTTTGGATAACATTCATGTCACAATTGAAAATTTCATGGATAAGGCAAGGAATTTTCATAATCATGAACATGTTGCCATGATGGGACAAATTGTGCCTCTTTACTATTCAAATGATATTGCAGGTTTTCAAAAGCTTCAAGAAGAACAACTTGAAAAGGCTAAGAGTTCGACAAATCCCCTCTATTTTGAGCTGAACTGGATTTTGCTACAAGGTCTGATTTGTCAAAGAGATTCGAGTTATCATATGAAGCAGGATGATTTGGATAAGGTAGCAGATTATCTCTTTAAAACAGAAGAATGGACCATGTATGAGTTGATTCTTTTCGGTAACCTCTATAGTTTCTACGATGTGGATTATGTCACTCGGATTGGTAGAGAAGTTATGGAGAGGGAGGAATTTTACCTAGAGATTGGTCGCCATAAGAGATTAGTGTTGATTTTGGCCCTCAATTGTTACCAGCATTGTTTAGAGCATCTTTCTTTTGACAATGCAAGCTATTTTGAGACTTATACAGAGAAGATTATTGGTAAAAACATTAGTCTTTATGAACGAAATATTTTACATTACCTAAAAGGCTTTGCCTTGTACCAAAAAGGACAGTGTAAAGAAGGTTGTAGCCAAATGCAAGAAGCCATGCATATTTTTGATGTGTTAGAGCTTCCAGAGCAAGTAGCCTACTATGAGGAACACTACGAAAAATTTGTCAAAGATTAATTTTCC